>JBKPRE010000091.1:0-6420 GCA_046734435.1 Pseudomonadota bacterium | reverse complement strand
TACGCCGCCTTTTCTTCCTTCTTCGGCGCGCTGAGAGCGCCGGAGTTCTTGATCTCGGCAATGTCTTTTGCCGAGAGCTTGAGCACGTCCTTCAGAATCTCATCGGTGTGCTCGCCAAGCAGCGGAGAGCGCTTCACTTCGGAGATCGAGTCGGACAGTTTGATCGGATTACCGACCGTCAGATACTTGCCGCGCGTTGGGTGATCGACCTCGACCACCGTGCCGGTCTTGCGCAGCGAGGGCTCCTCGGCGATCTCCTTCATCGACAGGATCGGACCGACCGGGATATCGACCTTGTTGCAGATTTCCATGACCTCGAACTTGGTCTTGGTCATGGTCCACTGCTCGATGCGCGCAAAGATACTCTTGAGTTTCGGCAGTCGCGCCCGCGGGGTGGCGTATTCCGGATCGGTTTTCCATGTCGGCTCGCCGATCAGATCGCAGATCTCGCCCCACACCGGTGCCTGGGTGATGAAGTAAATGTAGGCGTCGGGATCGTTCTCCCAGCCTTTGCACTTCAGGATCCAGCCGGGCTGACCGCCGCCGGAGTCGTTGCCCGCGCGCGGCACCGCATCTCCGAAGGGTACGCCTTCGCCATATTGGCTGTATTCGGTGAGCGGGCCCGCCTTGAGCCGCTGCTGGTCGCGCAATTTCACGCGGCAGAGATTGAGCACGCCATCCTGCATGGCGGCGAGCACCTTTTGCCCACGGCCGGTGCGGTTGCGCTGGAACAGCGCGCAGACGATGCCGAGCGCGAGGTGAAGCCCGGTGCCGCTGTCGCCGATCTGGGCGCCGGTAACAAGCGGGGGCCCTTCACGGAAACCCGTGGTCGAGGCCGAACCGCCCGCGCACTGCGCAACGTTCTCATAGACCTTGCAATCCTCGTAGGGGCCGGGGCCGAAACCCTTTACCGAAGCCACGATCATGCGCGGATTGAGCTTGTGGATGTGCTCCCAGGTGAGCCCCATGCGATCGAGCGCGCCCGGCGCGAAATTCTCGACGAGCACGTCGCAGGTCTTGATCAACTCGTCGAGCACGCGCTTGCCCTGCGGGTGCTTGGAGTCGATCGTGATCGAGCGCTTGTTGTGATTGAGCATCGTGAAATAGAGCGAGTCGGCGCCCTTTACGTCCACAAGCTGGCCCCGCGTGATGTCACCGACGCCCGGACGCTCGACCTTGATCACATCGGCGCCGAGCCAGGCCAGCAGCTGGGTGCAGGTCGGACCCGATTGCACGTGGGTGAAATCGAGAATGCGCACGCCGGTGAGCGCCTTGCCGGCCTGGCCCCAGGCCTTGGTCGACGGCCGTGGCAGATGACCATTGCCGTTTGCTTTTTTGGCGGCGGCCTTGGACCTGAGCTTCACGACTTTCTTCGACGCTGCCTTGGCGCGGGCCTTCCCTTTGCCTTTTGATGTCTTGCGCGTAGCCATTGACGTTTTTCCTCTTGAATTTCTCTGAACTGGAACCGGTTACTTCTTTTTCTGAAGCTTGCTTTGCGGATTGAGATTGCCGATGCGGCCGCTTTCGCTGCCGGCAGCCGGATCGATCACCGCGTTGATGAGCGTCGGCTTGCCGCTGTCCATGGCGGCGTTGACGGCGCGCTTGAGCTCGTCGGGGCTAGTCGCGTTGACGCCGACACCGCCGAACGCTTCGATCATCTTGTCGTAGCGCGAGCCCTTGACGAACACGGTCGTGGCGGGGTCAGAACTGGCTGCGTTGGTGTCGGTGCCGCGATAGATGCCGTCGTTATTGAAGATGACCACACAGACCGGCAGCTTGTAGCGGCAGACCGTTTCGATCTCCATGCCGGAGAAGCCGAAGGCCGAGTCGCCCTCGACTGCGAGCACCGGCTTGCCGGTCTCGATCGACGCACCGATCGCATAGCCCATGCCGATGCCCATGACGCCCCAGGTGCCGACGTCGAGGCGCTTGCGCGGCTGATAGACGTCGATGATGCCGCGCGCGAGATCGAGCGTGTTGGCGCCTTCGTTCACCAGGATCGCGTCGGGCCGCTCCTTGACGATCGTGCGCAGCACGCCAAGGGCGCCGTGGTAGTCCATCGGCGAATTGTTGTTCATCAGCCGCGGCGCCATCTTGGCAATGTTCTCTTCCCGCTTTTTCGCGACGGATCCGGTCCAGTCGGCCGGCGGGGCCGGCCAGTTGCCGCCCATGCCGGCAAGAAGCGCGGATACGCACGAGCCGATATCGCCGACCACGGGCGCGGCGATCTCGACGTTCGAATCCATCTCTTTCGGCTCGATGTCGACCTGAATGAATTTCTTCGGCGCGTCACCCCAGGTCTTTCCCTTCCCGTGCGACAGCAACCAGTTGAGGCGCGCGCCGATCAGCAGGACGACGTCGGAATCCTTTAGAACCGTGGAGCGCGCCGCGCCGGCGCATTGCGGATGCGTGTCGGGCAGCAGGCCCTTGCCCATGCTCATCGGCAGGAACGGCGCGCCGCTCTTCTCCACGAAGGCGCGGATCGCATCGTCGGCCTGCGCGTAGGCCGCGCCTTTGCCAAGAATAATCAAAGGTCGCTTGGCGCCCTTGAGGACGTCGAGCGCGCGCTTGACCGCGTCCGGCGCCGGGATTTGCGCCGGCGCTGCGTCGATCACTTTCACGAGTGATTTCCTGCCGGCCGCGGCATCCACGACCTGGCCGAAAAGCTTGGCCGGCAGGTCGAGATAGACACCGCCGGGGCGCCCCGAGACGGCAGCGCGGATCGCGCGCGCAATGCCGATGCCGATGTCCTGTGCGTGCAGAATGCGGAAGGCGGCCTTGCAAAGCGGCTTGGCGATCGCGAGCTGATCCATTTCCTCGTAGTCGCCCTGCTGCAGGTCGACGATCTCGCGCTCGGAGGAGCCCGAGATCAGGATCATCGGGAAGCAGTTGGTGGTGGCGTGCGCGAGCGCGGTGAGCCCGTTGAGAAAGCCTGGGGCCGACACGGTGAGGCAGATGCCGGGCTTCTTGGTCAAAAAGCCGGCGATCGATGCCGCATAACCGGCATTCTGCTCGTGGCGGAACGAAATCACGCGGATGCCGGAGGCCTGCGCCATACGACCGAAATCCGTGATCGGAATTCCAGGGACACCGTAGATCGTGGTCAGACCATTGAGCTTGAGCGCGTCGATGATCAGGTGAAATCCGTCGGTGAGTTCCTGTTCCGCTTCCGGCGCGGTTTCGGGTTTTGCCTTCACTGCTGCTTCGGCCATGACTGTCTCCCGTCGCTTTATTTTCAATCGAGATAATCGGCATAGCGCGACACGTGGTCGGCGAGGCCGAGCGCGTGGTCGCGCACCAATTCTTCCGCGCGATCGGTCGCACGGGCTTCAAGTGCTTCGATGATGTTCATGTGGTCGCGGATCGAGCGGTCGGCGCGATCCTGCTCGCCGATGGTCGTGCGGCGGATCATGCGCATATGCGTAAACAGGTTCTCGGCAAGATCGATCAATACGTCGTTGCGGCTGAGCCGGATGATGGTCTGGTGAAACTCGATGTTGACGTCGGAATATTCGTCGAGGTGCGCGCGCAGCTTGCCATTCTCGAAGGTCGCGAACATCTTGCGCAGGCCGGCGATCTCCTCGTCGGTCGCGGTCTGTGTGATCAGGCGCGCCGCCATGCTTTCGAGCGCCGCCCAGGCGGTGATCATCTCGATCACCTCGCGCTTCGTCTTGCGCACCACGTAGATGCCACGCCGCGGCACCGAGCGGACGAAGCCCTCGCTCTCGAGCTGCGCCATGGCCTCGCGCACCGGCGTGCGGCTGATGCCGAAATCCTGCGCGAGCTTGCGCTCGTCCAGCCGGACGTCGTCGCGGCTGCGATAGATGTCCATCGCCACGATCGCGTTCTTCAACGCGGTGTAGGCCTTGTGCTTGAAGCTCGGCGTCACATCGATCGGCGCAAGCGCGGGATGCGGCGCAAGCGGTGTGCGAGGGGCAGCAACACGGCCAGAAATCCCGACGCGGCGGGGGGTACGATCTCGGCTACTCATGACTGGTATACAATCGGCTACTCATGACTGGTATACAATATGCCAGACAGGTGGAAAGGCGCAACCCGCCCGATATTACGGGTGGATTTCATCGGGTTGCCGGGTCGCCTTGCCTGGGTCGCTCGCTACTGGGCCGGCCGTAACTTGCCGGATCGCAGCCTGGTCCAACCGGCCTGAATGATCGGCCAGAACAGCGCGATCAGGCCAAGCGCCATGATCGTGCTCACCAGGCCGTTCGACCAGAACACGCCGAGGCTGCCCTGCGAAGCAAGCAGCGACTGGCGGAATGCCTCTTCGGCTTTATCGCCCAGCACGATCGCCAGCACCATCGGCGCCAGAGGGTAATTGCACTTCTTCATGAAGTAGCCGACGACGCCGAACACCAGCATCATCACGATGTCGAAGGTGTTGTTGTGAACGGTGTAAGCGCCGATCGCGCAGAACACCATGATGACGGGCGCGATGACGCTGAATGGAATGCGGAGAATCGCGGCGAACAGCGGCACGCAGGTGAGCACGATCAGGAGGCCGACGATGTTGCCCATATACATGCTGGCGATGAGGCCCCAGACGAAATCCTTCTGCTCAGTGAACAGAAGCGGTCCCGGTTGCAGACCCCAGATCAGCAAGCCGCCGAGCAGCACGGCGGCTGTCGGCGAACCCGGTACGCCGAGTGAAATCATCGGAAGCAGCGCCGCCGTACCAGCGGCATGGGCGGCGGTTTCCGGCGCAACCACGCCTTCGATCTGACCGGTGCCGAACTTATGGCCATGCTTTGAAATGCGTTTGGCGATGCCGTAGCTCATGAACGAAGCGGGCGTCGCGCCGGCCGGGCTGATGCCCATCCAGCAACCGATAAGGCACGAGCGCAGCGACACCATCCAGTAGCGCGGCAGCTGGGCCCAGGTCTGGAACACAACCCTCGGGTTGAGTTTGGCGATGGTGCCGCGGAAGCTCAGTCCCTCTTCCATCGTGAGCAAGATTTCGCCGATGCCGAACAGACCAATGACGGCGATGAGAAAATCAAAGCCATTGAGCATCTGCTCGACGCCGAACGTCAGGCGCAGCTGTCCAGTCACCTGATCGAGTCCGACTGCACCGAGGCCGAACCCGAGCATCATGGACGCAACCGTCTTGAATGGAGGCTCCTTGCTGAGGCCGACGAAACTGCAGAAGGCCAGGAAGTAAACCGAGAAAATCTCGGCCGGCCCGAAGCGCAGGGCAAAGCTGGCGACCAACGGCGCCACCAGCGTGATCATGATGACGGCGAACAGGGCGCCAACGAACGATGACGTAAAGGCGGCGGTGAGCGCTTCGCCGGCACGCCCTTGTTGCGCCATCGGATAGCCGTCGAACGTGGTCGCCACCGACCACGGCTCGCCCGGTATGTTGAACAATATCGAGGTGATCGCACCGCCGAACAGCGCGCCCCAATAGATGCACGACAGCATGATGATCGCCGAGGTCGGCGACATGGAAAACGTCAGCGGCAGCAGGATTGCCACGCCATTGGCGCCGCCCAGGCCCGGCAGCACGCCGACGATGACGCCGAGGATGATGCCGACAACCATCAGCACGAGGTTGAACGGCTGCACGACCACCGCAAAACCGTGAAGCAAATTACCGATATCTTCGAACATTTCGCTTAGTCCCTCACACCGCCGAATATCGCCTGCCGGCGGCCACCCAACTCAGTACCCCAGGAAGTTTTCGAGCGGTCCCTTCGGTAGGGGCACCAGAAACCAGACCTCAAACATCAGAAATGTGAGGATCGGAACGACCACGCCGACCGCAATCGACATGAGCCAGTTGTATTTGCCCAGCCATTTCATGAACGCGATGATCAGCAGCGCGGAAGCTACATATATTCCGAGAAATGGAATAGCCGCGACATAGATCGCGGTGGGCACGACCACTGCCATCACCTGGCGGATCTGCCCCCACTCCGCGAACAACGCGCCGTCGTCGGTGCTCAGAACAATCTTCGCAAGATTCACCGCGCACGAAATCAGAACCGCCAGACTGACGTAGAACGGAAAGAAGCCGGCCCGCGGACCCTCTGCGCCCCAACCGATGCCGACCTTGATGCTTCCGTAGATTCCGATCAACGCGAGGAGGGCCATGGCAATGGCCACGCCAATTTCAACACCCCGGTGGGACGGTCCCGCCCCACCGGTTTCTTTTACCGTTTCATTCATTCCTGCCTCTAGTCCTGCGGTTCGAAGACGTGCCGCAGATCAGTTCGTCTTGGCGAGGAAGCCAGCGTCTTTCATCAAGCCTTCATGCAGCTTCTCGGCGTTCGCGACCCATTTTGCGTAGTCGTCGCCGGTCATGAAGGTCTGGTTGAAGGCTCCGTCGTCCATCAGCTTCTTCCACTCGGGCGTTTCGCGCACTTTCTTGAACAGGTCAACATAGTAGGCGACCTGATC
>JBKPRE010000090.1:0-5150 GCA_046734435.1 Pseudomonadota bacterium | reverse complement strand
GACCGCGCACGGCTTCCAGGAATTCTGGGGTTACCTGTACCACCTCGACGCCATGCAGGGCGTGAGCTTCCCCGACATCAACAAAACTCCAACGCAGCAGACCGTCGCGCCGCCGTGCAAGAACACGCCGATTCCCGGCGTGCCTGAAGTGCCCGGCGCGGTCGACCCCAAAACGAGCATCTGCCTGACGCCGCCGCGTCCTGTGCTCGCCTGCAAATCCGACGGCACTGTCAAGAACATGACATGCAAGGACGAGGGTCCGTTGACCCTGGAGCGTTCGAAAACAGTCGACGAGGAGATTTCGGCCAAGGTCGTTGACTTCCTCGACCGCAATGATCCGCGCCGGACCAACAAGCCGTTCTTCGTCTGGTACAACCCGGCGCGCATGCACATCACCACCGTGTTGCCGGACAAGTACCTGGCCCTGGTCGGTGAGCCCGGCGGCAAGGATTGGGGCGTCAACGAAGCCGGTATGAAGCAGATGGACGACAATATCGGCGTCGTGCTCAAGAAGATCGACGACATGGGCCAAACGAACAACACCATCGTCGTTTTCACGACCGACAACGGTGCCGAGACCATCACTTTCCCGGACGGCGGCGTCACCCCGTTCAAGGGCGGCAAGTTGACCACCTGGGAAGGCGGCATGCGCGCCCCGATGGTGATCCGCTGGCCAGGTGTCATCAGGCCGGGCACCGTCAAGAACGACATATTTGCTTCGCTTGACTGGTTGCCAACGCTGGTCGAAATCGCCGGCGGTCCGAAGGGTAATGCGCTGAAGGCCCGCATCGAGGCCGGCCAGTATCCGGGAATCGTCAAGACCACGCTCGATGGCGTGAACCAGATCGACTACCTGACCGGCAGGTCGGAGAAGTCGGCACGCGACACGTTCTTCTACTATTCCGGCAAGGACCCTTCCGCGGTCCGCTACAAGAACTGGAAAATGTACTTCGCGATGGTGTCCGATGCCCCCCAGGGCTTCCTCACTGGCGTGGTTCCCTATCACTGGACCCAGGTGGTCAACATCAAACGCGACCCGTTCGAGGCCTCTATCGGCCAGCAATTCAAGACGCTCACGGGTATGGGCGGGGCGATTTCTTCTCCGTCTACCGCCTATGTCTATGACTGGAACATGTTGCCGATTGGCCAGGTGCTGTGGCTGAAGGAGCTCGAGAGCTACATTCCGTTCCCGCCGCTGCAAAATCCGGCCAGCTACAATCTGGAGCAGGTCATACAGCAAGTCCGGGAAATGAAGACGGCCAGCCACGCAGGCCAATAATAGCCAAGCCGATGCGGGCGCCCACAAAGGGCGCCCGCATTTCTTTCCATCGGCAATACAGATCAGTTCGCGTTCAGGTGAAATCGGGGAAATCTCATGGATCGTTCGAAATCGCTGCTCCTTGCTTTTGCTCTGTTTAGCGGACTGGCGCAGACCGTATCGGCAGCCGACTTGCCGCGACGACCCGCTCCGGCGCCATTGATGTCTCCGACGCCGGTCTACAATTGGACCGGAATTTACGTCGGGTTGAACGGCGGCTACGGATGGGGACGCCAGGACCCGCTTAACCTGATAACGAACCGTTTCGACGAACAGTCGATTGATTTCTCCGGCGGCGTCATCGGCGGAACGGCGGGCGCGCAGATTCAGTCAGGACATGTTGTCATCGGCTTCGAAGCCGATATCGACTGGGCCGGTCTCAAGGGTTCTTCGACATTCACCCCGGCGGTCGGCGGCGTGCCTCTTGGCGGCCCCGTAAGTGCGACGACGGAGATCAACTGGGAAGCAACGGCACGAGCGCGCCTCGGCTACGCGCATGACAATTGGTTATTGTATGCGACGGGCGGTCTCGCGCTGCTGGGTACAAAAACCAGCTTCGCTCCCGCTCTCGGCTTCACCTGCGGGACATACTTGATCGTCGGTTGCTCAGGCAACAAAAAGCAGGTTGGCGCCGTGCTTGGGGCCGGCATTGAATACGGCATCACTCCAAATATAAGCGCCAAGTTTGAGTATCTCTATATGACTGCAGCCTCGCTCGACATCTCGCATCACAGCGAGGTGCGGCTCGGCTTGAACTATCGGTTCGGTGGATTGTGATTCACCGCGATAACCGGCTCATTATGAAGGGTGCTCCGATGCATACCATTCGAAGCTTGCTCGCCTTGGTCGTACTCTCGATCTTTGCCATCCCGGCATTTGCGCAATCGGGAAAACCCTGGACACAGGTCGGAATGCTGACGTGCAAACTCAACCCGAGTATCGGGTTCATTATCGCCGGCCATCAGTCCATGGAATGTCGTTACGTTCCGGGCGCCGGTGGGCCTCCGCAAAGCTATGACGGCGCACTCAATACGGTCGGGGTCAGCCTCGGGGTCACTGCCGGTGGCGTTCTTAGTTGGGCCGTGCTCGCACCGACCGATGGAATACCGGCCGGGGCGCTCGCCGGCGAATATATCGGCGCATCTGCCGACGCCGCCTTCGTCGCCGGTGCTGGCGCCAATGTCCTGATCGGCGGCTCCAACCGAACGATTGCGCTGCAGCCCGTTTCGGTCGAGGGCTCGGTCGGGGCTAATGTCACTGCGGGCCTTTCAGCTCTGAAATTGCGACCTGCGATCTGACGAAATGATGTATGCTGTGCCGGATTGTTGCCGCAGGTTGTGGCACTCTCTTTAGCTTCGGGGGCTCAGTATGAGAAAAGCCGGCGCGTTGGTCGTTACTGCATTGTTTGGTCTTCTCGCGGATGGGGCGTTGGCAGACGACGTACCGAAGCTGGATTTCACCAAGAGCTGCCGTGCCGACGTTGCAGCCTATCCGGGCGGCGGCGGCAACAAGGCCTGCATGACGGACGAACAAAACGCCCGGAAGACGCTCGTCGCTCAATGGAAGCGTTTCTCGCCGGAGAGCAGGGCCCGTTGTTCGAGCATGGTTACCGACCTGGTTGGATCGCAAAGTTACGTCGAGCTGTTGACCTGTCTGCAAATGGCGAGGGACGTCCAAAAACTTCCCAAACAATGAAGATCTGACAGGCCGTCATTGTTTGTCTGCATAGGCCTCGGAGTGTGGCGTGGCCTCCAAGCGAAACAAGCCGTCAAAAGCGAGCCAGCCGACGGACGACGCACAGCCTGCGGCGTTTGACCAGACCCAAAAACGTTTTGCGTCGTTGCTTCGGATCGCGGCGACGAGTCTTGCCGCTGGATTTGTCGTCGTTCTGTCGTTCGGTCTGTTTGCGCCCAGGTGGCCAATCTTCCAAAGCTCGCACCAAGCGGGACAGGCTGCGGCGGAATTCGTCGGCAGCGAGACGTGCTCGGGATGTCATCGCGTGGAGGCCGCGTTGTGGCGCGACTCGCAGCACAAGCACGCCATGGATCACGCGACCGAGAAATCAGTGCTCGGCGACTTCAGCGGCGCGACGTTCGACTATAACGGCGTCCGCTCGCGTTTCTTCCGTAAGGACAGCAAGTATCTTGTCGAGACGGACGGACCGGATGGAAAGCTCGCCACCTTCCAGGTGAAATATACCTTCGGCGTCGATCCGCTGCAGCAGTACCTGATCGAGTTTCCGGACGGCCGCGTGCAGGCACTTTCGATCGCCTGGGATGCGCGCCCAAAGGAAAAGGGCGGGCAACGGTGGTTCCATCTTTATCCCGATGAAAAAATCCGCCACGACGACGTGCTGCATTGGACGAAGCTCAATCAGAACTGGAACTTTATGTGCGCCGAGTGTCATTCAACCGGGCTGCGGAAGAATTACGACGCCGAACGCGACCGCTACGCAACGACGTGGTCCGAAATAAGCGTGGGCTGCGAGGCCTGTCACGGGCAAGGGTCCAACCACGTCGTCTGGGCTCGCGCGCAACAGAGTTGGTGGCCCTTCGGCCGGCAAGAGGATCGCAGCAAAGGCTTGCTCGTTCGTCTCGATGAGCGCGAAGGGGTCATATGGACGCACGATCCGGCCAGCGGAAACGTTCGGCGCAATCTCCCGACCAATCTTCTACGCACGGAAGTTGAAACCTGCGGCCGCTGCCATGCGCGTCGCAGCGAGTTGTCGGAAAAATGGGTGCCGGGGCACTGGCTTCAGGACACGCACGCGATTGCCGCGCCGCTTGCAAGAGACGTCTACTGGCCCGACGGCCAAATGCGGGACGTCGCCGAGGCCTATAATTACGTCCCGTTCAAGCAGAGCAAGATGTTTGCGGCAGGCGTGACCTGCAGCAACTGCCACGACCCTCACAGCGGCAAGCAGAGAATTGCCGGCGATGGTGTCTGTCTCCAGTGCCACGCGTCCGAAGTCTACGCCGGGGCAAAGCACAACCATCATCACCAAACCGATGCCGCTCCGAATTGCGTTTCGTGCCACATGCCGGCGCGCACATACATGGTGGGCGACTCCCGTCATGATCACAGCCTGCGGGTTCCGCGGCCGGATTTGTCCGTGAAGTACGGCACGCCAAACGCCTGCACCGATTGCCATACCGATAAACCGGCGCACTGGGCCGCGGACGCAGTTGTCCGCTGGTTCGGACCGGACCGCAAAGGGTTGCAGACTTATGTGGATGCCTTCGCGGCTGCTTCGGCCAATCGTGCCGATGCCCCGCAACTCCTCGCGAGAGTCGCCGGCGATCCCAACGCTCCCAATGTCGCGCGGGCAAACGCGCTTATCGAGCTCGCACCTCATGTTTCGCCCGCGAATGCGGATCTGGCCCGCCGCGGCCTCGCCGATTCCGATCCAATGGTCCGGATCGCAGCAATGGACATGTTGGCGAATGTGCCGGCCGCGCAGGTCTGGCCATTGGTCGCGCCGCTCCTGTCCGATCCGGTGCTCGGGGTCCGCACTCGGGCGGCGAGCCTGCTCGCTGCGGTCCCGACCGATCGTCAGCCGCAGGCCGATCGCGATCGCTTCGAGCGCGCTGCGGCTGAGTTTGTCGTCGCGCTCAAATTCAATGCCGACCGTCCGGAGGACCGTTCGTCGCTTGCGAATTTCTATGTGCGACGGGGTCTCACCAAGGAGGCGGAGGCCGAATACAAGGCGGCCCTCCGGCTAAGTCCTCAGTACACTGTGGCGGCAATCAATCTCGCGGACCTTTACCGGCAGCTCAACCGCGATGGCGACGGAGAAAGCACCTTGCGCGCGGCTATCGCTGTTGTGCCGGCT
>JBKPRE010000089.1:0-52256 GCA_046734435.1 Pseudomonadota bacterium | reverse complement strand
AGCTTCACGAAGGCGGCCGAGGTCGTGAACAAGACCCAGTCCGCCGTCTCGATGCAGATGAAGCGGCTGGAGGAGCGTCTCGAGCGGCCGATTTTCTCGCGCGACGGACGCGCCTCGAAGCTGACCGAAGACGGGCAGCGCTTGCTCGATTACGCGCGGCGGATCGTCAAGCTCAACGTCGAAACCCTTGCCGCATTTTCCGACGCCGAACTGTCCGGCCGCGTGCGCTTGGGCGTTCCCGACGATTATGCCGACCGTTACCTGCCTGAGATCATGGCGCGCTTCTCGCACGGCTACCCGGCAGTCGAGCTGTCGGTGATTTGCGAGCCCTCCGTCGACCTGCTCGAGCGGATCGACGCCAACGAGATCGACCTGGCGATCGTCACGAATTGCGAAAGCAAGCGCGCCTCGGAAACGTTTCGCCGCGAGCGGCTGCTCTGGGTAACTTCAAATCGCCACTCAACCCATCTTGAGGAACGCATGCCGCTGGCGCTCGGGCGGCCGAGCTGCACCTGGCGCCGCATCGCCATTGAACGGCTGGAAGCGATCGGCCGTCCGTTCCGCGTGCTCTACTCGAGTTCGAACGCCGGCGCGGTCGCCGCCGCAGTGCTGGCCGGACTGGCAGTCTCGGTCCTCCCTGAGTCGGGCCTGCGCCCGGGCATGCGAGTTCTGTCCTCGTCGGATGGTTTCCCCGACCTGCCAAGCTGCCGCATCGGGCTGGTACGCAACGCGCACGAGAGCTCGGCGCTCGCCGATGCGCTCGCCGAGCACATCATTTCGTCGCTCGACAACCTGTCGGATGCAGCGCAGGCGGCTGAATAGCTCGCGCCGATCAGTACGCGTATTCCTCGAAGATCGGATCGACCGAGCCGGCCCATTCGCCATGAAAGCGCTCGAGCAATTCTTCGGCCGGCGTGATGCCGCGGGCAATCGATTCTTCGAGCGGGCGCAGGTAGCGCGTTTCGTCGCGACCATTGCGATCAAGCCGCTTGCGCCGCCCGAGCCCTTGTGAACACAGCCGTACCAATTCATCCGCCAGCGAGAGCACGTCGCGATTGCGGACCTGCGCCTTGAAGCCGAGTTTCGGCACCTCGTCACGCAGCCTCTGCCGTTCCTCGGCGGTCCATGATTTGACCAGATCCCAGCAGGCCTCGAGCACATCATCATCATAAAGCAGGCCGACCCATAGGGCCGACAGCGACGGCAGACGTCGCCACGGCCCGCCATCGGCGCCACGCATCTCAAGATACCGCTTGAGCCGCACCTCCGGGAAAATCGTGCTCAGGTGATTGGCCCAGTCGGAAATCGTCGGCCGCTCGCCCGGTAATTCCGCCAGCTTCCCCGCAAAAAAATCGCGGAACGACTTGCCCGCAACATCGATGTATTTGTCGCCGCGCTTGACGAAGTACATCGGAACATCGAGCGCGTAATCGACCCATCGTTCAAAGCCCATGCCATTCTCAAACGTCCAGGGCAGCATGCCGGCGCGCTGGTTGTCGGTATCTGTCCAGATCTGCGAGCGCATCGACAGGAAACCGTTGGGCTTGCCCTCGGTGAAAGGCGAATTGGCAAACAATGCAGTCGCCACCGGTTGCAGCGCGAGCGACACACGCAATTTCTTGACCATGTCGGCTTCACTGGCGAAATCAAGGTTCGCCTGCACCGTGCACGTCCGGTACATCATATCGAGGCCGAACTTGCCCACCTTCGGCATGTAGGCGGTCATGATCTTGTAGCGTCCCTTGGGCATCTTCGGCATGTCGCCGCGCGTCCAGTTCGGCGTCATGCCAATTCCGAGAAAACCGATGCCCAGCGGCTTTGCCACTTCGCGCACCTGCGCGAGGTGCGCCATCAACTCGGCGGCGGTCTGATGCACGTTGTCATAGGGCGCGCCCGACAGCTCGAACTGGCCGCCCGGCTCCAGGGAGATGGCGCCGCCTCCGGTCACGTCGAACATGCCGATGATGTTGTCGCCTTCCATAATCGGCTCCCAGCCGAGCAGTTCGTGCATGCCGTCGAGCAGGGAATGGATGCTGCGCTTGCCGGAATAAGGTACCGGCCGATGATCGGCGACGGTGAAGGCGAACTTCTCATGCTCGGTACCGACGCGGAACTGTGTCTTTGGCTTACAGCCCGCTTCGAGCCAGGCGACGAGTTCGTCGCGCGTCTCGATGGGCGTCATGTCGACCTGGTCACGAGCCATGTAGGGTTACATTTTCCTTGTGCATGATCTTTTCCGAAAACCGGTCCACTTTTCGGGATCACGCAGGTCAAAAAGGTCGCGACCTTAAACATGGGAACCGGCAAAGGGCAATGTGAGGATCGGCAGAGCGATTGTGCGCGCGACGCTGATCTGACCCTCTCAGAAAGAGCCGCCACGGCCTAGGAATCTTTACCTATATGGGCTCAAGACAGCTGTTCGTATTTTGTTCTTTGTCTTCCAGCATGATTGTTCTATTGATTTTTGGCCCATGCCCCAGTTCACCCCCCACCAGCAGCAAGCGCTGACCGTCGTCGCCGAATGGCTGAAGTCCAAGCCCGGATCGAATGGCACGCCGCAGGTCTTCCGCCTGTTCGGTTATGCCGGCACCGGCAAGACCACGCTTGCCCGCCACATCGCCGACGAGGCCGACGGCGATGTGAAATTCGCCGCCTTCACCGGCAAAGCGGCGAGCGTGATGCGCGGCAAAGGCTGCAGAGACGCCTCGACAATCCATAGCCTGATCTACCGCGCGCGCGAGAGCGGCGAGGAAATTCCGAGCTTCGACCTGTGGGACGAGGCGCCGGCCTCGAAGGCCGAGCTGATCATCATCGACGAGTGCTCGATGGTCGACGCCGAGCTCGGCCGCGACCTGCTCTCCTTCGGCGTGCCGGTGCTGGTGCTCGGCGACCCCGCGCAGCTGCCGCCGATCCAGGGCGGCGGCTTCTTCACCGAGGCCGAGCCCGACGCGATGCTCACCGAAGTGCACCGGCAGGCGCAGGATGACCCGATCGTGCGGCTGTCGATGGACATACGCGCCGGCGAGTATCTTGAGCCCGGCCGTTACGGCGAAACGGAAGTACTTCGCAAAGTCGATCTCGATCCGCAGCGCGTGCTCGAGGCCGACCAGGTGCTGGTCGGTCGTAACGTCACGCGGCGCTCATACAACAAGCGCATGCGCGAGCGGCGCGGCTTCGAAGACGACATACCGTCAGCCGGCGACAAGCTTGTGTGCCTGCGCAACAACCGCAAGAAAGGCTTGTTCAATGGCGGGCTCTGGACGGTGAAGGAGCGAGGCGCCCGCAAGGGCGGCACCAAAACCGGCATCATGACGATGCGCCTGCTGCCGGACGATGAAACCGCGACGCGCGGCGTAAAGGTCTCAGTGCGTCCGGAATGCTTCATCGGCGGGATCGAGCATATCGATTGGCAAAGGCGCAAACCTTACGACGAGTTCGACTATGGCTATGTACTCACGGTGCACAAAGCGCAAGGCTCGCAATGGGACGACGTCGTTTTATTTGATGAATCTTTTGCATTTCCCGACAGCCGCGAACGCTGGCTCTATACCGGCATCACGCGCGCGGCGAAGAAGCTCACGGTGGTGGTTTAGATACGGCTGAGCTCCGCCTGATCTTGATGGCGCGCCATCGCACGAAGGGAAGCGCCGCCAGTGCAATCGCGGTGAATGCCGCGCCGGCGAGGAACGTACCGGCCGGACCTGCAATGTCCCATAGCGCGCCGGCGACCACACTCGCCACCAGCATGGCGATACCGCTCACCAGGTTGAACATGCCGAAGGCCGTGCCGCGCAATTCGTCTGGCGCCGAGTCGGCGACCAGCGCGGAGAGCAGCCCCTGCGTCAGGCCCATATGAAGGCCCCATAGCACCACGCCGAGCATCACCACGGCAACGCTGCCGCCGACGGCGAGCGCAAGATCAGCCAGGACCAGCAGCGCAAATCCCACCGTGACGACACCATATCGTCCGATGCGATCGGACAGAGCTCCAGCCGGCCAGGCCGTCAGCGTGTAGACGATGTTCATGACCACCAGCACCATCGGCACGACCGTTACCGGCAGCCCGACCGACTGCGCGCGCAGCAACAGGAATGCTTCGCTGAATCGAGCCAACGTGAAGATCGCCGCCACGCCGACGATCATCCAGTAAATCCGGCTCAGGCGTGCCAGCTCGCGGCGGGACAGCGGCGCCCGTACCTCGCGCAGCCCTTGCCTTCGCTCCGGCTCATGCACGCCGACCACGATAAAGGCGACCGAGATGAAAGCTGGAATTACGGCGATCCAGAACACGGCAGTAAAATTGTTCGCAAGCGCCGCCATGAACACGATCGCCAGCAGCGGCCCTACGACTGCGCCGATAGTATCGAGCGACTGACGCAGGCCATAGGCGCTGCCGCGCAAATTGGCCGGTGTGAGATCGGCAATCAGTGCATCGCGCGGCGCGCCGCGGATGCCCTTGCCAACGCGGTCGACGAAACGCGCCGCTGTCAGCCAGCCGATACCGGAGGCGAGCGGAAATACCGGCTTGGTCACGGCGGCAAGACCATAGCCGAATGCGGCGAGCCACTTGCGCCTGCCGAGATAGTCGCTCAGCGCGCCGGAAAATATCTTGGTGATCGAAGCGGTCGCCTCGGCAATGCCTTCGATGATGCCGACGGTGAGCGTCGAGGTGCCGAGCACCGTGACAAGATACAGCGGCAGCAACGCATGGATCATCTCGGACGAGACGTCCATGAACATCGACACGAGGCCGAGGATCCAGACGCTGCCGGGAATTTCACGCCAGCGGAACAAAGACTGCAAACGGGACGATGACGTCACTGGAGCGCCTCAAAATTCAAAGGCAGTTCCCGGTGAATGCGCACAATACAACCAAGCCAAAGTGCACATAAGTCATTGGTAGAATCAGCACTGCAGTAACCAGCAGCCAAAGACCCCGCCATCGATGCACGCGGGCGCACATGACGACTATAATGAGCCACAGCAGAAGCGCGAGGTAGGGCCCATAAAAATAGATCAGTCCAAGCCGACTTGCCGGCTGCCAAAACAGACAAATTGGAGTCACAGCGCAGAGCGCCAGCGCGATAGCAAAAAAACCAGGCAGCTCAATTCGAAAATAGTCGAACATCAGCTGGTTATCAGGCAGCCTCTTTCTTCTTCGCGGGCGCGAAGCGGTCGTAGAAGCCCTCGCCTTTCGCAGCGAGATCAAGCAGCAGCTTGTTCGGCGCAAATCGCGCGCCGTACTTCTTCTCGAGCTTGCGGCACGCGGCGACGAAGTTCTTCGTGCCCATCATGTCGATCCACGACAGCGTACCTCCCGAAAACGGCGCAAAGCCGAAGCCCAGGATCGAACCGACGTCCGCCTCGCGCACGTCAGTAAGCACTTTCTCGTCGAAGCAGCGCGCGGTTTCCAGCGCCTGGATGCCGAGCAGGCGCAACTTCAGCTCCTCGATGTCGATTGTGTCTGGATCAAGCTTCTTCGGCTGCAAATCGGCGAGCTCGGGCCACAGCCTCTTCGGCCCGTTCGCCGGGTAGTCGTAGAACCCTTTTCCATTCTTGCGGCCGAAACGGCCGCGTTTCTCGACCATCTCCTGCAGAAGCTTCTTCTGCCGCGGATCGATCGCCTTGGCGCCAAGATCGGCCTCGGTCGCTTTCAGAATCTTCCAGGCGAGGTCGACCGCCACCTCGTCGTTCAGGGCGAGCGGGCCGACCGGCATGCCGGCCATGCGGCCGACGTTCTCGATCATGGCCGGAGGCACACCCTCGGTGAGCATCAGATGGCCTTCGCGGATATAGGTGCCGACCACGCGCGAGGTGTAGAAGCCGCGCGAATCGTTCACGACGATTGGCGTCTTGCGGATGGCGCGCACATAGTCGAGCGCAACCGCGAGCGCCTTGTCACCGGTCTGCTTGCCGAGAATGATCTCGACCAGCATCATGCGGTCGACCGGCGAGAAGAAATGGATGCCGACGAAGCGCGCCGGGTCCTTGAACTCGGAGGCGACCGTTGTGATCGGCAGCGTCGACGTATTGGAGCCCAGGATCGCCTTGTCGCCGATCACGGCCTGAATCTTTGCGACCACATCGGATTTGACCTTGCGATCCTCATACACCGCCTCAATGACGAGATCGCAGTCCTTCAGCGCCGCGTAGTCGGCCGTCGGCGTAATTCGCGCAAGCAGTTCGTCCCGCTCGGCGCCTTTCATGCGCCCTTTCATGACGCGGTCGCTGAGCGCCTTGTGCAGGCCGGCCTTGCCCTTGTCGGCTGTCTCCTGGTCACGGTCGATCAGCGCCACCTGGAGGCCCGCCGCCGCGGTCACCTGGGCGATACCGGCCCCCATGAAACCTGCGCCGACAACGCCGATCTTCGTCAGGCTTGTCGGCGGCTCATTGGCCGGCCGGCGCGCGCCCTTGTTGAGATCCTGCATCGACACGAACAGCGTGCGGATCATTGCCGCCGCTTCCGGCGAGCGCAGGATTTTCGCGAACCAGCGCGACTCGACGCGCAGCGCCGTGTCCATCGGCAGCTGCAGGCCTTCATACACAACCTGCAGAATCGCCCGTGCAGCGGGATAATTGTCGTAGGTCTCGCGCCGATAGATCGCGTTCGCCGCCGGGAACGTCATCATCCCGGCCTTGGAATAGACCGGGCCGCCGGGAAGGCGGAAACCCTCGGTGTCCCAAGGCGCCTTGGCCTTGCCGCCGGCCTTGATCCAGTCCTTTGCGGTCTTGATCAGGTCGGCTTCCGGCACCACGGCATCGATCAGCTTCATCGCCTTGGCGCGGTCGACTTTCAACTGGTCGCCCTTGAGGAGGAACTGCAGCGCGTCGGCGGGCTGCAGCATGCGCGCGACGCGCTGCGTACCGCCGGCGCCGGGAAAAAGGCCGATCTTGATTTCGGGCAGGCCGAGCCGCGTCTTGGCGTCGTCGGACGCGACCCGGTAGTGGCAGGCGAGCGCGAGCTCGAAGCCACCGCCCATCGCCGTGCCATTGAGCGCGCAGACCCAGGGCTTGCCGCAGGTCTCGATGCGCCGATAGAGCTGCGAGAGCTTGCGGCTCTCGTCGAACACCATCCTGGCGGCCGCTTCCTCGCCCTGCTTGCTGACCATGTCGGTGTAGAGGCCGCGCATGCGTTCGAGCATCGTCAGGTCGGCGCCGCCGCAGAACCCCGGCTTGCCGGACGTGATCACCACGCCCTTGATCGCGGCATCGTTCGTTACCTTGTCGACGATCGTGCCGAGCTCGGCGATGACGTCCATGGTGATGACGTTCATCGAGCGATCGCCCATGTCCCAGGTGACGAGCGCAATGCCGTCGCTGTCGACGTCAAGTTTGAAGCTGGCCATCGCTGGTTCCCTCGTTTCGCTTCGCTAGTAGGGCTCGCCGTTCTTTCTCGTGTAGCGCGCACCCTTGTCGTCGCGCGTCACCATCATGTCGATGTCCGAATAAAATGCACGCTCTGCAGCCGCGCGCGTGCCGACTTCGATGAACACTGCATCACGACTTGATTTGTTGATCAGGCAATGGCCGTTTTCAACGCCGGCCTTCCAAGCTGCCGCATCGCCCGGCTTGAGCACGGTCTCGCCGCCGTCTTCGCGCAGAACGACCTCGCCTTGGAGCACATAGACGAGCTCGTCCTCCTTCTCGTGCCAGTGACGTTGCGAGGAGGCCGCGCCGGGCGTTAGGGTGCAGATATTGACGCCGAAATGCGTAAGCCCGGCGGCGCGCGCGAGGCGTTTGCGCGAGCGCCCTTCCACCACCTTGTTGAACGGCGGCGGGTAGCCGGTCGCGGTATCGATCGGGATCTTGTCGATGTCGATCTTCGGCATCAGACGCGCTCAATAATGGTCGCAGTTCCCATGCCAACGCCGATGCAGAGCGTGACGAGCGCCGTTTCCTTGTCACGCCGCTCGAGTTCATCGAGCACTGTGCCAAGGATCATGGCACCGGTCGCGCCGAGCGGGTGGCCCATCGCGATGGCGCCGCCATTCACGTTGATCTTATCGTGTGAAATATTGAGCGCCTGCATGTAGCGCAGGACGACCGAAGCGAAGGCCTCATTGAGCTCCCACAGGTCGATGTCCTTCTTGGTCATGCCGGCTTTCTTGAGCACCTTTTCGGTAACCGGAATTGGACCGGTGAGCATTATCGACGGCTCGGAGCCGATATTCGCGAATTGGCGGATGCGTGCGCGCGGTTTCAACCCGGCCGCCTTGCCCGCCGCCTTGCTGCCGATCAGCACGGCGGCCGCCCCATCAACTATGCCGGACGAATTGCCCGGCGTGTGAACGTGGTTCACAGCCTCGACTTCCGGATAACGTTGCACCGCGACCGCATCGAAGCCGGCCATCTCACCCATCTGCACGAAAGACGGTTGCAGACTGGCGAGCGTCTGCATGGTCGTCCCCGGACGCATATGCTCATCCTTGGCGAGGATGGTGAGGCCGTTGACGTCCTTCACCGGGATGACCGAATTCTTGAACCGGCCCTCGTCCCAGGCTTTCGCCGCGCGCTTCTGGCTCTCGACGGCGTAGGCATCAACGTCATCACGCGAGAAACCGTATTTGGTCGCGATCAGGTCGGCGGAAATGCCCTGCGGCAGAAAATAGGTTGTAACGGCAATCGATGGGTCGACCGGCCAGGCACCGCCGGACGCGCCGATGCCGACGCGGCTCATGGACTCAGCACCGCCGCCGATTGTCATCTCGTGCTGGCCCGACATCACCTCGGCCGCCGCGAAATTCACCGCATCAAGGCCGGAGGCGCAAAAGCGATTGATCTGCACGCCCGGCACGTCGTCGCCGAGACCGGCGACAAGCGCGGCTGCGCGTGCGATGTCGCCACCTGCCTCGCCGACCGGATCGACGCACCCCAGAACGACGTCGTCGACCAGCGCCGGGTCCAGCTTGTTGCGGTCCTTTACCGCTGCGAGCGTCTGCCCAGCCAGATTAAGCGCAGTCACCTCGTGCAGCGCGCCGTCGGCCTTCCCTCGCCCGCGCGGCGTGCGGATGGCGTCGTAAATGAATGCATCGGCCATTTTTGTCTCCAACCGTTCGGCTGTCGTCCCCGCTAAGGCGGGGACCCATAGGCCGCAGCCAATCGATAGACTGCGGAGTATGGGTCCCGGGTCTCGCGCTTCGCGCTCGCCCGGGACGACGGCTAGGAATTACAAACTCCTCGCGATCAGCAATTTCATGATCTCGTTGGTGCCCGCGTAGATGCGCAGAACGCGCGCATCCCGGTACATCCGGGAGATCGGATATTCGTCCATATAGCCATAGCCGCCGAACAATTGCAGGCACCGGTCGATCACTTTGCCTTGCGTATCGGTGAGGCGGTATTTGGCCATCGAGGCAGTCACGGTGTCGAGATCGCCCTTGACGTGCCTTTCGATGCAATGGTCGAGGAAGACCTTGGCAATGGTCGCTTCCGTCTTGCACTCGGCAAGCTCGAACTGCGTGTTCTGGAATTCGATGATCGCCTGGCCGAAGGCCTTGCGCTGCTTCACATAGTCAACGGTAAGCGCCAGCGCCCGCTCCATCATCGCGACCGCATGGATGGCGACGATCAAGCGCTCCTGCGGCAGTTCCTTCATCAGCTGGTAGAAGCCCTGCCCTTCCTCGGTGCCGAGCAGGCTCGAGGCCGGCAATTGCACGTCCTCGAAAAACAGCTCGGAGGTGTCGGCTGAATCCATGCCGAGCTTTTTCAGCTTGCGGCCGCGGCGGAAACCTTGCGCGTCATCAGTCTCGACCACGAACAGCGAAGTGCCTTTCGCCCCCGCTTTCGGATCGGTTTTTGCAACGACGATGATCAAATTGGCGTGCTGGCCGTTGGTGATAAACGTCTTCGAGCCGTTGAGCACATAGCCGTTGCCCGACTTCTTCGCCGACGCGCGCACGCCCTGCAGATCGGATCCGGTCCCCGGCTCGGTCATTGCGATTGCGCCAACGAACTCGCCGGTCGCGAGTTTCGGGAGCCAGCGCTTCTTCTGCTCTTCGGTGCCGTAGTGCAAAATATAAGGCGCGACGATGCCCGAGTGGAGCGGCGCGCCGAATGTGTCAAATCCGGCAAGTGCGAACTCGCGGTTGATCACCGCTTCATGGGCGAAGGTTCCGCCGGCACCGCCATATTCCTCCGGCATGGAGGCGCAAAGGAGTCCGGCCTCGCCGGCCTTGGTCCACACGTCGCGATCGTAAATGCCGGCTTCGTGCCAGCGGTCGAGGTGCGGGACAAACTCGTCGGCAATGTATCGTCGCGCCTGCTCCTCGAGCAGCACGAGATCTTCGGTCATCCAGTCCGGCCGCGGCAGGTTGAGAGCGTTCATCGGGCGACTCGCGTTTCAGCACAATAAGGCCGGCTGCCTGTGCGCGCGAGGGGTCAGCCGCCCGGCGGCGGCTGACTTCGCGGCACAATTTATGGCTACTTCGCCGGATCCTTGACGTTCTCGATCTTGTCAAATTCCACATTCTGGCTGGCGCCGCCGACTTTTTCGACCCGGCGGATGTAGACGTTCTGCACAATATCGCGGGTATTCGGGTCAATCGAAATGGGGCCACGCGGGCTTTCCCAGCTCATCCCCTTGGCCGCGGCGATCAACGAATCCCCGTCAGCCTTGCCGCCGGTTTTTTTCAAAGTCTCGTAGATCAGGTGCATGCCATCCCAGCCACCGATCGAGAACACGTCGGGATTTCGTTTGTATTCGTCCCGGAAGGCCTTCACGAAAGCTTGGTTCATCGGCGATTTGTGCTCCCAGCCGTAGTGAAAAACCGTGCGGATACCGATGGCAGAGTCGCCCATGCTCTTGAGCGCATTGTCATCCATCGTGATCTCACCTTGGCCGAGGATCTTGCTCGGCGGGATGCCGCGCTCCTGCATCGCCTTGGCGATGGCCGGAGGCTGCGCTCCGCCCGGAATGAAAATGAAAATCGCCTCGGGGTCGACATCCTTCGCGCGCTGCACGAAGGCCGAGAAGTCAGGGCTGGCGATCGGCATGCGGACCGATCCGACAATCTGCCCTCCCGCATCCTTGAAGCTTTTGACGAACCACGTCTCCGCGTCGATCCCCGGACCGTAGTCCGAGACCATCGTGTACACCCTGCGCACGCCGCTCTTGTACACCCAGGCGCCGAATGCATTCTCGAGCTGCGGAATAGTCAGCGATGTACGCGCGATATACGGGGACTTGGCGGTGATGATGGAGGTTGCCGCATTCATCACCACCATGAGCTTCTTGGCTTCGGCGGAAATGTCGGCCGCTCCGAGCGCTTCCGGCGTAAGCGTGAAGCCTGCGAGAATATCGACCTTGTCACGCACCACGAGCTCCTGCGCCAGCCGCTTGGCGACATCCGGATTAGGTCCGTTCGTATCCTTGCGGATTAGTTCAATCTTCTTTCCGGCAACGGTGTCACCATGCTGCTTGACGTAAAGCTTGATGGCATTGTCCATCTGCGCCGCGGTGTCGGCGAACTGACCCGAATAGGCCATGATCAGGCCGATCTTGACGGTCTGCTGCGCGTTCGCTGAAGTGACCGCCAGCATTGCCGCCGCCGCAAAAAGCAAAGTCTTTCGCATGCAAGTTCTCCCAAGGGCCGTTTTCAAACGCAACGGCTCGCCCTGCAGGCTAGCGGGCTTTTAGGCCGGCGTCACGGAGCCCCCTGATATGCTGAAGTTCGCCATCTTCGATCACCTCGACAGCGATGGTGGGCCGTTGGGCCAATTTTTCGAAAACCGCCTGCGCCTGATCCAGCTGATCGAGCAATCGGGCTTTCACGCCTACCACATGGCGGAGCACCACTCGACGCCGCTCGGCATGGCGGGGAGCCCTAGCGTGTTCCTGGCAGCGGCGATCCAGCGCACCAGCAAAATCAGGATCGGCCCGCTTGTTTACGTCCTTCCGCTTCATCATCCCCTGCGCCTCTACGAAGAAATATGCATGCTCGACCATCTCAGCGGCGGCCGCCTCACAGTGGGCGTAGGCCGCGGCGGCGCATTGATCGAGCATCAGCGTCTCGGCGTCGATCCCGCGCTGGCGCCGGCGATGTATCACGAGGCATTCAGCGTGCTCATGCGCGCTTTCGACGCCGACGTGGTCGACTTCGAGGGGCGCTTCTACAACTACAAGGATTATGTCGTTCAGATGAAACCGGTGCAGCGTCCGCACCCGCCGCTCTGGTACGGCGCACCAAATGCGGACGCGATTGCATGGGCAGCACCACGCGGCGTGAACGTGGTGTCGCTGGGACCGGGCGCCCGCGCACGGGCGATCAGTGATCGCTATCGAGAGGAATGGAAAAAGCTCGGGCGTGACAGTGCCGCGCTGCCGGGGATCGGAATTACCCGGCATATCGTCGTCGCCGATACTGACGATCAAGCGCAATCGATTGCGCGCGCCGCCTATCCGCGCTGGCGCGAGGCGATTGAGCACCTGTGGCGGCGCGCGGGCGTGGATTTCGTCCTGAAGGAAATCTACCCAAACGATTTCGGCACGCTCGAGCGCATCGGTCACGGCATCGCCGGTTCGCCGGCTACCGTTCGCGACTATTTGGCACGTCTGCAATCAGAGACCGGCGTGAACACCGTCTTGTGCCAGATGGTGTTCGGTGACATGCGTTTCGAACATGCCGCACATTCAATTCGGCTCTTCGGCCGCGACATCATTCCGGCTTTCGCATAGCGGATCGGC
Organism: Pseudomonadota bacterium; assembly: GCA_046734435.1. Lineage (GTDB taxonomy): Bacteria > Pseudomonadota > Alphaproteobacteria > Rhizobiales > Xanthobacteraceae > Pseudolabrys. The sequence continues at coordinate 39,574 of JBKPRE010000089.1, read as the reverse complement.
GGCCGTCTGGAATACTCCTTCGCGCGGTGTTACCACCCCGGTGCAATGCCGGGTTCCCCATCATGATTGTACGAACGTCTGAAGTGCACGGCGGCGTCGACTCGCCGGCCGCATGGTTCCGCCTTGTCGTGGCGATGGCGATTTCCACCATCGGCGGAGTCGGCATGTGGTCGATCATGGTGGCGCTACCAACGATCCAGACCGACTTCGGTGTAAGCCGCGCCGACGCGTCACTGCCCTTTACCATGGTGATGTTCGGCTTTGCCGGCGGCGGCGTGCTGATGGGACGGCTTGCGGATCGCTTCGGCATCGCGGTCCCGCTTGCCCTTGGAACGCTCGCGGTTTCAGCCGGCTACCTTGCCACCGGATGGTCATCAAGCCTGTGGCAAGTGGCGAGTGCCCACCTGCTGATCGGCATCGGCTGCTCTTCCAGCTTTGGGCCGCTGATGGCCGATATATCGCACTGGTTTGTACGCCGGCGCGGCATCGCGGTGTCGCTGGCCGCAGTCGGTAACTATGTTGCCGGCACGGTGTGGCCACCCGTGCTGCAGCATTTCATCGCCGCGTCCGGCTGGCGCATGACGCATATCGGGGTCGGCCTGTTTTGCCTGGCAACGATGATGCCGCTGGTGCTCTTCATGCGCCGGCGTGTCGAGGATCACCACACCGACGAGACAGGAGCAGCCGCGGCGGAGCGACAGGCCAACATGCCGGTTTCGCCGATGACATTGCAGGTTCTCCTGTGCGTCGCCGGAGTCAGCTGCTGCGTGGCGATGTCGATGCCGCAGGTGCACATCGTCGCCTACTGCGGCGATCTCGGTTATGGCGTCGCGCGCGGAGCCGAGATGCTGTCCATGATGCTTGGCTTCGGCATTGTCAGCCGCGTCGCCTCCGGATTCATCGCCGACCGCATCGGCGGCGTGCGGACCTTGTTGCTCGGCTCGGTGCTGCAGGGAACCGCGCTCTTCCTCTATCTTTGGTTCGACGGGCTCATTTCTCTTTATGTCATTTCGGCGCTGTTCGGGCTGTTTCAGGGTGGCATTGTGCCGAGCTACGCCATTATCGTGCGCGAATATTTTTCGCCGCGCGAAGCGGGCACTCGCCTGGGTATCGTGCTGATGGCAACTCTGCTCGGGATGGCGCTCGGCGGCTGGCTGTCTGGCCTGATCTTCGACCTCACCGGCTCTTATCGCGCGGCGTTCTTCAATGGCATCGCGTGGAACCTGGTAAACGTGTCAATCATGGTCTGGCTTCTGCAGCGCTCGCGCCGGCGCATAGCCTTCGCCTGATACCGTGACCTAAAGTCGCGTCACCGATCGCCGCCAGTCCCACAGCGGGTGCAAGTCCTCGCGTCCGTCACGTTGCCGGCCACCGGCGCAGGCCGCAAACCATGCGGCGATGGCGCCGACCAATGCCGCCGCACCGACCATGAAGCCAAGAATTACGGCGCTGTGGCGCGCACGCGAAATGTTCTCCCTCGCCTGAGCGACGACAGTATCAACGCGCCGCTCCGATTCTGGCTGGCCGAGACCCGTCATGGCGGATACGAGCCGGGCGAGGTAGGTACGATCATCCGGCTGCAGACCGCTATGGCTTGAGGCTGTGAGCAGAATTCGAGCCGCTTCCGCGCGTGGATAATCCATATTCCCCACACCCTGCGGACGGCGCTCACTGCGGAAGAGGCGATCGAGATCGTAGGCAATAATGTTTTCGCCTGCGACCGACGTCGATGGCCCGTTGGCGGATGGCGCGGCGAGCCGCGGTGTCGCCTGTACGAGCGCGATCGCCAACAGCCCAGTCAGGAGCGTTGCCAGCGCCCAGACGATCAGTCCGTGCATGCCGTCGCGGAACTCTATGTCGTCTGCCGTACCGACCACCGGCGCGCGCACTCGTGCCGCAACAAAGGCACCAAAGGCGTACGATGCAAGCGCGACAAGGATGAGATAAAGGCCGGACAACAGAATCAGGGCGAACGAAGCGTCGCGCCAAGTAGGCGCGGCGGACGAAAGCGATATACCGATTGCCCCAGCAAAGGCGTGCAAAATAAAGGCCAGCGCCGATGCCGCAACAGCGCCAGCGAAAATCGCGCTCCATTGAATGTCAAATGCCGTGTCCGCTCCGACCGGCGCAGTACGCGTGCTCGTGGCCACGATGCGATCTCCTTGTTTGCTCAACGCAATCCAAGAAAGGACAGGATGAACATGATAACGACGATCAGGCCGATGAGATAAATAAGACCGTTCATAAATGCCTCCTTCGCCATCCGTCCTTGCGGCTTGGCTGACAAACAAACGGGAGGCTAAGATTTTTGTTCCGCGTGTATGCGACTTCGCAGTGCAGCGCGATGGCGATCAGAAAGCGTCGTCCGCCAATTCCATCGTCGACCCGGCGCCCGCTTTGATACGCGCAAGCCGCGTGGCGGTTTCAGGCAGCACACGGTCCATGAAGAAACGTGCTGTGACGAGCTTGGCATCTATGCCCGGTGCCGCGCCATTGCCCTTCCGGGCGAGCGCCGCCTCGGCGATCAGGCACCACATGTAGCCGAGCGCGACCAGTCCGAAGAGATGCATGTAGTCGTATGAGCCCGCGCCGGCATTGTCGGGCTTGGCCATGGCGTTCTGCATGAACCACATCGACGCTTCCTGCAGGTGCGCCAGCGATTGGCCGAGCGGCTTGAGGTACACGTTCATCGCGTCGTTGTTCGTGCGTTCCTTCAGATAGGTCTGCACCTCGTTGAAGAATGCCATGATGGCGCGGCCACCGTCCTTGCCGAGCTTGCGGCCAACGAGATCGAGCGCCTGGATACCGTTGGCGCCTTCGTAGATCTGCGCGATGCGCGCGTCGCGTACGAACTGTTCCATACCGTGCTCGGCAATGTAACCGTGGCCGCCGTACACCTGTTGCGCCATCACCGCATTGGCAAATCCGCTGTCGGTGAGCACGCCCTTGATCACGGGCGTGAGCAGGCCCATGTGGTCGTCGGCGCTTTTGCGGTCCTTTTCATTGTCCGAGCGGTGGGCGATGTCACTCTTAAGCGCGGTCCACATCACCAACGCGCGCGCGGCCTCATTGAAGGCGCGGATGGTCATCAGCGTCCGCCGCACGTCCGGATGCACGATAATCGGATCGGCCGGCTTGTCGGGATATTTCACGCCGGAAATCGCGCGACCCTGCAAGCGCTCTCTCGCGTAGATCGCCGCGTTCTGGTAGGCGACTTCCGACAGCGCGAGCCCCTGCACGCCGACGCCGAGGCGCGCCTCGTTCATCATCGTGAACATCGCGTTGAGCCCGCGGTTCTCCTCGCCGATCAGCCAGCCGGTGGCGCCGTCGTAGTTCATCACGCAGGTCGAATTCCCGTGAATGCCCATTTTCTCTTCGATCGAGCCGCAGGTGACTGCGTTGCGTGCGCCGATCGAGCCGTCGTCCTTTACTAGAAACTTCGGTACCACGAACAGCGATATGCCTTTCGTACCCGCCGGCGCACCTTCGATGCGGGCGAGAACGAGATGGATGATGTTCTGCGAAAGATCATGCTCGCCGGCGGAGATGAAAATCTTGGTACCGGTGATCTTGTAGCTTCCGTCGCTCTGCTTCACCGCTTTCGTGCGCAACAGGCCGAGATCGGTGCCACAATGCGGCTCGGTGAGGTTCATCGTGCCGGTCCAGACACCTTCCACCATCTTCGGCACGTATTTTTTCTTCACCGCATCGGATGCGTGCACCAGCAGCGCGGCAATGGCGCCTTGCGTGAGGCCCGGGTACATGGCGAAAGCCATGTTGGCCGAGCATAGAAACTCGTTGACCATGACGGTCATCGTGGCCGGAAGCCCCTGCCCGCCGTATTCGGCCGGCACTGAAATGCCGATCCAGCCGCCGTCGATGATTTGCTTGTAGGCGTCCTTGAAACCTGTCGGCGTCGTCACGCTGCCGTCGGCCGCACGTTTACATCCTTCCTTGTCACCAACGCGGTTTAGCGGGGTAAGCACCTCCTCGCTGAACTTGGCGGCTTCGCGCAGGACCGCTTCGACCACATCGGGCGAGGCATCGGAGAAACCGGGCAGATTGCCGTAACGATCGATATGGAAAACGTCGTTGAGCAGAAACAGCGCATCGTCCACTGGAGCCTTGTAGGTGGGCATGATCCTCTCCCCGGCAGCACGCCGCGAGATGTTAACAGAATATGAAGCGCGCGGTTTCTCCGGGCGATGACATCAGGATTATGTCGGGGGCGATTTACACCCGCGTTAAGGGCGCCGGAAGTCGCGCAAACACGGCCATTCAGCCCTCGTCGTCTGGGGTCGCATCAGCCACGCGCGGCGCCTCCGCGAAGCCAAACATGTCGACGTAAATCTGCCGCAGCTCCGCCAACGCACGGTCGATGTCGTTGCGCTGCTGCTCAAGCAGCTTGATCTGCTCGCTGCATTTTTTGCGGGTGACCGGCAACGATCCGACAACGCCGCGTGCGCGCGCCTCGAGCATTTCCCGAATTTCCGCAAGCGTGAAGCCGAGCCGCTTTCCTCGCAAAATAAAGTCGACGCTGTTTCTATCGTCCTGGCCGAAAAGCGCGGCCTGTCCCTCACGCCGCGGAAGCAAGCCCTTGCTTTGGTAAAACCGCAACGCGCGTACCGTGACACCGGCCTCTTGCGCCAGTTCAGCGATGGTAAAACCGCCGGATACCGCCGGCACTTGCGCATCGTCCCCGTTACCGGCAATACCGCCGCGCTTGTGGCTGCGGCTTTCGTTCTCCATCCACGCCCCGCTGCAAATCTTGAATTCGTCCCGACTCGGGGCAAATCCTAGTCCTGCAACTTCCGGCCTCGGTAGCATCGGGGTGTTCCGCCCCGAAAATCTTACTTCCGCCCTGCCCAAAATTGCGCCACTGCCGCTTCGGCAAAGTTGCGCTGGTCGAATCTAAATGCGCGCCGGACGCCGCGCGTTAACCGCTTGTTTACCGCAACCGGCAAAAAGTCGAGGCGTGGACGAAGAACCGGGCCCCGTCTCAACCCGTCATTAACGTGCCCCGGTTCCACGAGAGTCGATCCAGACTCTCAACGTCTCCACCTCGGATGCGGGTGTGAGCATGAGATTTGGCCTTCCGTGGCGCGTCAAAGGCATTCGCTACGAAGCCCGCGAAACCGCGGAGGCTGCCGCTCGCCGGGCCGGACTGCCTCTGAACGAATGGCTCAACACCGTCATCCTGCAACAAGCGGGCGGCCAGGGATCCAAGCAGCCGCGAGCCGCCGAGCGCAGCGATGATCGCGCCGATGATTTCTCCAGGGTTCAGCTGCGCCTCGACGACCTCACCCGTCGTATCGAACATGTCGCGCGCAAGGGCCCCGCTGCCTACGCGCCAAAGCGAAGCCGCTACGACACCGACCAGATTGCAGGCCAGATCGAGCGGCTAGAGCACCGTTTCCATGAAGTTGCATCTCATCGGCCTGAACCGGCAGCTCAGGGAACACAACTGCCGCCGATCCTCGACCGCGCAGTCGCCGAATTCACCTCACGGCGGCGCACATTGAACGGCGAGGAGACGTTTGTCCGGACGTCGGATACAACATCGGCTCTCGGCGGGCTGGAACAGCAGCTGCGCCGCATTACCGAGCAGATTGAAACCCTCAAGCGCCCCGGCATCGAAGAAGCAATCCGAACCCTGCGCGCCGAACTCGGCGACATCGGCCGCGCACTGAACGATGCGCTACCGCGCCACGCGATTGAAACGCTCGAGATGCAGATTCAGGTTCTGGCGCAACGCATCGCAGAAGGCCGTGAAGCCGGCGTTGACGGCGGTGCGCTCATCGGGATCGAAAATGGACTGGCCGAAGTGCGCGATGCCCTGCGCGATCTTATGCCGGCTGAAAATTTGGTTGGCTACAACGAGGCTATCAAGACCCTCACGCAAAAAATCGATCTGATCGTTGCCGAGAGGAATCCGGCGACGATGCAGCAACTCGAGCGCTCGCTCACCACATTGCGAGAAATGTCAGCGCATGTCGCTTCCAACGATGCGGTGAGCAGGCTGTCGGCACAGGTACAGACGCTCGCCGAAAAGATCGATCGCCTCGCTGTCGGGCCGCGTTCCGAGGTCAAACTCGAAAATCTCGCAAGCCGCATCGACGCGCTCACCCGTGCCCTGGCGGAACGCACGCAGGTGGAGATCGCGGCGCCACAGCGCCTGGAAGCGCTCATCCGGACGCTGTCGGAAAAGATTGAGCAGCTGCAAAAATCGGGTGCCGACAACATCGCCGCCGACCACCTCGAAAACCGTATCGTCAAGCTGATGGAACGGATCGACGCATCGAATTCGCGCCTTGACAAGCTTGACGCCATAGAGCGCGGCCTCGCCGATCTCCTGGTGCACATCGAAGAACTGCGAACGAACAGAAAATCGACGGCCATCCGCGCGGAAGCGCTCGGCATCGATTCGATCACGCAGGATCTTGTCTACACCCGGAAATCGGTGGACGCCGTGCACAGACGGCTGGGCGATCTGTTCGATCGCTTTGCAATCATCGAAAGGGGAATTCACGGCAGCGAGGCGGACAAACCCGCAACGCCAAAGCTCGAAACGGCGCAAGGCGACAACTTCCAATTTGCCTCATCCGCAAACGTGGTATCGGCTGAATTTCCGATCGCCGCAGAAGCACCGATTGAAATCTCGACCTTGCCGGAAACGCCGGCTCCGGCGACTCCCCTTGTGCCGGACGCCGCACCGCTGCCAATTCCCGCCGCGCCTCCTGTCTCAAATCGTATTGAAATGCCAGCACGCGTCGCCATTGAGTTGCCACCGGATCAACCGCTCGAGCCCGGATCCGGGCCGCCGCGCCGCGCTCCGCCGAGTCTGCGGATTGCGGCCTCGGAAGCGGCACTCGGAGGAGCGCGGCCGGCTGCGGGGGCTTCCGCCAGCAAAGCGAGTTTCATTGCGGCGGCTCGCCGGGCAGCCCAGGCCGCGGGCCAGGAGCAAGGCGGCCGCATCTCGCGCGCCGAGATGCGTAACGCTCCAGATGATGCGGCACCGCCCGTGCGGAGCAGGATCGCTACGCGGGTCAAGTCGGCGCTGCTGGCCGCGAGCATCGTCGCGATCATCGCCGGTTCGTTCCAGTTGCTGGGCAACGTCTTCGATTTCAGCATTTTCGACACGATCGAAAGCAAGCTCGCCGCAAATACCGATCCCGACGCCGTCGGCACCGACACCGAGGAGGGCGACTCTGCGACCGTCGCCGCCATTCCGAACGATGAACCGGCTTCGCTGGGCACCGTGGACACTGCAACGCCGGCCGCACCACGCTCCGCCGATGTCGCCGCCAGCCTGCTGTCGCCGCAATCATTGCCAAGCCTGACGCCTGCGCCGCCAGTCGGCATCCAACCGGCGCCTCAGCAGGCAACGCCGTCTCTCCTTGCCCCGGCATTGAGCGTGCCCGGCCCGGTGGCCGCCGCGCCAAGCGGCGACGTTACCGGTTCGGTGGCAAACGCACCCGCCAAGCAGGCGGCGCCAGCGCAACAGCAGACCGCAGACCGCCTTCCAGCGAATATTGGCACCCCGCGGCTGCGAAACGCCGCGCTCGGCGGCGACCCCGGAGCTGCCTATGAGGTCGCAATGCGCTTCGTTGAAGGTCGGGGGGTTCCGCCCAACCTGGAAGAGGGTGCCCGCTGGTTTGAGCGGGCCGCGAGCAAGGGCCTGACGCCCGCGCAGTTCCGCTACGCCAGCATGCTCGAAAAGGGCCAAGGCGTGAAAAAAGACCTGGCAGCGGCGCAGAAGCTCTATATCGCCGCAGCCAGCAAAGGCCACGCCAAGGCCATGCACAACCTTGCCGTCCTCTATGCGGAAGGCGCCGAGGGCAAGCCCGACTACGCCAGCGCCGCCCAGTGGTTCCGCAAGGCCGCCGAGCACGGCGTCCCGGACAGCCAGTACAACCTCGGCGTCCTGGCCGCCCGCGGCCTCGGCACCGAGCGAAACATTGTGGAATCCTACAAGTGGTTTGCCTTGGCCGCCGCGCAGGGGGACAAAGAGGCCGCCCGCAAGCGCGACGACGTCGCCGCCCACCTGGATGCGCAGACGCTCGCATCTGCCCAGCAAGCCGTGAAGAGTTTCACGCCGACGCCGCAACCCGCCGAGGCCATTCAGATCACCGCGCCACCAGGCGGGTGGGACCGCGTGACCCAGCCGACGCAGGAAAAGCACCGCGCCGCAGGTCCGGTTTCGATCGGCGTCTCCGAGTCAGGAAAGCTGTGAACCGGCGCGTCCGATCGCGAGAGGACGTAAACTTCGGCGGTTTCATCGGTTAAATTCAGTCACACTGAACCGGCCGAATCCGGTTCTCCGGTGATGTTCGCGCGCGCGCCGGTGTTAGTTGTCATATGAGGTATGGGGACGCGGCGCCAACAGGCCGCGTATCGACTTAACCGCGGACGAAGCGCTTGCAGATTTATCTTCCGATCGCCGACCTGCCCGTCAATGTCTTCCTTGTGCTGGGGATGGGTCTTGCGGTCGGCTACATCTCCGGCATGTTTGGAATCGGCGGCGGCTTTCTCATGACGCCGCTTCTGATCTTCATCGGCATTTCACCTGCGGTCGCGGTGGCGACCGTTTCGAGCCACATCGCGGCATCTTCTTTCACCGGCGCGATCAGCTACTGGCGCAGGCGCGCGCTCGACATCGCGCTGGCGATGATGTTGCTCAGCGCCGGCATTGTCGGCACGGCGACCGGTGTCTGGCTGTTCACCGAGCTGCGCGCCCTCGATCAGCTCGACCTGATGATCGGCCTCTCCTATGTCACCTTGCTCACGATCGTTGGCGGCATGATGATCTACGAAAGCGTGCAGGCGGTGCTGCGCACGCGGCGCGGTGGCCCGGGGACATTGCGACGGCCCGGCAGCCATACCTGGATCCACGGCCTGCCGTTCAAGCTGCGGTTCAAACGCTCCAAAATCTACGTATCGGCAATTCCGGTCTGGGCGATTGGATTTTTGATCGGGTTCGTCGGCGCGATCATGGGCATCGGCGGCGGCTTCCTTCTTGTGCCGATGCTCATTTATTTCCTGCGCGTTCCTACTGCCACCGTGATCGGCACCTCCATGGTGCTGACGCTGATCACGATGGCCTCAGCGACGGTCATGCACGCGGCCACCAACCACCTGGTCGACGCGGTGCTCGCGCTGATCCTCATGGTGGGGGGCGTCATCGGCGCGCAATTCGGGGCACGTACCGGTCAGAAGATGCGGGGCGAACGACTGCGGCTGTTGCTTGGTTTGCTGGTCTTTGCGGTCGGCCTGCGCTTTGCATATGAGCTCGTTGTTAGGCCGGAGGATCTCTACTCGCTCCGCTATGTAGGGAGCGGATGATGCGACGGCTTGCAACTGCTCTCGCTCTCTTGCTGATCGCCTGCAGCGCAGGTCCGGCCGTTGCGGAACGGCTGGTCGTTTCGTTGTCAAACCATCGCGTCGCAGTGACATCCAACTTTGTCGGCGAGGAACTGGTGCTGTTCGGCACCATCGAGCCCGACCCGGCGGGCCAGTTGCGCCCGCCCTATGACCTGGTGGTCACGGTCACCGGCCCGCAGCAGACCATGCGCACGCGCCGCAAGCAGCGCATGCTCGGCATCTGGGTCAACGTCGACTCGCGCGAATTCGTCAGCGTGCCATCCTATCTCGCGGTGCTCAGCAACCGCCCCGTTGCCGAGATCGCCGATCAGGAAACGCTGCGCAAGCTGCAGATCGGACTCAACTATTTCCTGTTGCCGCAGCGGATCGGTCCTGATCTCGCCGACACGGTGACCGATGACCCGTTTCGCCGCGCCTTCGTGCGGTTGCAGAGGCAGCAGGGCCTCTATCGTGAATCAAGCACGGCAGTGACATTCCTCACGCCGACGGTATTCCGCAGCGCGATCGCGATGCCGGCGGCCGTTCCCACCGGTACCTACGCCATCGAGGTCGAACTGTTCTCGCAAGGCAAGCTCGTCGCACGCACGAACTCGGCGCTGGAGGTGATCAAGGCCGGTTTTGAGCAATATGTCGCCGATGCCGCACGCGATTACGGCCTCCTCTACGGCATGGCCACGGCATTGATGGCATTGCTGATCGGCTGGTTCGCGAGCGTGGTGTTCCGCCGCGACTAGCGCGCCGGACCGACTGTTGAGGGAACGCCTGGCGTCAACATGTGCAGCCGCTTGTCGAAGCCGAGCGCCTTGAAGGCCTTCTGCAGGTCGTCACCGCTCTGCCTGAAATGCGCCCAGCCTTCGTGGTGAACGGGCACGATCGTTGCATCCGGAAAGGCGGCCGCGGTCTCGATGGCGTCGTTGGTGTCCATTGTCAGGTGAAACGGTCCTCGCGTCTGCGCCGAGCCTGCGAATAGCAACACGATACCAGCCTTGAATCGGCGCGCTACCTCGGCAACGCCGTCGTACCAGACCGTATCTCCGGTGATGTAGACCGGCGCGGCCGCCGGGTCATTGCTGGTCAGCACGAAGCCAATCACGTCGCCTGCCAGCGGCTCGATGCCGGCGGGGCCGTGGCGAGCCGGCGCGGCCGTTATCTGAACTGATTTGCCGCCGGCCTTCGTCAAATTCACGCTTTGCCACGGCGCCAATCCTTCGGCATTTCCCTCCAGGCGCTTTGCCCCGACTGTAGTCGTGAAAACGCGCGGCGCCGTCCGCAGCAGCTCACGACCCGAATTGTCGAGATTGTCGGCGTGCTGGTCATGACTGAGCAGCACCGCGTCAATCGGCCCGATATCGGCAACGGCAAGAGCCGGCCGCGACGTTTTCGTCAAGGTGACATTCGGCAACTTATAGTCACCGGGCTCATCGAAGGTCGGATCGGTCAGGAAGCGGAAGCCGCCGAATTCGACGAGCGCAGTTGGGCCGCCAATCAAAGTAATGCGCGCCGTCATGCCATCTCCTGTTTGTCAGCTGGTGGCCTGTCGCGTCACCAGGTAAATGCCGAATGCGACAGGGACGATACCAAGCATATCGGCAAGGTCCACATGCTCGCCAAGCAGGAGCCAGCCGAACATCATCCCGAGCGGCGGAATGAGAAAGTGGTAGCTGCTGGCGGCCGTCGCGCCGGACACGGCAAGAATCCGGAACCAGAGCAAATAGGCGAAAACCGAGACGATGACGACACTGTAGACAAAGGCCGCGATGAGGCGCCCGCTCGGCACGACATCGCCGAGACTCTCAAAGCCGACCGCGAACGGCATCAGCGCAATGCCGGCGGCGAGGCTCTGCACGCCGTTGCCGATCCAGAATCCGTCCTTCGGCGCAAACAGCTTGAACAAGATGGTGCCGCCGACGAAGGCGAACAGCGCCAACACGGAGAGCATGATGCCGCCGAACTGATCAGTGCCGAGCGTCAAGCGGCTCTTGACGATGAAAATGACGCCGCTGAGCCCGAGCAGGAGCCCGATCACTCTGCGCCAGGTCATCCGCTCGCCAAGCAAAAACACCGCGAGGACGGCGGCGATAATGGGGTTGGAACTGATGATCAGCGCCGCCAGCCCCGCCGAGACAGTCTTGAGGGCGATGAAGCCGATGCCCAGATAGATCGCCTGGTTGGCAACGCCGAGCGCGGCGAAAACCAGCACGTCGCGCTTCGACAACGTCCAGCGCAGGCCACTCGCAGCGGCAAGGCCCATCATCAGCACGCCGGCGGCGAGGAAGCGCACGGCAAGGAAGAGCAGCGGCGGGCAGTCGGCGACGGCCATCTTGCCGACGGAAAAAGCCGACGCCCACATCAGGCAGAACGTCATGACCAGGACGGGAAGCGGCAGGGTCCAGGACACCGACGGGGCAACAGGAACAGCGGGCAGTGCTGAGCGCATGGGAATTGCCTTTCGCACCGCACCATTTATTGCCGTGCCTATACATTTGGAAATTAAATGATAGAATGCCCATCAGTTGTTTTGTAAATAGGCCTAACCCTATGATGGATATAGAGCTTCTCCGCAGCTTCGTGTCTGTGGTCGATGCCGGCGGCTTCACGAAGGCTGGCGAACGCGTCCACCGCACCCAGTCTACGGTGAGCCAGCAGATCAAACGGCTCGAAGACCAACTCGGCCGCCCCTTGCTGCAACGGAACGGCAAGCAGGCGACGCTCACCGAGGAAGGTGAGCGTCTCCTTTCCTATGCGCGGCGGATCCTCGCGCTCGAGCAGGAGGCGCGCGATGTCGTGGCGCGACCGACGGCCGACGGCGTCGTTCGCCTCGGCATTCCGGAAGACTTTGCGGCTTACCACCTGGCGGAGTTGCTGTCGGATTTCGTGCGTGCGCGGCCGACATTGCGCCTCGATGTCAGCTGCGGCCGCAGTGCCGTGCATAAGCACGCCCTCGAGGTCGGCGAACTCGATATCGCTCTCTACAAGCGCAATGCCGGCGACGGCCCCGCGATCGCGGCGTGGCCCGAGCGGCTGCAGTGGGTGACAAGCCGCGTGCACCCCGTCGATCTCAAACGCGATCCGATACCACTCGCCGTCATGGAACAAGGATGTCTCTACCGAAATCGGCTGATTCACGCGATCGAGACGGCCGGCCGCACATGGCATATCGCCTACACGAGTCCAAATCTGCCCGGCATCCAGGCGGCCGTCTCCGCCGGGCTTGGCGTGAGCATGCTGCCCGACGTTGCAATTCTACCCGAGCACAAGATCATCACCGAGACCGGTTTTCCTCCAATCACGAATACCGAGCTGGCGCTCGTTGTCGCCGACCACGCTCGCCCGGCGACACGACATCTGGCGGAAGTGCTGGCTGAGTTCTGCTCGAACTTCGATCCGCGCGACGGCAAACGAATTCAGTCGGGCAAGCAGCGTTTGGCGGCAAACGCATAAAGCCGGTCATCGCCGAGCAGGTGCGCCTTGAAGGCGAGCGTGCCGAACACATCGGCAAACATCGCGTCGCGTATGTTGAGCCCGCCGGTGAATGCGCCGAAGGCAGGCATGATTATGCGCATGGCATCCGCCGCGAAACAGCGCCGGCTCACGGCGCGGCCTCGGTGGGCCACGCGCGCAACTGGGTGTAGATGGCCGCTGATCTCGCCGGACGCACCTGTCGGCAGATGACGGAAAGTCAGCGCGCCGGAGGTCAGCGTTGCAGTGAACGTACCGCCGATGCCGGTTGCCGGTTCGGGATCATGATTGCCGGTGATCCAGATCCATTCGCGTCCGCGCTGCATGATACTTAGAGATTCACGGTCGGTGTCGGCGAGCCGCGCCGGTCCGCCAACGTCATGAAAACTGTCGCCTAAAGCGATGACGCAGCGTGGTGCGTAATGCGTGACAAGACGTGCAAGCCGCGCCAGCGTCGCGGCAGTGTCATAAGGCGGCAGCAGCACGCCGCGCGCGGCAAAGCTAGAGCCTTTTTCCAAATGCAGGTCGGCGACGACGAGCAGACCCTTTTCCGGCCAATACAGCGCGCCTTCCGGATCGGCGAGGAGCGAAGCGGAACTGACCACAATGGCATGGTCAGCGTGTTTCCGCGGGGAGCGATCGGCGCGGGAATGGGCGGGAAAAGTAGTCACCTCATCGCCTCTTTGATCAATTCGTCGGCGGCCTCGGCCAACAATGTATCCGACGCTTCGCCGTAGACCGTCTCGCGCCCTATTTCCAGCAGCACCGGAACCGACAGAGGCGAGACGTGGTCGAGTGATTTATGGACGATTCGGCCCCTGATGCGCGAGAGCATTTCGCCGAGCCGCTTGATGTCGAGCAGGCCCGTCGCGGCATCGGCCCGCGCGGCACGCAGAAGGATGTGATCCGGCTGGTGCTTGCGCAGCACGTCGTAAACGAGGTCGGTGGAGATCGTGAGCTGGCGCCGCGACTTTTCCTCGCCGGGAAACCGCTTCTCGATCAATCCGGCAATGATCGCGCAGCTGCGGAAGGTGCGCTTCATCAGCGCAGATTCCGAGAGCCAGGCCTCCAGATCGTCGCCCAGCATGTCCTCGTCAAACAGTTGCGCCAGCGAGAAATCGCCGTTGGCGATCCGCCAGGCGACATCGCCCAGCCCCCATACCGCCAGCGCGTATTCGTTGGCAACAAAGCCGAGCGGGCGCAGCCGCGCGCGCTCGAGACGACGCGTGAGCAGCATGCCCAGCGTCTGGTGCGCGAGGCGACCCTCGAACGGATAGCAGACCAGGTAATATTTGGCGGCACGCGGGAAGGTTTCGACCAGCAAATCGCCGGCCTTTGGCAGCATCGAGCGCCATTGCTGGATCTCGAGCCACTCGCGCACCTGTTCCGGCAAGGCACGCCAGGCGTCCGGCTTCGCCAGCAGTGCGCGCACGCGCGCGGCAAGATACGTCGAGAGCGGAAATTTCCCGCCTTCATAGGCAGGCACCTTCGGATCGGTCGCGTCGGCGCGCGAGACATAGACCTCGTCTTCGACCAGCGCCTCGTATCTGAGGATTTCGCCCGCAAACACGAAGGTGTCTCCGACCGTCAGTGTCTCGATGAAATATTCCTCCACCTCGCCGAGAATCCGTCCGCCGCGCGGAACGACCGCGCCACTGCGGCGCGAGCGCACCAGCCGTACCTTGATCATGTCGGCTTCAACGATTGTGCCGACGTTCATGCGGTAGCGTTGCGCCACGCGCGGATGCGTGATGCGCCAGCGGCCGTCCTTGCCAGGTTTCGTATCTTGCCGAATCTTGGCGAAACGCTCGTAGGCTTTCAGTGCGTAGCCGCCCGTCGCAACGAAATCGACCGCGGCGTCGAAATCCGCGCGCGCGAGCGCGGCATAAGGCGCGGCCGCGCGTACTTCCGCAAATAGCTCGTCGGCAAGAAATGGTGCGCCCACCGCACGCCCGAGAATGTGCTGCGCCAGCACGTCGAGTGCACCGGTGCGCAGCGGCGGCGTGTCCTGTGCGTTCTCGGCAACGGCGTCGATCGCTGCCCGGCATTCGAGAACCTCGAAACGGTTCGCAGGCACCAGCACGGCTTCGGAGGGCTCGTCGAGCCGATGATTGGAGCGCCCGATCCGCTGCAGCAGCCGCGAACAGCCTTTCGGCGCGCCGACATTGATCACCAGGTCGACGTCGCCCCAGTCGACGCCGAGATCGAGTGAGGATGTGCACACGACGGCGCGCAGCTTGCCCTCGACCATCGCACCTTCGACCCGGCGGCGTTGCGCGACGTCGAGCGATCCATGATGGAGCGCAATCGCAAGGTTGTCGTCGTTGACGCGCCACAGCTCCTGGAACAGAAATTCCGCCTGGCTGCGCGTGTTCACGAAGATCAGCGTGGTCTTGTGCGTCTTGACGAGCCCGTAGATTTCACCGAGCGCGTGGCGCGCCGAGTGGCCGGCCCAGGGCAGGTGTTCCTCGGTGTCGAGCATCGCGACATTCGGCTGCGCACCGGCCTGCGCGATCACGAGATCCGCACGCGCCTCGCCCTGCGGCGGCTGTGGCACCAGAAAACGGCGCAGGTCGTCGGGTTCGGCAACGGTCGCGGACAACCCGACCGTCGTGAGCTGCGGCGCCAGCACGAATAGCCGCGCCAGGCCGAGCGACAGCAGGTCGCCCCGCTTGGAGGTGACGAGCGAATGCAATTCGTCGAGCACAACGCGCCGGAGCGTGCCGAACATGTAAGGCGCATCGGCGCTCGCAAGCAGCAGCGCAAGCTGCTCCGGCGTGGTGAGCAGGATGTCGGGCGGATCCCGGCGCTGGCGCTGGCGCTTGGATGCCGGCGTGTCGCCGGTACGCGTTTCGAGACGGATGGTCAGGCCCATCTCTTGCACGGGAATTTCAAGGTTGCGCGCAATGTCGACCGCAAGCGCCTTCAACGGCGAGATGTATAGAGTGTGGAGACCCTGCGAGCGCACCAGCGCGCGTCCGCTCGACCTCAAGTTACGCCGCCGCCCATCCCGCTCGCTCAGCTCGACGAGCGTCGGCAGGAAGCCTGCAAGCGTCTTGCCGCCGCCGGTGGGCGCGATCAGCAGCGTTGACCGCCCTGCTCTCGCTTTCGCCAGCAAGTCGAGCTGATGCGCACGCGGCTGCCACCCCCGGCTTGCGAACCAGCGCGCGAAGACGTCCGGCAGGGCCGGCTGGGTATCGAAAAGGTCGCGCGCAGGTTCCATAGTCAGTGTGTGGCCACCACGATCAGGCCGGGGACGGGCGCACTTTTTTCGGTGCGAGTCGAGGCGGAATCGAGGCTGACCATTTTCAGTCCCGCTGCCGCCAGCGCCGCCCGGACGTGCGCTTCCCCATGGGCATAACGAAGCGTTTCGCGCAGAAGCACAGCATCGCCTTCCTGCGTTTCGACGCTGAAGGCAAGCGTGCCATCGGGCGCCAATACTTGCGCCGCGGCCTCGAGCACCGGCGCAAGGTCGTTGAAATACATAAAAACGTCGGCGGCAAGAATTAGATGATAGCGCGCGCCGATTTTGGCCTCGGCATCGAGGAAAGCCAGAACCTCGCATTCAATCAGTCGGTCGTAGAGTCCTTTCGCTCGCGCCTGCACCAGCATCGCCGCCGACAGATCGACGCCCACCATCCAGTCGCTGAATGGCCGAAAGGGAAGAGCGGCAAGTCCGGTGCCACAGCCGAGATCGATGACCGAGCCAAACTTCATCCGTGATCCGGCATGGACCGCCTGCACCGCATTGAACAACAGTCCGGGTGCTCGATAATTCAGTCCTTCGGTAAGCGCCCTGTCGAAATCCGACGCATAGCTGTCGAAGAGCGCGCGAATATAGCCTTCGGGCATGGCAGCGGCCGGCTGTCCGCCGAGCCACATGAGATGCAGTGCGGCGCCATGGCGATCGGATGGATCCGCGGACCTGGCCTGCTCGAATGCGGCGATCGCACCGGTTCGGTCGCCGAGCTTCTCGCGCAACTCGCCAAGCGCGAACCACGCCGAGGCATAGCCGGGCGCAAGATCGAGCGCCTGGACCAGTAGATCTGCTGCGCCTGCAAGATCGCCCTTCGCCTCGCGATCGCGCGCCCACTCGAAACGCCTGTCGGCGATGACATCGCCGGAGGAGAGGAAAATCGGACCAACCATTCGTGTGTCTTTGTCGTTACCGGAAGAATGCCTATCTAAACACGATGCGGCCCGAAGATATCCTTGTTCCGACGCCCTCCGGCGTGTGCTGCAAGCCCGGCGGCTTTCACATCGATCCGACCCGGCCTGTCGAAAATGCCCTGATCACGCATGGGCATTCCGACCATGCGCGCGCAGGCCACGACGCCGTGCTCGCGACGCAGGAAACGCTGGATATTATGCGGCTGCGCTATGGGGAAAATTTCGCCGGTCGCACGCAGGCCGTCAGTTACGGAGAAACCTTGGAACTCGACGGCGCCCGCGTCAGCTTCCATCCGGCCGGCCACGTACTGGGTTCCGCTCAGATCCGCGTTGAATGCAAGGGCTTCCGCGTAGTCGCCTCGGGCGACTACAAGGACGTTGCCGATCCGACCTGCACACCATTCGAGCTGGTGCCCTGCGATGTCTTTATCACCGAGGCGACGTTCGGCTTGCCAGTTTTCCGTCATCACGATGCGGGCGCTGAGATCGCGAAGCTCATGCGGTCGGTCCGGCTCTTTCCGGAACGCGCACATCTTGTCGGCGCCTACACACTCGGCAAGGCGCAGCGCCTGATGGCGATGCTACGCAACGCCGGTTACGACCGACCCATCTACATTCATGGAGCGGTAGAAGCGATCACCCGCTATTACCAGGGCCGCGGAATCGACTTTGGACAGGTCAATTTGGTCCGCGGCGCCACCAAAGCCGATCTTGTCGGACAAATTGTCATTTGCCCGCCGAGCGCCATGAGCGATTTGTGGTCACGGCGTTTTCCCGATCCGGTCGCCGCATTTGCATCGGGATGGATGCGCGTGCGCGCACGCGCACGCCAGCGCGGGGTCACGTTGCCACTGGTTATTTCCGATCACGCCGATTGGGATGGCCTGACGTCTACGATCACGGCGACCGGGGCCTCTGAAATCTGGGTCACCCATGGCCAGGAGGATGCGCTGGTGCACTGGTGCCGGTCGAAAGGTCTGAAGGCCCGGCCGCTCGACATCGTGGGCTATGGCGACGAAGAGGAAGCCGAGGTGCAGGCCGGCGAGGCCGAGGCATGAATCGCTTTGCCGAACTGCTTGATCGCCTTGCCTACGAGCCGGCGCGCAACGTGAAGCTTCGCCTCATCACGGAATATCTGCGCAACACACCCGATCCCGAGCGCGGCTGGGCGCTCGCCGCTCTGACGGGGGCGCTCAGCTTCAAGCACGCCAAGGGTGGAATGATCCGCACCCTGATTGCGGAACGCACGGATCCTGAGCTGTTCGCCTTGTCATATGACTACGTCGGCGACCTGTCCGAAACGGTCGCGCTGATGTGGCCGGCAAACCCGAAACAAAAATTTAAAAGTGCACCGAGTCTGTCGGACGTCGTCGAAACACTGTCCACGCTCGGCAAGGCGCAGCTGCCGGCGCAAATTGCACGCTGGCTCGACGGACTCGACGAGACCGGCCGCTGGGCCCTGTTGAAACTGGTGACCGGAGGCTTGCGCATCGGCGTTTCTGCGCGCCTGGCAAAGACTGCCGCGGCGGCGCTTGGTGGCAAGGAGTCGGATGAGATCGAAATTCTGTGGCCGGGCCTAACGCCACCTTATCTCGACCTGTTCGCCTGGCTTGAAGGGCGCGCGGACAAGCCAGCGTCGCGGGACGCGGCGCCTTTTCGACCGCCGATGCTCGCGCACGCTGCCGACGGGCCCGATCTCGCGGCGCTTGATGCCGTGGATTTCATGGCAGAATGGAAATGGGACGGCATCCGCGTCCAGGCCGTTGCCGGCCAAGACGACACTGGTAGAGTGATTGCACGTCTTTATTCGCGCACCGGCGAGGAAGTCTCCAAAACCTTTCCGGATCTGTTGGAAGCCATGCGGATTCCAGCGGCGATCGACGGCGAGTTGTTGATCATGCGTGACGGCCGCGTGCAATCGTTCAACGTCCTGCAGCAGCGGCTCAACCGCAAGACTGTGACGCCCAAGCTGCTGGCCGAATTTCCCGCGCATCTGCGCGCCTACGACCTTCTCGCCGAAGGCGACGAGGATCTGCGCGGCCATCCCTTCACGGAACGTCGCGCTCGGCTGGAAAAATTCGTTGCTCGTTTGAACGAGCCGCGCGTCGATCTTTCGTCACTCGTCCCTTTCAAGACCTGGGACGAGCTGGCCGCGACACGCGCCGACCCGGCCGCCGCGGGAGCCGGCGGCGACGCGGACGCCGTCGAAGGCATCATGCTCAAGCGGCGCGATGCCCCGTATATGCCGGGTAGACCAAAAGGTCTCTGGTGGAAATGGAAGCGCGATCCGATGGTCATTGATGCTGTGCTGATGTACGCACAGCGCGGCCACGGCAAGCGCTCGTCATACTATTCCGACTACACGTTCGGCGTCTGGAGCAAAGACGAGTCCGGTGACACGCTGGTACCGGTCGGCAAAGCCTACTTTGGCTTTACCGACGAGGAGCTGATTCAAATCGACCGCTTCGTACGGCGAAATACAATCGACCGCTTCGGACCCGTTCGCGAAGTGACCCACGAGGCGGATCAGGGCTTGGTTTTGGAAGTCGCGTTTGAGGGCCTGCAGCGCTCGGCCCGCCATAAGTCGGGCATCGCGATGCGTTTCCCGCGAATCAACAGATTACGCTGGGACAAGCCGCCAGGCGAGGCTGATCGTCTTGAAACGCTGGAGAATATGTTGGAGCGCCGCGAGCGTGCTACAGTGCCCTCGAACGGAGACAAACATGGCTGACAATCAGGTCGCGCGATGGGCGGGCGGATCGCCCCTGGGGGTGCTGGCGCGCCTCATCTTGGTATCGATCCTGGTGGGCGTCATTCTGTCTGCGTTTGGACTCGATCCTTTCGATATTGTGCACAGCATCCAGCGCATGATCCGCACATTGTGGGACCTGGGTTTCGATGCCTTCCGCTGGTTGTGGCGGTACTTCCTGCTCGGCGCCGTCATCGTGATCCCGGTCTGGATCCTGATGCGGCTGTTCAACGCGCCGCGCGGCCGCTAGCTCGGCCAGCTTTCCGCGGTGATCGTGGCCGCATCGTTGCCGATCATCGAGGCAAGGGAGTTGCGGTAGCCACGCTTGATCGCGGCGGCGATATCCGTCTTGATCTCGTTCACCACCCCAATACCGCGGTAGACTAGGCCGGTGTACAGCTGCAGCAGCGTCGCGCCGGCTTTGATCTTGGCAATCGCGGTGGCGCCGGAATCGATGCCGCCGACGCCGATCAGCGGAAACGCGCCTTCCGCACGCACGAAAGTTTCCGCTAACATACGTGTTGACAGTTTGAACAGCGGCCGTCCCGACAGGCCGCCCTGCTCGCGCGCACGTTCGCGCTCGCGCAATGCGGTGGGCCGCGTAATC
Organism: Pseudomonadota bacterium; assembly: GCA_046734435.1. Taxonomy (GTDB): domain Bacteria; phylum Pseudomonadota; class Alphaproteobacteria; order Rhizobiales; family Xanthobacteraceae; genus Pseudolabrys. The sequence continues at coordinate 19,208 of JBKPRE010000089.1, read as the reverse complement.
GTTGTGTTGCCGACAATCATGCCGTCAATGCGGCGTTTGCGCGCAACGCCGACTATGTCGTCCAGATCAGAGAGTGTGACGTCAGGTGCGATCTTGAGCAGAACCGGCGTCACGCCCGCGCGGAAGCGATTTCGCTCCCGTGCATCAAGCACCCGCGCAAGTAGATCGTCGAGCACCTTTGCCTGCTGCAGATCGCGCAGGCCGGGCGTGTTTGGCGATGAAACATTGACGGTAAAGTAGCTTGCAACCGCGGCGAAGGTCTCGACCAGCCGCACGTAGTCCTCGGCTCGGTCAACGGAGTCGCGATTGGCCCCGATGTTGACGCCAAGAATACCTTCCGCGTTCCGTCGCGCGGCGAGCCGCGCGTGGACAGGAGCGGCGCCGTCATTGTTGAAGCCGAGCCGGTTGATGACACCCTGATCCGCATCCAGGCGGAAAAGCCGCGGTTTCGGATTGCCGGATTGGGCGCGCGGCGTGATCGTTCCGACCTCGACGAAGCCAAAGCCCAGCCGCAGCAGCGCGTCCGGCACTTGCCCATTCTTGTCGAAACCCGCGGCCAATCCCACCGGGTTGGGAAAATTGAGGCCGAAAGCCTGCACGCGAAGCTCGGCGGCGTCGGGCGGCCATTTGGGCAACGGCACGTAACGCAGCGCTTTGATCGTCAGCGCATGCGCATCCTCGGGATCGAGTGCCCGCAGGAACGGACGCGACAGGCGGTCCAAAAGGCCGATCACAAATTCCACTCCAGGCTTGTAAGCGAGCCAATGCTATCGGCAGCGCGCAAGGCTTATTCAAGGCAGCAGCCGGAGGAAACGGTTGCGCAGCGGGGGCGACTCAAGGTTATAATTCCTAGCTGATCGTATCACAGTCACGGTGTTGCCCGCGCCCATGGCCATGCTCACCCACAACCAGATCTGGACGGCGATCGACCGGCTCGCTGCGCGCGCCAAGTTGTCGCCGTCAGGGCTTGCCAAGAAAGCCGGCCTCGACCCGACGACGTTCAACAAGTCCAAGCGTGTCACGCCGGAAGGACGGCAACGGTGGCCATCGACCGAGTCGGTCGCCAAGTCGCTGCAGGCGACGGGCACCAAGTTCGACACCTTCGTGACGCTGATCACCGAGGGCGGCAAGCCGGCAATGCAGAACGTGCCATTGATCGGCTTTGCGCAGGCGGGCGCCGGTGGATTTTTCGACGACGGCGGCTTTCCGGTGGGCAAGGGCTGGGACGAGGTCGCCTTCCCCGCAGTCACCGACGAACATGCCTATGCGTTGGAGATTTCGGGCGACTCGATGAAGCCGGCATACCGCGCCGGTGACATCATCATCGTGTCGCCGGGCACAACGGTGCGAAAAGGCGATCGCGTTGTCGTGAAAACGAAAGACGGCGAGGTCATGGTGAAGGAGCTCAAGCGCAAGACCGCGAAAGCGATCGAGCTCAAGTCGCTCAACGCCGAGCACCGTGACCGCACGCTGCCGATGTCGGACGTCGTCTGGGTCGCGCGTATCGTCTGGGCGAGTCAGTAAGCTAGGCCGAGCGAGCCAGGGCGCCGTCGATCATATCGATGGTGTTCTGCAATCCGTACACCGCGACAAACGAGCCGAAGCGCGGCCCTTTTTCCTGCCCGAGCAGTACCTGGTAGAGCAGGTTGAACCAGTCGAGTGAAACGCCGGGCTTGCCGTCCTTCGCCTTCTTTTTCTGGTCGAGGAACGGCTCGCGGCGGCCGACTTCGTAGACGACGTTCTGAATGTCCTCCGCGGTGGCGCCCGACTTCAACTGCGAGAGCGCATCGCGCAGGTCGATCAGGGCCGCACGCTCGACACCGCTCGGCTCGCGGAATTTCTTTTCCGGCAGGACAAAGTCGCGGAAATAATGAATGGCGTACTCGACCAGCTCATTGAGCTTGGGATGCGTCTTCGGCGTGACCCCCGGACGGTAGCGGCCGATGAAACCCCACAGCGTATCGGCGTTCTCCGCATTCGACGACGACACCAGCGTGAGCAGCATTGCAAAGGAGATCGGCATATCGATCTTCGGCGGCTCGCCGGAATGGATGTGCCAGACCGGATTCGACAGTTGCTGGCGAGTGTCCTGCCGCGGATAACCGTCGAGAAATTGATAGTATTCGTCGACATTGCGCGGAATCACATCGAAATAAAGCCGCTTGGCAGCTTTCGGCTCACGGTACATGAATAACGATAGGCTCTCGGGACTGGCATAGCGCAGCCATTCCTCGATGGTCAGCCCGTTGCCTTTCGACTTCGAGATCTTCTGACCTTTCTCGTCGAGAAAGAGTTCGTAGTTAAAGCCTTCCGGAGCGACACCGCCGAGCGCGCGGCAGATTTCGCCGGACAACTTGACAGAATCGATCAGGTCTTTGCCCGCCATTTCGTAGTCGACGCCGAGCGCGACCCACCTCATTGCCCAATCCGGCTTCCACTGCAGCTTGCATCGGCCGCCGGTGACCGGTGTCGTCACCGGCATTTTGGTGTCGGGGTCCTCGTATGTAATGGTGCCGGCCTTTGCGTCATGCCCGGTCACCGGCACCTGCAAAACGATGCCGGTCTCCGCATCGATCGGCAGGAACGGCGAATAGGTCCCCGCGCGCTCCTCGCGCAGCGACGGCAGCATGATCGCCATCACTTCATCGAAGCGCGCAAGCACTTTCAGCAAGGCTTGGTCGAATCGTCCCGCCTTGTAGCACTCGGTGGACGACAGAAATTCGTACTCAAAGCCGAAGTGATCGAGAAAGGCTCGCAGCCGGGCGTTATTGTGCTCGCCGAAGCTCGCATGCGTACCGAACGGATCCGGCACCTGCGTCAGCGGCTTGCCAAGATGCTGTTCGAGCATCTCCTTGTTCGGCACGTTGTCCGGCACCTTGCGCAGGCCGTCCATGTCGTCGGAAAACGCGATCAGTCTCGTCTTGATCTTGTCGTCGGTCAGCACCCTGAAGGCGTGACGCACCATCGTTGTGCGCGCGACTTCGCCGAACGTGCCGATGTGCGGCAGGCCGGAGGGACCGTAGCCGGTCTCGAAGATCACCTCGTTTTTTGGATGCTTCTTGAGCCGGGCGACGATCTTGCGCGCCTCCTCGAACGGCCAGGCATTCGATTTCTCGGCGGCCTGGCGCAAGGTTGCGGCGTTTTCGGCGACTGCCATTATGATCTCCGGGGCGCGGACACTAGAAATGCCACGCGGAAACGTCAAATTCGATGGCTCAGAACGGGCTGACCGGGAAATAGCGCAGCCACAAATCAGTGAAGCGACCCTTCTCCCAGATGCGGAACAGCGCCCAGTTGAACGCCTGCCGTAAAAGATCGTTGCCGCGTCTTACAGCAATGCCGACTCCTTCGCCGAAAAAACGACTCTCGAGGTAGGGACCGCCGCGAAACTCGCAGCAGTTCGCCGAGTCGGTGCCGTTGAGCCAGAAAGCAAGTGAAATCCCGTCTCCAAACAACAAATCCACCTCGCCCCGCTTCAAAGCAAAGCGTGCGGCATCGGCATCGGGATACGGCCGCAGCTCGGCCTCGGTGAACAGCGTCTTGAGGTAGGCCTCATGGGCAGTGCCGCCGACGACCGCGATCTTTTTTCCTTCCAATGCTTCCGGGCGCACTTCGTCGATCGGATTGCTACGGAGTGCAACGAAGCGCGCCGGCGTGCGGTAATAGGGATCGCTGAAATCGACGCGCGCGCGCATCTCCGGCGTTTGTGCGATCGACGCAATAATCGCATCGCCGTTGTTACTATTGAGCGCGCTGATCAATGTATCAAACCGGCGCATCTGCACGGTGCATTGAACCTTTATTTCTTCGCAGATCATACGCGCGAGATCGACGTTGAAACCCGCCGGATTGCCGTCGGGACCGGCGTAATTAAACGGCGGGTAGTCGGTCTCCGTAAGGAAGCGAATAATCGTGATGCGGGAAAGATCCGGTCGCTCAGGCCGGCGCCGCGGATCCCAGAAGCCGGGGACAGCCATCGGATCAGATGTGACGGCCGGCGTGTTCGGCACTCCCGGGCCGACGGTTGGAGCCGGCGGGCCTAGCTGCCGCGGCGTCTGCGCGTGCGCAACCGCAACAAGCAGCGCAATAATGGCGCATGCACCGCTCCGGCGCAGACACGTGTTGAATTTCGCCATCATCGGACGGCCCTTCCCCGGAATCGCGCGAACCATATCATCGCCGGGGCGGCGAGCTAGTCACATTCGGGGACTGCGGTTTTTGTTGGTCAGGCGCCGGTCAGATGCTTCTCGATCTCGTGCACCGGCATTTTGACGAAATCCTTGTCGACCTCTGCGCGCACAGCACCTTTCAATGTCTGGGAATAGGCTGGGCGGATCATGCCCAGCGCACGCGGTGGCGCCACCACAATGAGGGACTTGGCCTTCCCGGCTGTAATGGCGCTGTCCAACTGCTGCGCCAGATGAACGAGAAACGTCCGCTCCGACTGATCGTGCCAGTCAGTTTGCTCGACCGCGCTTCGCGCACTCCCGACGGAACTGTTGGTACGGCCCGGCGCGTCGGTGCCGAGCGCGTGTGTCGGCAAATCCTTTTGCTCCAGGACTTTGATGGTCTTGAGATTGGGGAATTTGGTGTCGCCGACATTCTCCAGGATCAGCGCCTTGGCGCCGTCGCAGACAACGACCCACTCGCCATGGCGTATGAGCAATTCAGGCATCGACCGACCTCCGAGTGTAAGAACAATACATGTTTAAGCCGTGGGAAAAGCCAGCACCTTGCTCTAAATCAAACATCCCAAAATCGGATTTGTTGCCAGGGGCGCGCATTAGTTCGTGCCGTCCAGCAGTCGCCGGGCAATGACCTGCGCCTGGATTTCGGCGGCGCCCTCGAAGATATTGAGGATGCGCGCATCGCACAGGATCCGCGAGACCGGAAATTCGAGGGCAAAGCCGTTGCCACCATGCACCTGCACGGCATTGTCGGCAGCCGCCCAAGCGACCCGCGCTGCCAGCAATTTCGCCATGCCAGCCTCGAGATCGCAGCGGCGCCCGGAATCCTTCTCGCGCGCCGCATAATAAGTGAGCTGGCGCGCGATCATGATTTCGACCGCCATCATCACGATCTTGTCGGCCACGCGCGGGAAGCCGACGATCGGCCCGCCGAACTGCGCGCGGCTCTCCGCGTAGCCGAGCGCCTGCTCCATCGCCGCCTGAGCCACGCCGATCGCGCGTGCCGCCGTCTGGACTCGAGCAGATTCAAACGTCTGCATCAGCTGTTTGAATCCGAGACCCTCAGTGCCGCCCAGGAGGTTTTCCGACTTGACCTCGAAGCCGTCGAAGGCGATCTCGTATTCTTTCATTCCGCGATAACCGAGCACCTCGATCTCGGTCCCGCTCATGCCCCTCGCCGGAAATGGATTCTTGTCGTCACCGCGCGGCTTTTCGGCAAGCAGCATCGACAGCCCGCGATGGCCGCTCTCCTTGGAATTGGTACGCACGAGTAGCGTCATCAGATCGGCGCGGACCGGGTGCGTGATCCAGGTCTTGTTGCCGTAAATCTTGTAGACGTTGCCCTCACGCACGGCGCGCGTCTTTATCGAGGCAAGATCGGATCCGGTGTTTGGTTCGGTGAACACCGCGGTCGGCAGCACCTCACCGGATGCGATCTTCGGCAGCCACTTCTGCTTCTGCGCATCGGTGCCGCTGCCAAGGATCAACTCAGCAGCGATTTCCGAGCGCGTGCCGAGCGAGCCGACGCCAATGTAGCCGCGCGCCAGCTCTTCCGAGACGACGCACATAGACTCCTTGCCGAGTCCCATCCCGCCGAAGTCTTCAGGAATGGTAAGTCCGAACACGCCAAGCGCGGACATCTGCGCGATAACGTCGAGCGGGATGTAGCTGTTGGTGAGGTGCCATTTCTGCGCGTTCCCGATAACTTCGGTATCGGCGAACTTACGCATCTCCTCACGGATCGATTCAAGCGTATCGTCGAGTCCGCAGGCGCCGACCGTCGCAGCATGGTGCGTGCGCATCAACGCGATCAGGCGGGCACGCCGCTCGGCACTGTTGCCGCTGACCATGAGGCCTTCGACGACTGGGGTCATGCGCGCAGCGACCTGCGCGGATGTCACACCGAGATCGGTCAAACGGACGACTTCGCCCTGGCTCATCGGGATGCCGCCAAACACCTGTGCGAGATATTCGCCAAGGCCAATGCGAACCAGCAGGTCTTCAGTTTCGCCGAGCTTGCCAGCCCTGCTCATACGCTCGGCGTAGGCGGCAAGTTGCCGGACGGCCTCGACATAGGTTGCGAGCCAAGCAAGCCCGTGGGTTGCTCTTTGCTCGCGATCGAAACTCGGGCCGTCCACCTGCCCGTTTGACGAGACGCGCTCACGTACTTTCACCGTCGCATCCGCCAGCAAGGCGTCCAGAACCGCCGTTGCGTCGCGGGTTAGCCCAATCAGTTCGGGGTCTTTGGTGGAACGGTTTGCGGCAGTGGACATGCAAATCTTGAGCAATGGTGATCTTTGGAGACACTACGCGTGCAGTGCACAAAAGCAAAGCCGTAGGAATTCCTTGCAGTTACCAGCTTTCGTGGCGCGACGTTTATGGAGAATTGCTATAAAAATTAACCATTGCGGCTTTACAACTTTACCTCTGCGCAGCGCCACACTTCCAATTGGCGAGACCAGATCCAAGCCGCATGCAGCTCACCCAATTTTTGCTTCCTTTCAATTGGCTGATGCGGATGCTCGCATCGTTTTCGGTGCGCACGCGTATCGTGCTGCTGGCTCTTATCCCAGTCGCGGGCTTTGTCGCGAATGGCTTCACTTACACCTCCGGTGAAGGCGACGTCGGCCGCACCTTCGACACGTTCACCCGCTCGGCCTCGCTCGCCGATGCGAGCCGCGACTTCAAAAGCGCGGTCGCGTCGATGCGGATCGTCGTCAAGGACTTCAATGTGAAGCCGGGCGACAATCTGGTGGCGAGTTTCGAGTACGCATATGCCGTCGCGCTGAGGAATCTCGATACTATCGAAGCGTCGGTCGACAAGGGCCACGCCGAAAGCATTAAAGGCATGAGCCGGGACCTGAACGCCCTGCGCGAAGCGTTCAATAATCTCGTGAGAGAGCAGAATACGCTGGGCTTCGATGAGTCATCCGGTCTGCGCCGACAGCTGCAAGTGGCGGGGAACGGTGTCGAACGCATCATCAATGACAACATGTCCTGGCTGCCGGAAGCCGACGCCAACAAACTGATGTTGACCCTTCTGTACATGCGGCATCATGAGGCCGATTTCCGCGTCACCGAGAGCGAGGTCGCACGCCAGCAATTTCAGCAAGCGTATAAGGCCTTCACCGACATCATCCGGCCGATAAACGCCACACCGGAAATGAAGACTTCACTCGAGCAAGTGGTGAAGACCTATGCCGAAACATTCGGCAAATGGGTCGAGGGCTACGACAAAGTGCGGCCGTTGCATGCGGTTATCGATATCGACAGCCAGAACATGCTGCCACGCGCCGACGATATCATTGCCTACGCACGCAAGACCGCCGAAAACGCCGGGCAACAGCTCACCAAATCGCAGAACCGCACGCGCAACGGCATTATCAACGTGGGTATCGCCATGGTGGCGCTGGGGCTCGGCTTCAGCTGGTTGATCGGGCGCAGCATCACGCGGCCGTTGAATGGTCTTGCGCGCGTCATGACGCGTCTTGCTGACGGCGATACTACAGCGAGAATACCGGCGACCAGCGCTCGCGACGAGATCGGCGACATGGCGCGCACCGTTATCGTATTTCGCGACAACATGATCGAACGGGAACGGCTGGCGCAGACGCAGAGTGAAGCAGGCCGCGCACGCGAGCAGCGCAGCGAAGTGATCGCGTTGACGATTTCGCAGTTCAAGCATTCCGTCGAAAGCGCGCTCAGCAAGCTTCGCGCCGCATCGATGAAGCTCGAAATGAGCTCATCCGATCTCAACAAGGCCGCGGATACCGTCTCTTCTGAAGCCGACACTGCGACGAGCCGCGTGACCGCCGCTTCCGAAAACGTCACGGCAGCCGCCAGCTCGGTCGAAGAGCTTGCGGCTTCGATCGGCGAAATTGCTACGCAGGCCGCGAAATCGACCGACGTCGCAGGCCGCGCCGTCTCCGAAGCGCAACGCACCGTCACGACGATGTCGCAGCTCGGCACTGCGGCCACCCGCATCGGAGAGGTGGTCGGGCTCATCCAGGCAATCGCCGGGCAAACCAATCTGCTCGCGCTGAACGCGACGATCGAGGCGGCGCGAGCCGGCGAGTCCGGCAAAGGCTTTGCCGTTGTTGCTGCCGAAGTGAAGTCGCTTGCAGCGCAGACCGCCCGGGCCACAGAGGACATTGCGGAGCAGATCGGCTCAATTCAGTCGGCGGCAGCCGATGCCTCGGAAGCCATCGGACAAGTCGACACCATCATCCGCGAAATGGCATCGATCGCCACGATGGTGGCAGCCACCGTGGATCAGCAGAATTCCGCGGTCGCTTCGATTGCCGAAGGCGTCAACCGCGCCTCGGGCGAGGCTCGCGTCGGCGCGGAGGCGATGAGCCGGGTTTCGGGCGTCACGACCACTGCGCGGTCGACGGCCTTCGACGTCAAGGACCTCGCCGATACCGTCGCCATCGAAGCCGAGAGTCTCGAGGCTCAGGTCCGGCAATTCCTGACCGACGTCCAAGCTGCCTAGATTTTACCTCGCAATAAGGCCGATAACGGCCTTGCAAAGCCAGCGCCGATGCATGATCTGAAAGGCGCCAGGCCTTTGGGAGCAGCCATTGAGCGCATTGAAGCAGGCAGCGCAAATTGCGGACGGCGCTTTTAGGCATTTTACCGATGACGACGGCTGGGCAATCGCAAGCCACATTGCACTGTCGACGTTGATGGCGCTGTTCCCGTTCCTGATCGTAGTCACGGCGCTCGCCGGATTTTTTCTCGGATCCAAAGAACTTGCCGACGAAGCCGCGCGCCTCTTGCTCGAAGCGTGGCCCAGTGAGGTTGCCGCGCCGATCGCGCTCGATATCACCGGCGTCCTCACCTCGACCCGCGGCGATGTCCTTACCCTCGGCGTTCTTTTTGCTCTTTACTTCGCGTCGAGCGGAGTCGAGAGCCTGCGAATCGGCCTTAACCGCGCTTACGGCGTAAAAGAGCCGCGCGCGTGGTGGTTGTTGCGCATCGAATCCATCATTTACGTTCTGATCGGCGCGGTGGCGATCCTGGCATTTTCATTCCTCGTCGTGCTGGCGCCATTGATCCTTGCAAAACTAATACAGTATGTGCCGGCGCTCGAGCCTTTCGCCGACCGGATCACGTTCGCGCGCTATTCGGTGGCGGCGGCGGTGCTCGTGATTGCCCTGATGATCGTGCATCTGTGGTTGCCGGCAGGCCGGCGGTCGCTCGTCGAGATCGCGCCAGGAATTATCGCCACAATGCTGCTGTGGCTCATCACCGGAGCCGCCTTCGGCCGCTATCTCGCCAATTACGCCTTTGCCTACGTATCGATGTACGCCGGCCTTGCTTCGGCAATGATCGCGCTCGTCTTCCTTTACGCCTGCGCGTCGATCTTCATCTACGGCGGCGAATTGAACTCGACGATTTCCCAGGCGCGGAAAAAAGCCGACTAGCGGCATCGCCTCAATTGATGAACGGCGGTCAACCTCAATAGATTTTACTCTAGCGCCCGGCCTCCTGCGCATCCTCAAAAGTTCTCAAGCCGGTGCGCGGCGCATTCACCATCACCGCCATGTTGCCGGGCGGATGCTGGTTCTTCCACATCTTCACGTGAGCGAGCGGAATGTTCTCCCACGGGAAGACTTCGCTCATGCAGGGGTCAATTCGCTGCTCGAGCACGAACTGGTTTGCCTGTGAGGCCTGCTTGAGGTGCGCGAAATGCGATCCCTGAATGCGCTTCTGTCTCATCCACACATAGCGAGCATCGAACGTGAGATTGTAGCCCGTCGTTCCTGCACAGAAGACAACCATGCCGCCACGCTTGACGACAAGGCATGACACCGGAAATGTCTGCTCGCCCGGATGCTCGAAGACGATATCGACATCCCGTTTTCCTGTAATTTCCCAGATCGCCTTGCCGAAGCGGCGCGCTTCTTTCGTCCACTCGCCGAATTCCGGCGAGTTAACCGCTGGCATCTGTCCCCAGCACTTGAAATCTTTGCGGTTAATGACGCCCTTGGCGCCGAGGTTGAGAACGTATTCGATCTTCGACTCGTCCGAGACGATCCCGATGGCGTTGGCGCCGGACGCAGCAACAAGCTGGACACCGAACACGCCGAGGCCGCCCGAGGCGCCCCATACCAGAACGTTGTCGCCGGGCTTGAGCGTGTGTGGAGAATGCCCGAACAGCATCCGATACGCGGTCGCGAGGGTAAGCGTGTAGCAAGCCGACTCTTCCCAGGAGAGATGGCTCGGCTTCGGCATCAGCTGGCGCGACTGCACGCGGCAGAATTGCGCGAACGATCCGTCCGGAGTCTCGTAGCCCCAGATGCGCTGCGATGGCGAGAGCAAGGGATCACCGCCGTTGCAGTCTTCGTCATCGCCATCATCCTGATTGCAATGGACGATGACTTCGTCCCCGACCTTCCAGCGCTTGACCTTGCCGCCGACGGCCCACACCACGCCAGAGGCATCGGAGCCGGCGATGTGGAAGGGGTGCTTGTGGCCGTCGAGCGGCGAGATCGGAATACCGAGGCCGGCCCAGACGCCGTTGTAATTGACACCGCCCGCCATCACGTAGACGAGCACTTCATCGTCACCGATCGGCCAGGTCGGCACCACTTCGAGCTTGAACGACTGGTCGGGAGGCCCGTGCCGCTCCTTGCGGATCACCCAAGCGTGCATCTTCTCCGGCACGTGCCCGAGCGGCGGAATCTCGCCGACCTCGTAAAGATCCTTGAGCGGAGCCACGCCCCGCGCTTTGGCGACTGCCGGCATCGACCATTCCTCCCTGCCTATAACACTCTGGCGTAAATTATGTTGCATCGCAACAATACCTTTTGCTTCCGCAAAAGCGCTGCGGCGGCAAACGGTTACAAAGCCTTGGGCTTACTTCCGGACCCGATACAAGGCGAATCGGGGTGCCCCCATAACGAACTCGAGCCGGTCCGGCATCGGGTTCGGGATCGATGGCCCGATCAGATAGAGGTAGTCGAAATCGCGCTGCCAGTTCTGCACGAACGGTGGCGTGCCTGGCGGAGTGCCGCGCTCGGCGATGTACTTGAGAAATTTGACCGGCAGGAATCCGCCTTCGGCGATATCGAGCCTATGCCAGGCCGCACGTGGCGTGACCGGCTGCTTGCCCGGCGCCGTGAACAGGTGCGGCACGAAAGCATCGGCATAGTGCACGGCAAGTGTTGGCACGTTGAATACCGGATAGTCGCGCAGGTTGGCGGGAGGATCGTCGCCGTCGCCGGTCTGCGCAGTCAGCACGACGGCGCCCTTCGGCAGAAGCTCGAATGATTTTCTGGCTGCCGCGAAATCTTCGCGATAGGAGAGCCAGACACTCGTCACGTCGCTGACGTTAATGATGACGATGGTCGCAGCAAGCGCGATCGCGGCGCGCCGCCAGACAAGGCCGGGAAACGACACGGAAACGAACGCAGGCATAATGAGTGCCAACGCAACGACGATCCGCATGTCGACGAAGGCAGTATCGAACAACCGGAAGGGCATCGCCAAATAGAGCGCCGAAAATCCGGCCATCAACCACATCGCCGACTGCTCAAGCCGCAACGCGCCCCGGCGCGCGAGCACAACGATCAGGCAGATCAGAGCGAGCATGCCGATCTCCGACACGACCATGCTGTATCCGCTGAGGATATGCAGGATCCAGGTCGCCTTGTTGCCGAAAACCCATACATTTCCAGAGCCGCCGACACTGCCGTTCGCGCCAATCATCAAAGCGGCGAGCAGCGCAGACGGGATCGCAAGAGCGGAAAAGCGTGCAAACGTTTCACCCAGGGATGTTCGCCGCGACCAGGCCCGCCAGAGCTCATGCAGGCCGACAGCGAAGCCGTAAATTCCCAACGCAAACATGTGCGCGGCGAAAAGCAGCGCGATGAACGTCGTATGCGCGACAAGCCGTACCATCCATGAACGGTCTTGCAGCCAGATTGCGCAGGCAAATCCCCAGAGCGCGCAGCCAAGTCCGAATTCGAAGTTCTCGAACCCGAACGCAAACGGCATGCTGTAGAGAAAAATCAGCGCGACAAACCCCGCGACCTGAAAGCATCCCTTGACGGCGCGTTCGAGCGCCATCGCACCGGTCACGATCAGCACCTGGCTAAGCAAATAGAAAAGCCGGTTCGCGGTCTCGACACCGATGTGACGACCGACCCCGGGCACGATCAGGTCCATCGCCAGGTTCGGAACAAGCGACCAGGTGACCTGATAGTAGGGATGGGCCTGGGCGGTGCCGTCGCGGGCGAGCACGAACATCCGCGCCAGATGATTGTTGTAGTCGACCATCGCCGGGGGAAGGCTTGGCCAAAGAATCGGCGTCACTGCTGCCGCAAACAGCAGGCCAAAAATGACAATGGTGCCGTTGAGTCCCGCGCGGGATTGCCTCGCACTGGAAGCGGTGACGGCAGGCTGGCTCATGTAACACCGTCCACTGCACCCGATGGCTTCGGCGGCATCATCGTTGGGCGGCTTTAACAACGCCTTTCCGGCCGCCCAGCTCTCTATCGGAAGTTTGGCCGCCGCCGTCATGACCAGAAAGCCTTTGAAATTCAGGAGCTTATATCGACCGTTCTCGGCCCAGGTGCCTTAAGGCTTTTGCAATTCGGCACCCGTAGCGTGCCCGCATCACTCAGAGCACGGGAATGTCCGAACAAACCATTCGCCGAACCGAACGGATCGTGGATCTTCGGGCCGCGATGCCATGGCTTGTCGCCGCGGGCATCTATGTTCTGGTGATCGCAGTTGCGCCACAGCTCCTCGGCGATCCCGACACCTACTCGCACCTCGCCCTCGGCCGCTGGATCATCGACCACGGCACCGTGCCGACGGTCGACCCGTTTTCCGCCAACTTCCGCGGAACGCACTGGCTCGCCTTTGAGTGGCTCTCCGAAGTTGTGTTCGCGCTGGCCTATGCCGCCGGCGGATGGATGGGCATGGTGGCAATCGCATCGGCTGCCGCCGCAATAGCATTCGGCCTGCTGACGCGCTTCCTGCTGCGCGAGCTGCGGCCGACCGCTGCCCTGTTCGGCGTCCTTGTCGCTTTGCCTCTCACGGCTCCGCACATTCTGGCGCGGCCGCACATCCTGGCACTTCCATTGCTCGTCGCATGGATTGCGGCGTTGATCCGCTCTGTCGACACCCGCACAACTCCCTCGTGGCTCCTGCTGCCTCTCATGACGCTATGGGCGAACCTGCACGGCAGCTTTACCTTTGGTCTCGCTATGATCGCGGCAGCCGGCGCCGAAGCGCTGTTCCGCGCAAAGCCTGCCGAGCGAATGAACGTGATCCGCCAGTGGGGATCGTTCGGCGTGCTCGCTTTGGCTGCGGCCTGCCTCAATCCGTACGGCCCCGAGATGATCCTGGTGACGGTCCGCACCGTGGCGCTCGGCCCCGCGCTCGCAACGATCACCGAATGGCGGCCGCAGGACTTCAGCCATATCGGCAGCTTCGAGATTATTATGCTGGGCGGGTTGGGCTTGGCGCTTTATCTCGGCGTCAAGCTGCCGCTCTTCAGAATTCTCATGCTACTCGGCGTGCTGCACCTGAGCCTGTCGCACGTGCGCCACGCCGATCTGCTGGGGATGCTGGCGCCGATATTCCTGGCGCGGCCGCTGGCAAAGCAGTTCACGGATCTTTCCGCGGGACGCGCGGCAGCGGCGCTGCGGTCCGGCGCTCTAATCCCGGCCATACTCGTGTCGGTGATGGTTGTCGTCACCGCGCTGTCGGCATTTCGGAGTGATGTGGCTCCGCCGGCAAAAATTACGCCAGCCAACGCAGTACATGCACTTGGCAGCGTGAAGCATGGCGCGATTCTCAATGACTATAATTTCGGCGGCTATCTCGACTTCATCGGTATCGCACCTTTTATCGACGGCCGCTCAGAGCTTTACGGCGAGGCCTATTTGCTTCGCTACGACCGCGCCGTGAATTTGCAGGATGTTCCGGACTTCGAGAAGTTGCTCGACGAATACCGTATCAGCGCGACCTTGCTCGCGCCCTCGACGCCCGCAGTTGCGCTGCTCGATCGCTCGCCCGGCTGGCAACGTCTGTACACCGACGCCTTCGCGGTCGTGCATACTCGGCGCACTGAGCCTCTGACTCGAAAAAAATAATCACAACGGACGATAGTCGACGCAGCCACCGCTTTGGTGTTCAATCGCACCGACCCGCAGCTGCTCCCGGAGAGCGAGCCGCGAATAGGGGGAGGTCACCATGGCTCTTGAAGCATTGATCGTTCTCATCATCGTCGGCGCAATCGCCGGCTGGCTGGCCGGACAGATCGTCAAGGGGATGGGTTTTGGGCTGATCGGCAACATTGTTGTTGGCATCGTCGGCGCCTTCATCGGCACCTGGTTGCTCGGGTATCTTGGCATTTCGATCGGCGGCGGGATCATCGCTTCCATCATAAATGCAACGATCGGCGCGGTGGTTTTGCTGTTCATCATTGGCCTCATTAAACGGGCCTAAACCCCACGTCGCACGTCACGTTCGCATCGAAATCGGTTGCGGCCGGGCTGACACAGCCCAGTTGAGAGGGTTGATGTTGCGTTGCAACAAGTGCTGGGCCAAACTGCCTCAGGCCAGCGATGCACGACAAAAACCAACGCGATAAGCCCTGGATTTTCCGCACTTATGCCGGTCATTCGACGGCGGCGGATTCCAACGCGCTGTACCGAAAAAATCTCGCGAAAGGCCAGACCGGCCTGTCGGTCGCCTTCGATCTGCCAACCCAGACCGGCTACGACTCTGACCACGTGCTTGCCAAGGGCGAGGTCGGCAAGGTCGGCGTGCCCATCTGCCATCTCGGCGACATGCGCGCACTGTTCGAGGGCATCCCTCTCGATACAATGAACACCTCGATGACCATCAACGCCACCGCCGCGTGGCTGATGGCGCTCTACATTGCGGTTGCTGACGAACAGGGCGCGCCACGCGCGAGCCTGCAGGGCACGCTGCAAAACGACATCATCAAGGAATACCTGTCGCGTGGCACCTACGTGTTTCCGCCGGCGCCGTCGATGCGGTTGATCAAGGACGTGATCCTGTTCACGACCAAGGAAATTCCGAAATGGAATCCGATCAACGTCTGCTCGTATCACCTGCAGGAAGCCGGAGCGACGCCGGTCCAGGAACTGGCATTCGCGCTCGCCACCGCGATCGCAGTGCTCGACACCGTGAAGGCCTCGGGCGAGGTGCCACCGGACAGGTTCGGTGAGGTGGTCGGACGCATCTCGTTCTTTGTCAATGCCGGCCTGCGCTTCATCACCGAGCTTTGCAAGATGCGCGCCTTCACCGAGCTGTGGGACGAAATCACGCGCGAGCGCTACGGCATCACCGACCCAAAGCAACGGCTTTTCCGCTACGGCGTGCAGGTGAACTCGCTCGGGCTGACCGAGCCGCAGCCCGAAAACAACGTCGCGCGCATCCTGATCGAAATGCTGGCGGTGACACTGTCGAAAAGCGCGCGCGCGCGTGCGGTTCAGCTGCCAACGTGGAACGAAGCGCTTGGGCTGCCGCGTCCATGGGACCAGCAGTGGTCGCTGCGCATGCAGCAGATTCTCGCCTATGAGACTGATCTGCTCGACTACGGTGATATCTTCGACGGCTCCAGCGAAATCACGCGCAAGGTCGAAGAGCTGAAACAGCAGGCACGCGAGGAGCTCAAGCGGATCGCGGAGATGGGCGGCGCAGTCGCCGCAGTCGACACCGGCTACATGAAGCAGCAGCTTGTCGATTCGAACACGGCGCGGCTCGAAGCCATCGAGCGCGGCGATCAGGTTGTCGTCGGCGTTAATAAATATCTTGAAAGCGAGCCGTCGCCGCTGGCCGCGGCGGCAGACGCCATTCTCACCGTATCCGAGGAAGCCGAGCGCAGGCAGACCGAGCGGCTAAAAGCCTGGCGCGAAGCGCGCGACAGTACTGCGGTTGCCGCTGCGCTGAAGGAGCTCAAACACGCCGCCGCCAGCGGCAGCAACATCATGCCGGCTTCGATCGCATGCGCGAAAGCAGGCGTCACAACCGGCGAATGGGGATGGACGCTGCGCGAGGCTTTCGGCGAATATCGCGCGCCGACCGGCGTTGGCCGCGCGATGCGCAACGACGTCACCGGGCTCGACGATATTCGCGCCGACGTCGACCGCGTTTCCCGCAAGCTCGGCCGCCGGCTCACGTTTCTCGTCGGCAAGCCGGGACTGGACGGCCATTCCAACGGCGCCGAGCAGATCGCTGTGCGGGCGCGCGATGCCGGCATGCAGGTTGTCTATGAGGGCATCCGGCTGACGCCGGAGGAAATCGTCGAGGCCGCGCGCACGCAAGAGGCGCATGTTGTCGGCCTTTCGGTGCTGTCGGGAAGCCATCTCCCACTGGTCGAAGATGTTGTCGGCCGCATGAAAAAGGCCGGCCTCGACGTGCCGGTAGTCGTCGGCGGCATCATCCCGCCCGAGGACGCCGCGGAGCTGGAAAAAGCCGGAGTGGCAGCGGTCTACACGCCGAAAGATTTCGAACTGAACCGCATCATGTCTGACCTGGTACGGATCGTCGAACGCGCCAAGGGCGTCAGCAACGCCTGATCAGCGCGCGCTGTATTCCGCCAGCGCCTGCGCAAGCTTTCGCGGGCTCACTGGTTTCACAAAATAGAAATTCATGCCGGCAGCACGCGCGGCTGCTTCGTCTCCGCTTTCGCCACGGCCGGAAATTCCAATGATCGGCGTGAGGCCGGCCTGTCCCGGCAACGCGCGGATGCGGCGTGCCGCGTCAATGCCGTTCAGACCGGTGAGCGTGACGTCCATCAACACCGCGTCGTAACCGCCGTGTTCGACTGCCGCCACGACGGCTTCGCCGGTCTCGGCAAAATCAACCCTGTGTCCCAGTTCGCCAAGAATTGTGTGCATCACCACGCGGCCATAGGGATTGTCTTCCGCGCAAAGGATCGACAGTGGCCGAACAGGTACCGGCGTCCGGTCCTGTCGTTGTGCCGTTGTGTGCGGTTCAAGCGATTCCACGAGCACACTCAAACGAAATGTGGAACCGCTGCCTTTTTTGCTGGTCACACTGAGGTCGCCACCCATCGCCTGTGCAAGACGTTTGACCAGCGAGAGCCCAAGCCCGGCGCCGCCGTAAAGTTTCGAAATCTTGACGCTCGCCTGTGCGAACGGACGAAACAGGTGCTTGAGTTCGCCGGCACTGATGCCGATGCCTTCGTCCGCAAAACTGAAGACCAGGCGCACGCGGCCTTGCTTGGCTTGCTCAGCCGTTGCCGCAAACGTCACCTTTCCCTGGTGCGTAAATTTTACGGCATTGTCTGCCAGGTTCTCCAGCGCTGCGCGCAAACGCACAACATCGCCTGACGCCATGGCCGGCAGATCATCGGCGATTTTGATGTTGGTCTTGAGATTCTTATTGTGGGCGCGCGCCACGACTGCTGCGCCGACAGCTTCGGCAAGCGCACGGGGCGCAAAAGGCTCGTTGCGAAGAACGAGACCATGCGCCTTTGCCTTTGCCGCATCGACGATAACAGTGGTCAGGGCCGAAAGATGATCGGCGCCGCTTTTGATGGCGGTTGCCCACTCGCGCTCACGCGTGCCCAGATCCGATGACACCAGCAATTCGGCGAGCGCCACGATCCCGGTCAATGGCGTGCGAATATCGTGTGCGATACCGGCAAGCGCCGCCTCGATCGCGCGCGCTGATGGCACCTTTTCCGCGCGCGACCTGGGCGTGCGGCGTGGACGGCGCCGGCGCGGCGTTTTTTTCCGGACCTTTGACATGAGTCCCCTACCCGAGACGCGACATTGACATGGAAGATCGGCTCAATCGAGCCCGATCAAGCGCCGAATATCGGCCGGCGTTACTCCGCGCGCGCGAAGCTCGCGCAGGCCGGTGGATTGCGTCGATTTCGACAGTTTGTTGCCGGTCTCATCGAGAATAAGCCGGTGATGATGGTAGCGCGGCGCGCTCAGACCGAGCAGCACCTGAAGCAAGCGATGGACCCCGGTTGCGTGAAACAGGTCGCGGCCGCGCACCACGTCGGTCACGCCTTGCGCCGCGTCGTCGACGACAACCGCAAGGTGATAGCTGCCGGGGGTTTCTTTGCGCGCCAGAATCACATCGCCCCATACTGAAGGATCGATCGCGCTTGTCCCGGTTGCGCCGCCCGGTCCCGCACCAGTCTCCACCCAGTTCAACGTCCCGGCGCGTAAAGTCGCCGCGCGCATGTCGAGCCGCAGCGCAAATGGTTCGCCAGCTTCGATGCGCCGGTTTCGTTCAGCCAAGCTCATGTTCTTGGCATCACCCGGATAAAGCGGCGTGCCGTCGGGATCGCGCGGCCAGGGGCCCCGTGCCTCACGGTCAGTCACGAGGCGGGCAATCTCGGCGCGGCTCTCGAAACTCGGATAGATCAGGCCCATGGTCTCAAGCTGCGCGAGCGCGCCACGGTAGTCGGCCCAGTGCTCGGATTGCCGGCGGACCGGGGATTCCCACTGCAAGCCGAGCCATGTCAGATCTTCGTAGATCGCCGTCTCGTATTCCGACCGGCAGCGCGCGGTGTCGATATCCTCGATACGTAGCAGCAATCGGCCACCATTCGCGCGCGCCATGTCAGCATTGAGCAACGCCGACAATGCATGGCCGAGATGCAAATAGCCGTTCGGCGACGGCGCAAACCGGAAAACGGGTGGCATGGCTTTTCTATCTACCGTCTTACTTGCTAGACGGATAGCGCATGACTCATTTCCTCCATACTGACGCCGATCTACAGGCCGGCCTCGCAGAGCTTGTTATCGCCGACCCGCGGCTCAAACCGGTCGCCGAAAAAGCCGGCGCCTTCAACTTGCGCCGGCGCGAGCCGGGATTCCCCGGGCTGTGCGCGATCGTTTGCGGGCAGCAGCTTTCCACTGCAAGCGCCGCCGCGATCCGTGCCCGACTCTTCGCCGCGTTCGATCCATTTCACCATGACGCGGTGCGCCGCGCCCGCGCCGACAAGCTCAGGCGGCTTGGGCTGTCCGCCCCGAAGATCAAATCGATCCG
>JBKPRE010000088.1:0-30625 GCA_046734435.1 Pseudomonadota bacterium | reverse complement strand
ACGAGAATGGTGAGCACGCCCACCGCGAGCGCCAGATCCCCGCGCTTGAAGAAAGCGCCGACGTCGCCGAGGCCGGGCAGCTTGATGCCGCCGATCGTGCTTGTCGTCGTCGCGGCAGTAATATCGCTCATGCTCAACGTCTCGGCGCGAGACCAGCTGCAGTTGTCTGGGAACACGCAGGATCAATACGAACGTGATCAAACCGGAAGCGGGCACCGTTGCCGGTGCCGGAGTAGAGAGCCGCGGTGGGCCCTTACCCCTTTCCCCCGGCAATATTTGCCCATTTTATGGTTAGCGCCGGGTTAACGGTACGGTGCTGCCACCCCAAAACGGACGGTCCTCTCCCCGGGGACAAGGAGAGGACCGCCGGGCGGCTTTGGAAAGCCGCTTTGCCGGACGTCAGAGGACTCAGCCCGGCAACAGCACGGTGTCGATAACGTGGATGACGCCGTTCGACTGCTTGACGTTCGCGATGGTGACGGTGGCTTCGTGACCCTTGCCGTCAACCAGCACGATGCTGTCGCCCCTAAGCTTGGCGGTGAACGTGCAGCCGCCGACCGTCTTCACGGGATGCATGCCGGCATCGTCCTTGATCATCTTCTTGATCGCGGACGACATCGCATTCGCCGACACGACGTGGCAGGTCAGGATCTTGGTGAGCTGCGCCTTATTCTCGGGTTTCAGCAGGCTCTCGACGGTGCCTGCCGGCAGCTTGCTGAAGGCGGAGTTGGTCGGCGCGAACACGGTGAAGGGGCCGTCGCCGGACAGGGTCTCGACCAGGCCAGCGGCCTTCACGGCCGCCACCAAAGTGGTGTGGTCTTTTGAATTGACCGCGTTCTGGATGATGTTCTTTGACGGATACATCGCCGCGCCGCCGACCATCACTGTCTTTTCGGCAGCGAAGCTCGGAGCGGTTGCGTTCAGTCCGAGGCTGAGCGCAAACACTGCGGCTCCGACCAAAGCGAGTACAGAAATACGTTTCATGGTTCTCTCCATTGCTCTGTTTGCTGTCCCCTAAGGCGGAGACATCGAGAGCTACGGAGGGCCTGAAACTACGGATGCAGGCGTGAAGTCACAGATTCGTGAGCTTGCCGGTGCCGATTACCGGACCGGTGGGGAGGCCGGTGGTCGATCCGCCAGGCGGCTCGAGTGAGACTGCCAATACCGCGTTGTTTTTTGCCAGACCGGCGAGATCGCCAGAGAGCGTCAGCGTGATCGGTGCATCGGCGCGCAACAGGCCAACTGGTCTTGGCTTGCCGTCGGGCGGGATCAGCCAGAGCTCGGGGACGCGCGTTGCGTCAGCGCGGAAGGCGGCGGGGACGATGGCAACGGTGCCACGCTGCACGTCCACGGTCGCCACGAAATGACGCTGGCCGCCGCCCTCGATCGTTGCGACAAGTGGCTCTGTTTGCGTGAGCGCGCCGAAATAAACCAGCGCCGCGATGCAGGCTGCGGCGAGCGCGCCGGCCGCAAAGCTCAGACCGCGCCAGAATGCGAGGCTTTGCCACAAGCCGGAACGGGGGGCGTGGGGGGGCAGGGCGCCGGCGATGCGATCCCAAACGTGCGGCGGCGGAAGCATTTCAGGAATTTCTGCGGCCCAGGGCGTGAGCCGCTGTTCCCAAGCCGCGACCTGGCGCGCAAAACCGCGGTCACGTGCAATGCGCTGTTCGGCCGCGGCGCGTTCGATGCCGTCGAGCACGCCCAGCGCATACTCGGCTGCGAGCAGTTCGTCCTCGGGCAAGCCGCTATGGTCGAATGTATCGCTCATTGCTCCAGGCATGCCTTCAGCTTGAACATGGCGCGGCGGATCCAACTCTTCATGGTGCCGAGCGGCACCTTCATGCGGGTCGCAAGATCCTCGTACGTGCTGCCGCCAAAGAAGGCGCCGCGCAGCGCCGCGCGCTCATGTGACGCGAGGCGGTCAAGACAACCGTGCAGTTTTGCGTGCTCTTGCAGGCTCTCCAATGCGGCGTCGGCGCCAGCCGCGCTGTCGGCAACGTCAGTCGCGGCGTCGATGGCCTCCATGTTGCGGCTCCTACGCGAGGCACGAAGCCTGTCGATCGCGCGATTGCGGGCGATGGCGATTAGCCAGGTCATCGGGCTCGCCCGCCTGGCATCGAATTCGGCGGCCTTGCGCCACACCGTCACGTAGACCTCCTGCAGCACGTCCTCCGCCTCGCCGTGCTCACCCAAGATACGCAGACAGACGCCAAAAAGCTTCGCTGAGGTCAGGCGATAGACGGTTTGCAGTGCTGCCCGGTCGCCGTCAGGAATCCGGCCGAGGGCGCCGGCAATCAAGCTGCGGTTGGCATCAAGGTCCATCGGACGCGGTCCGGATTTGACTTGAGGCCCACCTTACGGTTTTGACGATCCGGTCACAATTACGACGGCCTTGCTCGGACGGATTAGACCTGCAGGGCCGGAAAAACGTGACTCCCGTCGGGGCCAAGGGGAAGGGGATCGACGCGCTTCACAGACTCGAGCGTGAGAGGTCCATAGAGGTGAGGAAACAAGGCGCCGCCGCGCGAGGGCTCCCATTTCAGGGCGCTGCCAAGCATGCGGGCATCGACACTGATCAGCAGCAGACCGCTTTGGCCCGCAAAATGTTTTAAGGCGGTCTCGGCGACTTGAGCCGCGGTCGAGAAATGGATGAAATTGTCGCGACGATCGACCTCGGAACCGTGGAATACGCCAGCACGTTCGGCTGCTCGCCAGAGGGCCGCAGGGCAAATTTTGTACAGCGTGTGCATGATGCCGATAGTCAAAAGACGAAGAAGAAATCGGAGGATTCGAGCGGGATTTGAGCGCGCTCGAGATTTTGCTGTCGAATCTAAAAACCCGGCGCTCGCGCCGGGTTTTTGCTTTGCCGCGGCGTCAGGCGGCTCCCTTGAGCGTCTCGCCGCCATGCGGGGGTGGAATTGGCGCCCCGTCGGCTGCGTATTCGTTGAGTTTATTCCGCAACGTGCGGATCGAAATGCCGAGAATATTGGCTGCGTGCGTACGGTTGCCGAGGCAGTGCTTGAGCGTTTCCAGGATCAGATCGCGCTCGACTTCCGCCACGGTGCGCCCGACGAGGTTGCGGGTAACCTGCTCAGCGGCGATTGCCGCATGAGCTGCGAGGTCTGTGCCCCGCGTCTGATCGAGTCGTGCACCGTCGGGTGAAAGAATGCCGTCGACACCGATCTCCGAGCCGCTCGAAAGCAGCACGGCACGATGCAACGTGTTCTCAAGCTCGCGGACATTGCCTGGCCAACGGTTGGCGCTGAGCGCACGGCGCGCTTCCACTGACAGTGGCCGCAAAGGCAGCCCGTTCGCTTGAGAATATTTACGTATGAAGTGATGCGCCAGTTCGCCGATGTCCGCTGGACGCTCACGCAGAGGCGGAATCTTCAGGTTCACGACGTTGAGGCGGAACAGCAGATCTTCGCGGAATTTTCCCTCGCGGACCGCATCAGTGAGGTCGCGGTTCGACGTCGCAATGATGCGAATATCGACGGGGACTGGCCGATTGCCGCCGACGCGGTCGATGACCCGTTCTTGGATGGCGCGCAACAGCTTGGACTGCAGCCGAACCTCCATCTCGGAGATTTCGTCGAGCAGGAGCGTACCACCATTCGCTTCCTCGAATTTCCCGATGCGACGGGCAAGCGCACCGGTGAAGGCGCCTTTCTCGTGGCCGAAAAGCTCGGATTCGAGCAGGTTTTCCGGGATCGCCGCACAATTGACGGTGATGAACGACTTCTTTGAACGGTTGCTGCGCCCGTGCACGAAGCGCGCCAGCACCTCCTTCCCGGTCCCGCTTTCCCCGGTAATGAGCACGGAGGCGTCCGAACCCGCAATTTGCTGGGCGAGCTTGACCACTTTCGCCATGGAGTCGTCGCGGTAGATCATCTCGCGCGTATCCTCGGCGACGGCGGCAAGGACGGCCGCGATCAGGTCGGGATCGGGCGGCAGCGGGATATATTCTTTGGCACCGGCGTGAATGGCATTGACGGCTGCGCGCGCGTCATTGGTGACGCCGCAAGCGACGATCGGGACATAGATGTGCTCCGCATTGAGCCGTCCATTGAGGTCACGGATATCGAGGCTGACATCC
Source organism: Pseudomonadota bacterium (assembly GCA_046734435.1). Lineage (GTDB taxonomy): Bacteria > Pseudomonadota > Alphaproteobacteria > Rhizobiales > Xanthobacteraceae > Pseudolabrys. The sequence goes on along the minus strand of JBKPRE010000088.1, from coordinate 26,529 downwards.
GCCATCAAGAGGTCCGCGCCGCGTCCGGAGCGCAGCACCGCAAGGGCCTGATCGACGTTTTCAGCGTGCGTGACGCTGGCGCCTTTTTCCATTGCAAGCTTGGTTGCGGTGGTGAGCTGGCCGCCGAGCGTGCCGACAATGAGGAGTCGCATGGCTTAGCTCCCTGTCATTCGAGTAACGGCGGATCGTCGTCGCATCAGTTGTGATCCGCCTTGATAATTTCAGTCATAGTGACCCCGAGCTTGTCCTCGACGAGCACCACTTCCCCGCGGGCGACCAGCCGATTGTTGACGTAGATGTCGATGGCCTCGCCGACCTTGCGGTCGAGTTCGAGCACGGCACCGGGACCGAGTTTGAGCAGGTTGCCGACTTCCATATGTGCGCGGCCCAGCACAGCGGAGACCTGGACCGGGACGTCGAATACTGCTTCGAGGTCTGCAGCGCCTCGGTCGACAGTCTCACTTTCGGACGGCGCGAGTGTGCCTGAATCCTGCACGACCTGCACGTCGCCGCCGTTTTCGAGGTCGGGAAGCGGTACCTTGGTGTCGTCTTCACTCATTGCCGTCGTCTCCAGAATTCCTATGCGGCGGGCATGTTGCGCGCCGCTATGTAGCGGGCAACCGTCTCATCGATCGTTGATGCCGTTGCAGTGTGATCGCGGATAATGCCGCCGTCGGCCCATTCGACACGGCAATCACCCGGCGCGAGGCCTTCGTCGGAAATGACGGCAAGCCGGCCGTCGAAGCCGTGCGTGCGTGCGATCTCTTCAATTTTCGCCTTCGCTACCTCGTGGATATCTGCCGCAATGCGCACGGTGACGAGCGGCGTAGACACCAGATGGTGAAAACATTCGGTTGCAAGCGCTGCGATCTCTGCGAACGGCTCGCGCGCTACGAGAGCCGGCGCCAGTTTGGCGGCGACCGCGACCGCCACTTCGACGGCCTCCGTTTCAAGACGGGTCTCGATTGCTGTGAGCCCACCGTCGAGCCGCCCGAGCCCGTCGGCGATGACGGAGAGTGCGTCGGCCATGCGTTTCGTGGCTTCCTGATGTGCCTGTTGTTCCCCGGCGGTAAAGCCATGCCGATAGGCTTGCGACTCAGCATCCGCTCGCCGCCGCTCGTGCTCGACCATAGTGATGGTCGGCTTCTCGCCGGCGGCGAAGTCCACGTCGAACAGATATTTGGCCGTTGCTTTCATTGCACTCTCAGTAAATCAGTTCGTCTTCGCCCCGGCTTTTGGCGATGATGATTTCGCCCTTGGCCGCGAGATCCTTGGCGACGTTGACCAGGAGAGCCTGCGCCTCATCGACGTCGCGCAGCCGGACCGGTCCCATGGCCTGCATGTCTTCCACCAGCAGCTTGGCGGCACGGCTCGACATGTTGGTGAAGAAGAACTGCCGCACGGTCTCGTTGGCGCCCTTGAGCGCCACCGCCAGCTTCTCCTTGTCAATATTGCGCATCAGCGTCTGTGCCGAGCCGGTATCGAGCTTGACCAGGTCATCGAAGGTGAACATCAGCGCCTTGATGCGCTCTGCGGCATCGCGGTTGTCCTCTTCGAGTGCGGTCAGGAAGCGGGTTTCCGTCTGCCGGTCGAAATTGTTGAAGATCTCCGCCATCACCTCGTGTGCATCGCGACGCCGCGTCTGCGACAGGTTGGACATGAATTCCGTGCGCAGCGTCTGCTCTACGCGCTCGATGACTTCCTTCTGCACGGCCTCCATCTTCAGCATGCGATTGACGCAGTCGAGCGAGAGGTCCTCGGGCAGGATCGAGAGCACCCGTGCGGCGTGCTCGGGCCGCAGCTTTGACAGCACGACGGCGACGGTCTGCGGGTATTCGTTCTTGAGATAGTTCGCCAGCACCTCTTCCTGGACGTTGGCGAGCTTCTCCCACATGTTGCGCCCGGCGGGACCGCGGATTTCGTCCATGATTCCGCCGACTCGGTCTGGGGGCAGATACTGTTTGAGGAGGCGCTCGGTGGCATCATAGTTGCCGAGCAGGGCGCCGGAAGCCGACATGCGTGAGACGAACTCGAGCAGCAATTGCTCGACGGATTCGGCTTCAATCGTGCCAAGCGACGACATGACAATGGAAATTTCGCGCAGTTCGTCGTCGTCGAGCAGACTGAAAATCTTTGCGCCGTACTGCTCGCCGAGCGACAACATCAGTACGGCGGCGCGCTCCGGACCCGTCAGCTTGCGGGCGCGTTCCTGCGTCGCCGGCCGCTTCGAAAGCTCGGCCATTAGCCCGCCGATATCGTCGCGCGTCGTTTTGCTGTCTTTTTTGCTCTCGGCATAGGCTGACGGCATGGCTTAGGCTGCGTCCTCATGGAGCCAGTTGCGGATAATCGACACGGCTTCGTGTGGGTTCTTGTCGGCGAGTTCACCGACCTTCTGCACGGACTGGGCGTGAACCTGCCCCTGTACCTTGGCGATGTCGATCATCGCGGATGTGCGGTTGGAAATTGCGACGGCTTCATCGCCGCCGACGATTGAGACGTTAGGCCCTCCCGTCGAGGTGATATTGCCGCTGACGCCCGGTAGCATCACGCCGGCAGCCGCGACTGCTTCGGCCGTCACCGCGGGAACTGCGGCGGCAGGCGCGGCAGCGAACGGCGTCTGCGCACCTTCTGGCGTGATGACCCGGCGAACGAGCGGGCGAACGACCATGAACAACACGACCAAGCCGAGCAGCGCCATGACGCCCTTCTCGGCGGCTCCCATGATGTCGTCCTTGGTGAACTGCAAGTAGCTCATCCAGCCGGTCACTTCGTTAACCGGCGACGGTGTTGTTTCGGCGAAACGCAGGTTCACTACCTCGACCTGGTCGCCACGCTTGGCGTCGAATCCGATCGCGGAGCGCACGAGGGCGGCGATTCGGTCGAGTTCTTCTTTCGGGCGCGGCTGATAGGCGACCTCGCCTTTGTCGTTCTTGCTGTAGACGCCGTCGACGAGCACGGCTGCCGAGATGCGGTTGACGCGTCCCGCCTCGATGACCTCGGTCTTTGTGGTGCGCGAAATCTCGTAGTTGATGATTTCCTCGGTCTTGCGGCTCTGGTCGCCGCGGCTGCCGCTATCGGCCGGCTGTTGCGGCCTGTTGCCGCCGGGCAATTCGGTGCCGACCGACACCGACCCTTCCTTGTTGTCGCTCGTGGCTGACTGCTCTTCGCGGGTCTGACTCGAGCGCAACACGCGGCCATCCGGATCGAATTTGTCGGACGTTTGCGTGATCCGATTGACATCGAAATCTGCGTTGATCTGCACGCGCGCGTGACCCGGGCCAACGACTGATGAGACAATCGTTTCGACTTCGCTGCGAAGGCGGTTCTCGTAAGCGAGCTTGCGTTCATCGGAGCTCGCGCCGTTGAGCGGGTTGTCGGGGGTCGCCCCGTCCGCAAGCAGCTTGCCGGTCTCGTCGATCACGGAGACGCGCTCAGGCTTCAGGCCGTTGACGGCGCTGGCGACCAGGTGGCGTACGGCCCGCACCTGCTGCGGCTCGAGCGCGCCGCGCACCTTGAGCACGATCGAGGCGGAAGCATCGACCTTGTCACGCGAGAACAGCGGGCGCTCCGGGAGCACGAGATGCACGCGCGCAGCCTGCACGCGATCGATGCTGCGGATCGTGCGGGCGAGCTCGCCTTCCAGCGCGCGCAGATGATTGATGTTCTGGACGAAGGTCGTCGCGCCGAGGGAGTCTGCCTTGTCGAAGATCTCGTAGCCGACCCCGCCACCCTTCGGCAGGCCGGACTCCGCGAGCTTCATGCGCAGACGGGCGACCCTGTCTTTGGACACCATGATGATCGCGCCGTCGTTCTTAATCTGATAGGGAACGGCTTGTCGTTCCAGGTCTTTGATGATCGACGCGCTGTCGTCGACCGAGAGATCAGTGAATAACGGCACCATTTGCGGCGTCGTCATCTGGACCATCAGGAACGAGAAGAAGCCGATCAGGGCGAGCGTCACTGCGGCCATCGCCGCCATCCGCGCAGCACCCAGCGACTTCAAAAAATCGAAGAAGCCTTGCACCGGTTTGTCCTACCCGCTGGGGCGCGCCGATCGTGCGCCTCACCCGGCAAGATTTGCCCAGTTTAAGGTTAGCGTCGGGTTAATTTCCGGCCGATGTGACGTGCGAAAGAGCCAAACAAACGACGGCGTGTTGCGCCGGCGTGCGGGATCCAGAGCGGGAGTGTTACTGGCGGTACTGCTGGATGCGCGTCGTACGCAGCCCGGCAAGGCCGTGCTGGTCGATCGAGTACTGCCATGAAAGGAATTCCTCGACGGTGAGTGTGTAGCGGGCGCAGGCCTCTTCCAGCGACAACAAGCCGCCACGGACTGCGGCGACCACCTCTGCCTTGCGGCGGATGACCCAGCGCTTGGTCGTCGGGGGCGGCAGGTCCGCAATGGTCAGCGGACTGCCATCTGGCCCGATCACATATTTGACCCTCGGGCGATGGGGTTCGGTCATTGGTACACTCACAAAACGAGACTCGACTGACAGTTACTGCGGAAAAACTACAGGTCGCGGCTTAAAATTTGCCTAAGCATGGCAAATGCATCGGGCAATGATTGCCGGGTTTCCGCTAACCTTTTGGTTACAGATGGAGCGCGGTGGGCAACCCACGGCCACTGCGGCAAAGCGCCGTAATTGCGGTTAGTATGCCTAAAGGGCGGATTTCTTGGGATTTTGCGCGGGTGAAAAAGTTCCCTGCTTCTTCTTCATCGGAATCGACTCTACGGGGTAGTCTTGGCGCGTTCTTCGCCTGGCTGCCCGTGGTGGCCGTTGCCTATTTTCTTCTCGCGAAGCTTGGCCTTCAGCTCGCCTCCATAAACCCAAGCGCAAGCCCGATCTGGCCGCCGACAGGCTTGGCATTTGCGGCCATCGTCCTGGGCGGGATTCGTTACTTTCCGGCGATTTTAGTCGGCGCATTCGCCGCCAACGCCGCAACCGCGGGAACCCTGGAAACGTCGGCCGCGATAGCGATCGGCAACACGCTGGAAGGTGTGGTGGGTGGCTACCTGATTGCGAAGTGGTGTGGCGGTACGCAGGCTTTTGTAACGGCCGCGCGAATCGCAAAGTTTGCAATCGTCTGCGTCAGCCTGCCGACCATGATCAGCGCCACGATTGGTGTCGCCGCGCTCTATGTCGCCGGTTTTGTCGCCGAGCCCAATCTCGCGCCGGTCTGGATCACATGGTGGCTTGGGGATACCGCGGGCGCGCTTGCGGTCACTCCGGTCATCGTACTCTGGGCGGTCACCGACTGGCGCGCAATCGACGGGCGTGAGCTGCGCGACATGGCTTCGGTGTTCGGCTGCGCCATTCTGGTAGGCCTCATCACGTTCAGTCCGCTATTGCCACGGTCCCAATATACGAGCCCGCTCGGATTTCTTGCGATTTTGCCGTTGCTTTGGGCGGCCTTGCGCCGGGGGCCGCGTGATACCGCGACGGTCGCGGTCATTCTCACAATTTTTGCCATCTGGGCGACGATTGTCCAGGCTGGCCCATTTGCGCAATGGGGCCTCAACGAATCATTCCTTCTGCTACTCACCTTCATGTTGAGCGTGTCGGTGCCGAGCCTGGCGCTGAGCGCCGATGTCGAGATGCGCCGCCGCAGCGAGGAGGATCTTCGGCGCATCCAGGCCGAGCTTGACCAGCGCGTGAAAGACCGTACGGCGGCACTGGCCGATGCCAATCTCCAGCTTGGCAAAGCGAACAGCCAGCTCGCCGACGCCAATGCGAAACTTTCCGCCGCCAACACTCAGCTCGCCGATGCCAATATCCAGCTCTCCGAAGCGCAGCGTCTCGCCAATCTCGGAAGCTGGTCGTGGGACGTCGCGAAAAATCGCTTCACATGGTCGGACCAGCTTTACGGAATCTATGGGCTCGAGGGCGGTGAATTTGGCGGCACCTTTGCCGATTTCCTGAATCTCATCCATCCAGATGACCGCGCCCATGTGCAAACAAGCCTGACCCATGCCCTGAAAACAGGGCGTGACTTCAGTCACGAAGAACGGATCATTCGCGGCGACGGGCTCGTCCGTCATCTGCACAGCGTCGGGGAGGTCGTCCGCGACCAGAATGGCGCGGCGGTGCGCGTGCTCGGCGTCTGCCTCGACGTGACCGAGCGCAAGGAAGCCGAGACCGCTTTGCGGGAGTCCGAGCAGAACGTCCGCATGCTGCTGACGGGCCTTCGCGACTACGCCATCTACATGCTTGATCTCGACGGTCACGTGCGCAGCTGGAACGCCGGCGCGGAACAGATCAAGGGCTACAGTGCCGATGAGATCGTCGGCAAACACTTCCGCCAATTTTACACCGAGGAAGATCGCGCACAGAACGTGCCGGAAGATGCCCTGGTGACGGCGGTCCGCGAGGGCAAATACGAGGCGGAAGGCTGGCTCGTGCGCAAGGACGGCAGCCGCTTCTATGCCAACGAGCTGATCGAGACCATTCGCGACGAAAGGGGCGAACTGGCCGGGTTTGCCAAGATAACCCGCGATATCACCGCCCAACATGAAGCGAAGATAGCGCTTGACGAGACCCGCGAGCAGTTGGCGCAGGCGCAGAAGATGGAAGCGATCGGCCAACTCACGGGCGGCATCGCGCACGATTTCAACAATCTGCTGATGATTGTTTCCGGCTATGCGCAGATCTTGCAGCGCCGGCTGAGCGACCCGAAAGAAATCCAGGCCGTCGAAGCGATCCGCGCGGCAGCCGGTCGAGGCGAGAGACTCACCCGGCAGCTACTGACGTTCTCGCGACGCCAGCAGCTGATGCCGATTATCGTCGATTTGCATGCACGAATCGGCGCGGTGCGCGACATGCTGGCACCGTCGTTGCGTGGTAACATCGAGCTTGTCGTCGACATCGAGGACAAGATCTGGCCCGTTGAGGTGGACCTGGGCGAACTGGAACTCGCGCTCGTCAATATCGCGGTAAACGCGCGCGATGCGATGCCTGAGGGCGGCACGATCACGTTGCAGGCGCGCAATGTGGTACTCAAGCCTGGCTCGGCCGCCGGAGCGCTCGAGGGCGATTTCGTTGCCCTGGCCATCATCGACACCGGCACGGGGATCCCCGCGGACGTGCTGCAACGGGTATTCGAGCCGTTCTACACGACGAAGCCCGTCGGCAAGGGGACTGGCCTCGGGCTATCGCAGGTGCACGGCTTCGCCAACCAGTCGGGTGGGGCTGTTACGGTTGCAAGCCAGGAGGGCCGTGGCACGGTTGTCACCGTCTATCTGCCCAGAGCAAGCACGGAATTGCCGGCAGAGCCGGGGACAGGTGCTTCAACAGGGCGCGAGAATGTTCAAGGGACAGTGCTCGTTGTTGAAGATAGCCGCGATGTTGCCGACGTGACCTCCGCGCTGCTCGAGCAGCTTGGTTACCGGGTTGTGCGCGCCGAAAACGCCGCCGAAGCGCTGCGGCACCTTCAACAGGGCATCGAATTCAACTTGCTGTTCTCCGATATCGTTATGCCGGGCACGATGGATGGACTTGGCCTCGCACAACTTTGCCGCGAGCAGTACCCCGACCTGCCCATTCTGCTCACCAGTGGATTTTCAGATGCCGCTGAGGCTGCCGACGGCCGTTTCGATATTCTGCGTAAGCCGTTCGAGATCTCTGTGCTTGAGCGAGCCATCGATCAGGTCATTGGCGATGGACGCAGCCGACCGCGTGCGTCCGCCTCTTAGAGCGAGCGGCGCCTTAGCTTGACGAGCGGACGATCCGCTTGATCTTGTCGAGCGTGTAGTTCTGACCATTAATCGACAGGACAGGCGAAGATCCCGTGAGATCGACGGAATCGACAACGGCTTCGACCTCGGTGGATATCCCGACCGACTGCTTGTTGGAGTCCACGGCGGTGGCGGTCAGTGTGTAAGCGCCGTCTGGCCAGACACGCCCATCATTACCCCGGCCATCCCAGGTGAATGTCTGATTGCCTGGGTTGACGCCGATAGTGCCGGTATAGACCGACTGTCCGGTCGTCGCATCCTTGATCGTGATGGTTGCGGTCGAGGGCTTGCTCACATTCAAGGTCCATTTCGACTGGCCATTGGCCAGTTGTGCCGTCGATCCGTCGACCACCACGGTTGAACCGACATAGGCAAGCGCGGCGGTCGCCTCCGAGCTCTTCTCCAGGAGGACCAGCCCGGACAGCAGGTCATTCGACTTCATCTGCTGCTCGACTTGCGCGAACTGGACGAGCTGCTGGGTGAATTGATTTGTGTCGAGCGGATCAAGCGGGTTCTGGTTCTTCAGTTGCGTCGTGAGTAACTGCAGGAATGTCGTGAAATTGCTGTCGATCTCGACATTGTCCAATGCACCCGAAACCGAGCTGGTGCCAGTGCCGGTGATAGGGGGAACAGTAGCCATGTCCAAACCTCAGACGCGGATGTCGAGACCGCTGCCTTGACCGGCCAGGCGGTACCGTTGCGGGATGACCTCGATGGAGGGCAGGCTTTCGTCGTGCGCGACCAAAACGGCTGAGCCGGAAGACGTCCCGGCCTGTTGCTCGTTCATTGACTGGTCGCGCAACGAAAATTGAAGACCGTTGTTTGCAGTTTTGAGGCCTGCATCCTGCAGGGCGCGTTCGAGGCCCGCCGCATCGCGGCGCAAGAGATCGAGCGTGTCCGGGCGATCGACCGTCAACCTGGATGTCACGTTACCGTCCCGGTCGACGTCAAGTCGCACGTCGATCCGGCCCAGCTCGGGTGGATCAAGCCGGATTTCGAGACGGTTCTTGCCTGCAAGCGCCTTGCCGGCAATCTCTATGGCAACTCCGGACAGCGGAATAGCCGCCGGTTGCGGGCCGGGCTGCGAAACAAGAGTGGCCGGCGCTGCGGCATTCTCCGAAGCGTGAGGGGCGCTGCTGGGAACTGGAGGTTGCGTCGGAACGTCGTTCAATGTTTTCGCGGCAGCGCTGATGTCGGCGCCAGGCGGAGTCGGCGCGCCCGTGTCGGAGCGATGGCTCGGTGTTATGAACTCGCCCCGACCCTGTGACACATGGTGCTTGTCACCCTCGTCAGGCCCTATTTGCGCCTTGCCTTCCACCTGCTTCGGCGCGGCGTCCTTGGTTAAAATCTGGAAAGCATCGTCCGTCTCGGCGGCCGGCTGATCAGTCTTGAGCTGGTCATCCGAATCCACTTGCGTAGCTTTACCGTCGTCGGCTTTCTTTCCCACAGCAGCCTTTAGCAAATCCGCGCCGAGCTGGCTTATCTTGGGGGCGGCATCTGCCACGGGTGCGGGTGCCAGCTGTTGCAGCGGCCGCTCAACTTGCTTGCCGTCATCCGGTGTCTCGTCGGGCATTTGCGCCGGCGCTTGAACGATTGAGATCGCGTTGGAATTGGTGACAGTCACGACGCCGTCGGCCGGCGTCGTCACATTCGCATCGTCGATCTTCTGTCCGGCAGCCGGCGCATGATCGGATTCCGGCTGAATGCTGTCGCCGACGTCGCTGGCGGCCTCGGGCTTTGTGATTTTCTTGGCGTCAATTTTTGAAGTGCTCTCGTCAGCCGGCATCTCGTCGGTCGTAGCGACCTCGTCGGTATTTCCCGGCTTTGTATCGTCGTTCGGTTCGGCCGGCTTGCAGTCCTTACTTTTTGCGGTCGCCTGCTTGTCTTCGCTCCTGGAAACCTTGCTGTGCAGCGGCGGCGGCGCAGCCTCGAGGGGTGCTGACGTGTCCTCAATTAGGCTTTCGAACGGGGACGGCGCACGGTCGGATGGCGCCGGACGTGCGACGCGGGGCATATGCAGGTTAGGCGCATGAACTTTGGGATCTGACGCAACTTGTGGCACAGGCGGGCCTCCGGATTTCCGCCGTTTGATGTGCAATCGTCAGGCCAGCCTCGGAATTGTCGAATTTATGTTTTTATTCAATTGCTTGCGCGGGCGAGAGGCGGAGGAAAAGCGCGCCGCGCCCGGCACGCGTGATAGCAAAGCGGCAAAATTTGCCGGTCGTCGGCTCGCATTGCGCACACCCGGTCGCCACCTATAGTAAGAACGGCCATGGCCAACAGTCTTGAACTCGATCGCAGCCCCGAAACGACGCGTGTCGTTGTCGCCATGTCTGGCGGGGTCGACTCGTCGGTGACGGCTGCCCTGCTCAAGGCCGAAGGCTACGATGTGGTCGGCGTGACGCTGCAACTCTACGACCATGGTGCAGCTGTGCATCGCAAGGGCGCCTGCTGCGCGGGCCAGGACATCTACGATGCCCGCAATGTCGCGGAGCGCATCGGTATTCCGCACTACGTTCTCGATTATGAGACGCGATTCAAGGAAGCCGTGATCGACCGCTTCGCCGAGAGTTACATCCACGGCGAGACACCGGTTCCTTGCGTTGAATGCAACATGTCAATCAAGTTTCATGATCTGCTGATCACTGCGCGCGAACTTGGCGCCGATGTACTCGCGACCGGTCACTATATTGCGTCACGCTCGCTGCCCGGCGGGGGTAGGGCGCTCTACAGGGCGCGCGACGAGGAGCGCGACCAGAGCTATTTCCTTTTCGGCACGACGCGCGAGCAACTTGACGTTCTGCGCTTCCCGCTTGGGGAGCGGACCAAGACCGAGACCCGCGAGCTTGCCCGCCGGTTCGGGCTCGCAATTGCCGACAAGCACGACAGTCAGGACATTTGCTTCGTCCCGACGGGCCACTACGCCGACATTATCGAAAGGCTGAAGCCGGGCGCCGCGGAGGCCGGCGATATCGTCGATCTTGACGGGACAGTGCTTGGTACACATTCTGGCATTATTCATTTCACCGTCGGTCAGCGGCGCGGGCTTGGCGTTGCCACCGGCACGCCTCTCTATGTCGTGCGTCTTGATGCCGAACAGCGGCGTGTTGTCGTCGGCCCACGCGACGCGCTGCGCATGAGCCGCATCGTGCTGCGCGACGTCAATTGGATCGGCGAAGGATCGCTTGAGGAGGCGCTGGCCGACGATCGCCGCGAGGTCTTCGTGAAGGTCCGTTCGACGCGTCCGCCGCAGGCCGCCTGGCTACGGCACGGCGCAAGCGGTTGCGAGGTTGAACTGGTCGATGGCGAGCATGGCGTGTCGCCCGGCCAGGCCTGCGTTTTCTATGACGCGGGTGAGGGGCAGGCGCGCGTGCTGGGTGGCGGATTCATCAAGAGTGCGGTTGCGGCCGGCGATATTCGTTCGACCGGCGACGCGCGCGCGGCAGCCCCTGCGATGCGCAGCTAGTTCGCGCCGTGGGGGCTGACATCGATAAAACGAGCGTCGAGCGCGCCTATGCGCGATGGGCACCGGTCTATGATCTGGTGTTCGGCGCGGTGTTCGACGCCGGGCGGCGCGCCGCAATCGCTGTGGCTGAAGAGGCCTGCGGCGAGCACGGCGGCCGGATCCTCGAAGTCGGAGTCGGGACGGGAATCTCGTTGCCCGATTATTCGAGGAAAAACCGGATTGTAGGGATCGATCTCTCCGAGCCGATGTTGCGCAAGGCATATGAGCGAGTCGTCGAGCACAGCCTTTCCAACGTCGAGACATTGGCAGTCATGGATGCCGAGCGCATGGCGCTGCCCGACCAGTCATTCGATGTTGTGGTGGCGCAATTTGTGATCACGGCGGTGCCAAATCCAGAGGCGACACTCAACGAGTTCGCGCGTGTGATCCGGCCGGGCGGAGAGATCGTTCTGGTCAATCACATCGGCGCGGAAGCAGGTCCGCGCCGCGCTTTCGAAGTCTGTTTTGCGCCGATCGCGCGTCGGCTGGGCTGGCGGCCGGAATTTCGCTTCGGCCGCCTGGCCGATTGGGCGGAGCGCCACGGCGGCGTGCGCGTATTGGAGCACCGACCAATGCCGCCGCTCGGCCATTTCTCACTGATCCGCTTTGAGCGCCTCGGCAACCGCGCCTGAGCGGAACTCTCGCTTACATCAAATCGTTATCCAGCTCCTGCAAGTCCGAGCATGGAGCGTGTCATGGCTCGCGAAATCTGTTTTTTCGCCCTGGTGACGTCGGCGCTGTTGCTGCCGTCAGTGGCCACCGCGCAAGCGCCTCCGCTGACAACGGCGCCGGTCGCGCCCAAGGCCGACCAGCTCGACCCGAATTCGTGCGCAAAATCGGACACGCAAGGGACGACCGGGAAGGGGGCCGAAGCCCAAGGTCGTCGTCAGGACGGGAAAGATGATCTGAGCGAAAAGCTTGCGCGCTCGGGTGGTGTCATTTGCCCCCCTGATCACGTCGATCCCGAGATCAGGCAACCGACCCCGCCGACCGGTGGCTCGATGCCCGTCATCCCGCCACCCGGCAGTCCCGGAGGGGATCAATCGGTTCAGCCGAAATAGCCGCGCAGGCGCAATTGCTTGACAGTATTTGCTTCGGCTCCCTATATCGCGCCCATTCCGGCGGTTTGTATCGGAACGGCGGGGTAGCTCAGCTGGTTAGAGCAGCGGAATCATAATCCGGAGGTCGGGGGTTCGAGTCCCTCCCCCGCTACCAAATCCGATCTTCGGCACTTAACAAAGGCAATCGCCCTATCAAAAACGCGGTTCCGCGTGCGTTGGCACGTGACATCAAAGGATTGCCGCATTTTGAGTCCGCGATGGCCCGGATCGCAATCCTGTCGGCCCGTGATCCAAGGTTGATAGCGCGTCCTTGTGGTGGAACAATTGCGTCCATAATTCGTCTTTGTACGTAAATCGACTGCTGAAGCCCTTTGTATAGTCACGGAGGATTTCCATGGCGCGAACCGGAATGTCGCCGGCTCTCCGCAAAGGGCCGGCGAACAGGCCCAAGCGCTCCCTGGATGAAACTCGTGCAATCTGGCTGGAGGCTTTTCGTCGTGTTCGGGCGGAGACGGAAAGGCGTGCATCGCATCTTTCGGCCGAGGACCAGATCGTTCAGTCGATGGCGGATGCAAGCCCGGCCAAGTGGCACCGCGCGCATGTCACCTGGTTCTTCGAGCAATTCCTTCTGGTGCCGCATGACGCCGCGTACCGAGTCTTCGACGAACGATTTCCGTTTCTTTTCAACTCATACTATGTCGCCGCCGGTCCGCGTCATGCGCGGCCGCAGCGTGGTCTGATCACGCGCCCGAACGGCGCGGAAGTCGCTGCCTACCGTGCGCATGTCGATGCCGCAGTCGAGCGGCTGATGGCGCGGGTCCCGGCTGAGGAAGCCGACAGCGTCTTCACGATCGTCGAGATTGGACTGCACCACGAGCAGCAACATCAGGAGTTGCTGCTCACGGACATTCTTCACGCATTTGCGCAGAATCCCACCGATCCGGTCTACGACCCCAAATGGCAGCCTCCGCGCATGACGCTGGGGCCTCGCGGCTATGTCGACGTGCCAGCCGGCGTGCATGCGATCGGTCATGACGGTGACGGCTTCTGTTTCGACAACGAAATGCCGCCTCACGACGAGCTCATCCCGCGCGTGCGGATTGCCCGGCATCTCGTCACGAATGCCGATTGGCTCGAATTCATCTCCGCTGGCGGCTACACGACGCCGTCCCTTTGGCTCTCCGACGGATGGACAACGGTGCAGAACGAAAGCTGGCAGGCACCGGGCTATTGGCGGCAGAAGGATGGAGCCTGGCACGCCGTGACGCTGGGCGGCCTCAGGCCCGTCGATCCGGCTGCGCCGGTGCAACACGTCAGCTATTACGAGGCCGACGCTTTCGCGCGCTTTGCCGGAAAGCACTTGCCGAGCGAGATGGAATGGGAGACTGCGGCGCGCCATGACATCATCGCCGATGCTTTCGGCATCGCTTGGCAATGGACGCGCAGTGCCTATCTACCCTATCCGGGCTATCGCGCCGTCGAAGGCGCGCTCGGCGAATACAACGGCAAGTTCATGGTCAGCCAGATGGTGCTCCGTGGCTCCTCGCTGGCGACGCCCGAAGGCCATGAGCGCGTGAGCTACCGAAACTTCTTCTATCCGCCGACGCGCTGGCAGTTCAGCGGATTGCGGCTGGCAGAGTTCATTTGAAAGGCGCGAGATGGTTGCAACAGCACTCAGAAAACGTATTCCGCAGGAGCAATCCGAATTTGAAATCGATGTGCTCGACGGCCTGCGCGCCGCGCCGAAACATATCCCGGCCAAGTATTTCTACGATGCTGTCGGTTCCGACCTGTTCGAGCGCATCACGGAAGTTCCAGAGTATTATCCGACTCGCTGCGAAATGAGCATTTTGCGCCGGCACTCCGCCGACATCGCAAAGCTCATCCCGGCGGGCTCGGCGCTTGTGGAGTTCGGCAGTGGCTCGAGCAAAAAGGCGCGCATTGTGTTGAGCGCTGCGCCGAAGCTTGCCGCCTACGTTCCGGTCGATATCTGCGGCGAGATGATCGAGCGCGAAGCCGCCGAGCTGCGCGTCGATTTTCCGCAACTGAAAGTGCTGCCCGTCACAGCGGACATATGCAAACCGTTTGCGTTGCCGGCAGAAGCTAAAGCCGCGCCCGCACGCGCCGGCTTTTTCCCCGGCTCAACCATCGGCAATTTTGAGCCGCACGAAGCAGCCGAGTTTTTACGCAATGCCGCGAATATCCTGGGGGAGAGCGCGACCCTCATCGTCGGGGTAGATCTGATCAAGCCCGTCAAGGTTCTCAACGCAGCATACAATGACGCTGAGGGCGTCACGGCAAAATTCAATCTCAACCTGCTGACCCGCATCAACCGCGAGCTCGGGGGGAATTTCCGGCTCGACATGTTTGAACACCACGCCTTTTACAATCGTGAAAAACACCGCATCGAAATGCACCTTGCCAGCCTGAAGCGGCAGAAGGTGCGGGTGGCCGGCGAGACGATTGATTTCCGTGCCGGCGAAACGATCCATACCGAGAACAGCTACAAGTACAGCATCGAATCCCTGGGTGCTCTCGCGCGTGGTGCCGGCTGGCAGCCTACGGGAGCGTGGACGGATTCAAACAAATATTTCTCCATCCAGGCCTTCAGGCTCGGCAAGTGAGATAGGTGACTTGCTGGTATTCGTGCGGCTGCGCTAAGTCTGCCCGAGCCCGATCCAATCTGCGGTCGGGCTCATTCATTCGGATAGGGTGGAAGTCTTATGAAGATCGTCAGATTTGAAGCAAATAACAACCTGCGGCTCGGTGTGGTCGATGGGGACAGTGTTGTCGACCTGCAGGCCCTCGATGGGAATGTGCCGGACGATCTCGCAGAGGTCCTGCGCCGGAGCAATGGTGACCTCTCGTCGATTAGCGCTCTTGCGAAGAAGGCGCCGGCATCCGCGCGCCGTCCCCTAGATGGACTGAAATACGCGCTGCCGGTCGCGCATCCGGGCAAGATCATTTGCCTTGGCCTCAACTACCTCGACCATGTGAAGGAAGGGCCGCAGCGCGACAACATCCCGAAATTTCCGTCGATCTTCTTCCGCGTGCTGACTTCGATGGTGCCTCATGGGCAGCCAATCGTGCGGCCAAGGGAATCGATCCAGCTCGACTACGAAGCCGAAATGGTCGCGATTATCGGCAAGCGCGCCAAGCATCTGTCGATGGGCAATGCGGTCGACTGCATCGCGGGTTATTCATGCGCCAACGAGGGATCGGTTCGCGAATTCCAGCGTCACACGACGCAATGGGGCATGGGGAAGAACTTCGATCGCACCGGCGGCTTCGGTCCCTGGATGGTGACTGCCGACGAAATGCCGCCGGGCGGCAAGGGCCTGAAGATCATGAGCCGCCTCAACGGCAAGACCATGCAGTCCGACAACACCGACAACATGATGTTCCCGTTGGCCGAAACCCTCGTCTATCTAACCAAGGGCATGACGCTGGAGCCCGGCGACGTCATCCTCACAGGAACGCCGTCCGGCGTCGGCCATGCACGCAAGCCCGAACCGGTCTGGATGAAGGCCGGGGATACCTGCGAAATCGAGATCGAAAAGGTCGGTGTTTTGCGTAATCCCATCGCGGACGAGAAGTAAGGCCGTCCCTCCCGTTGACAATGCGGTGTGCGAACGCGTTCCCTAAACAACAATAACAGGGGCGCCCCGTGGGGGAGGTGCGCCGGACATAGGGAGGAAGATCGTGAAACGCACCTATTTCGCAGCTGCTATGGCTGCGGCCTTGACCATCTCGGTGGCTGCGCCGTCCGCGCGCGCACAGGATTGGCCGTCGAAGCCGGTTCACATTCTGATCGGGTTCGGTGCCGGCGGTGGCACCGATGTCGCCACGCGCATTCTCGCCGATGGGTTGTCCGAAGCTTTAGGTCAGCAATTCATCGTTGAAAATCGACCAGGCGCTGGCGGCACCATTGCCGGTGGTATCGCCGCCAAGGCGCCGAAGGATGGCTATACTCTCCTGGCAATCAGCATGGGCCATTCTGTTTCGGCGGTCATGGTCAAGCAGGTGCCCTATGACGCCGTGAAGGATTTCGAGCCGGTCGGGATATTCACAAATTCCGCGTTCGTCGTCGTCGTGCCGAAGAACTCTCCGGCGACCGACATCAAAAGCCTTATCGAATACGTCAACAAACAGCCGGGCAAGCTGAACTATTCGACGGTCGGTTTGGGTTCGACGCAGCATCTTATCGCCGAACATTTGCGTCAGCGCGCGTCGATCAACGCGCAGGCAGTTTCGTATCGTACGACCGGCGAAGTGGTGAGTGCGTTACTGCGCGGCGATGCAGCTTATGCAGTCGAGCTCTATCATCCCATTCGCGGGCAGGTGGATTCCGGCGATGTGCGGATCATTGCCGTCGGCACGCCATCGCGCTGGCCGGCGATTCCGAATGTGCCGACCCTCGCCGAGAGCGGCGTGAGCGGGATTGGCTATCTCGGCTGGTACGGCTTGGTGTTTCCGGCCGGTACGCCCAAGCCGATCGTCGACAGGCTTCACAAGGCGATGCAGGACGTTCTGTCCAAGGACGCCGTCAAGAAGCGCCTTGAAGGCATCGGCGCAGTTGCCAATCTGTCATCACCCGCAGACTTCAGCAAAGTCATTGAATCCGACATCAAGACATTCCAAGAGGTCGCAAAAACGGCCGGCCTTGAAGCGAAATAGGGAACGTCAACTACAAGAGGAATGAAATGGCCGACCAGTTCAACGTGCTCGTCATTTGCGGGTCGCTCCGCAAGGGTTCGTACAATGCCGCTCTGACGCGCGCGTTGCCTGGTCTGGCGCCGTCCGGAATGAAATTCGTGACGGCGCCCGCCTTCGAGACGCTGCCACTCTACAACGCGGACATGCAGGAGACGTCCGGTTTTCCGGGGCCGGCGCAAGATCTCGCAGCGGCGGTCCGCGCCGCCGACGGTGTCCTGTTCGTCACACCCGAATACAACTGGTCGATGCCGGGCGGGCTGAAGAATGCTATCGACTGGGTCTCGCGGATGAAAGAGCAGCCGTTCGAAGGCAAGCCGGTCGCCATTCAGTCCTGCTCGCAGGGTCCACTTGGCGGGGCGCGCATGCAATATCACTGGCGCATGTCGATGACGTTCCTCAAGGCTTTCATATTCGGCACGCCGGAGGTATTCGTCGGCAACGCGGCGACCAAGTTCAACAAGGACACGCTCGAGCTGACGGACCAGGGCACCAAAGACGCCGTGAAAACGCAGCTCACGGCGTTCGCTAAGTTCATCGGCCGCGTGAAGGCGGGCGCCTAGCCAGCCGCCTGGGCGCGCTTGGGGAACAGCTGCGGCCGCAGCTTCGGGTGACCGGCCATCGTTTTCGGCGCGTAGGGCGTCTCCGCGCCCAGCTCTTCCGCTGCATGCCAGGCCCAGCGAGGATCCCAGATCGCGGCGCGCGCAAGGCAGATCAGGTCTGCTTTACCGGCTGCGACGATGTCTTCGGCCTGCTGGTAACCCGCGATAAGCCCGACGGTCATCGTCGTGATACCGCTTTCCTTCTTCACCTTTTCAGCGAAAGGCACCTGGTAGCCCGGCGCCAGCGGTATCTTCTGCAGGGGCGAGAGGCCGCCGGTGGAGACGTCCATGTAGTCCATGCCGCGCTTCTTGAGCTCCTTGGCAAGGACAACGGTCTCTTCGGGGGTCCAGCCGCCATCGACCCAGTCTGTCGCCGACACGCGCATGCCAATCGGCTTCTGCTCGGGCCACACGGCACGCACCGCCTCGAACATCTCGATGGCAAAGCGCATGCGGTTTTCCAGCGAGCCGCCATATTCGTCGATGCGCTGGTTGGACAACGGCGACAGAAATTGGTGCGTGAGATAGCCATGCGCGCCATGCAACTCGATCACATCGTAGCCGATGCGATCGACGCGCTTGGCAGCGGTGGCGAACTCGCCGATGCAGCGCTTGATGTCCTCTTTCGTCATTGCGTGCGGCACCGGCCAGCCGGTGTCATAGGGAATGGCTGACGGCGCTTCCGGAGTCCAGGCGTCCGGTCCTTCGAGGATCGGCTTGCCGCCGGCAGCGGGAGGTGTGGTGGGTCCCTTGCGACCGGCATGCGCAAGCTGCACCCCGAGCTTCGCCACGCCGTATTGCCGACAGAAATCGTGCACGCGCTTGAGCGCGGCCTCGTTATCGTCCGACCACATCCCGGCGCATTTCGGAGAGATGCGCCCTTTCGGATTGACGTTCGTCATCTCGCACATCACCAGGCCGGCAGCGCCGAGCGACATGTTGCCAAGATGCATCAGGTGCCAGTCATTGGCCGAGCCGTTGTTCGAATTGTACTGACACATCGGCGAGACCACGACCCTGTTCGGTAGGGTCAGTCCACGCAGGGTGATGGGAGAAAACAGAACGCTAGCCATTGGGAAGGCTTCCTTTCACTGAGAAAACTTCAGATGCCGGTGTGATAGGCGTGCATGGCGACGACGAGACAGCAGATCGCCCAGAACACGCAATATTCGATGCCGCCGATGACCCAAATCCAGCTCTTCGTGACTTTGTAGGTGGCAGCGCCCGCAACCAGCAGATGGATGAATGCGATGAAGGCAACATATTGGAGGTAGATGCCGAAAAACAACCCAATGCAAAGGACCGTCTCGATCGCACCCGCGATGTACATCCAGGTTGCGGGAGGCTTGAAGCCCGCCTTGACGAAGAACTCAAGCGTTGCGGGCACGGTGATCTTGCCGATGATGTGCGGAATAAAGAACACCGCGCAGATGATGCGCAGGATGTTGAACTCATTGAGCAGATTGAATTTGTCGGCAAGCGACATGGCAGCTATCCCCCCGGTTGGCTATTCAAAATCGCACTTCCTGGTGCGTGCGCCAACCCCTCGCATCGTTTCTAGAGCTTCTTCCCCTTCAGCCAAGCCTCGCCCCTGGCATAAAGCGCCGCAAGCGGCGCTCCGTCGAGCCCTGGAAGCTCGTCCTTGATTGTGTAGCCGATCTTGCTCTGGAGGTAGGCGAGGTGGCGGTAGCCTTCCGGAAATTGCGCCAGGTGCGCCTTGTCGAGCGTGAGCTTTGCATCGGGATCAACGGGGTCTATGCGGTCTTTCTCATAGGCGAGCCGCCGCAGCACGATGCCCCAACGGCCTTTGCGTTTTTCCAGAAAATCGTAGAAGCGTCCGCTGCACACGACGTCGCAGAGCACGCCCTCGACTTTGGCGCGCTGCGAGATCGTCATCTTGGTCTGCGCGATCGCGCGCCTGCCTTTGATGTCGATGCTCATGCCGCCAAGCATATGCATGATGCGCACGCCGCGATCATAGCCTTCCTGGCTGACCCGAATGAAATCCTCGTAGGAGCCTTGAAACCAGGTTGCCCACATCTGCCCGTCCTTGTGCCAAACGGTACGGAAGCGGTCCCACATGCGTGCATCGCGCCATAGCACCCAGTTCTCGATCAGGTCGCGGATCGCAAGTCGGTCGGCCGTGTCGCGCGGCATGAATATTCTCCCCCGTGCTCGCTTGTAGCGAGCTTCGTCCCGTTGCAAGAATGTACGAGGACAAGAGCGGCCGCGACAAGGCCGCGGTACCACCGGGAGAATTTGATGCCAAGGCTGGCCGGAAAAACTGCAATCGTTACCGGTGGTGCCAAGGGCATTGGGCGGCACTATTCGCAGGCGCTCGCGGCGGAAGGCGCGCGCGTGATGATCGCCGATATTGCGGACGGCCGCGGACTTGCCGAGGAAATCGCAGGGCGCTATGGCGCAAATTCCGTTGCCAGTGCGACATTCGATGTCAGCGACGAAAAAGCGGTTAAAGGTCTGGTCGCCGAAACCATCGAACGGTTTGGCCAAATCGATGTGCTGGTGAACAATGCGGCGCTCTATGCCACGTTGAGGCCGAGACCTTTCAATGAATGGGACAGCGAACTATGGGATCGCGTGATGGCGATCAACGTGCGCGGGACGTATTTGATGGTCCGCCATGTCGCGCCGCACATGATGGCACGGCGTAGCGGCAAGATCATCAATATCGCCTCGGGCGCGCCATACAAAGGCGTGCCACGCATGCTCCCTTACGTGACGTCGAAGGGGGCGATCCTTGCTTTCACGCGCTCATTGTCGCGCGAGCTCGGCGAATACGGCATTGCGGTGAACTCGCTCTCGCCCGGTTACACCCTGAGCGACACCGGGCTTGCGAACACAGCGCATGTTGAGGACGAGAGAATTCCTGTGCGGAATAGCCGCGCTTTTAAACGCGATGAAACTCCGGAAGACCTGTTAGGCGCACTTGTGTTCCTCGCATCCAGCGACAGCGATTTCGTGACAGGCCAGTCGCTCGTGGTCGACGGCGGGTCGGTCAATAACTGAAGGAGAGCGCAGCGATGAAGGTCGACGGCCGGTGCCATTGTGGCCACATCCGTTACGAGGCTGAAATCGATCCGGATACGGTCGCGATCTGCAACTGCACCGATTGTCAGACCCTGTCCGGTTCTGCGTTCCGCACTGTGGTGCCGACGAAAAAAGGCAGCTTCAAACTCTTGCACGGTGAGCTGAAGATCTACGTCAAGACGGGCGAGAGCGGAAACAAGCGGCCGCAATCATTTTGTCCACAATGCGGTTCGCCCATCTATTCCACCAGCACCGAACCTGATCCTAAGATCCACTCGATCCGCGTCGGTACCCTCAACCAGCGCGATCAGCTCATCCCGAAGCTGCAATATTGGCACCGGTCCGCTCAGCGGTGGACTTCGGGCATCGGGGCACTGCCAAGTTTTGAAAAGCAGCGTCCGTAGGCCGGGTCTCGCGCCACATAGCCGTTATGCGCCCGGTTTCACGGGTTTAAGCGGCGCACGCGGTGGGCTATATTCGCTACAAATGGAATAAGCGGTTCACGGAGGAGCCCAATGACGCTCGCGATCGACACCGCGCAGGCCGGCAACAAGCACAACATCACCGGCGCGCGTCAGGCCTACTATGACAAGATTTCAAAGTACCACCTCGCGCCCCTGTGGGAGGTGCTCAAAGGTCTGGTGACGCCCGAGCCGAAGACCCAGATGCAGCCGGCGCTGTGGAAATTCCCCGAAGTCGAGAAGCTGATGCTCGAGGCCGGCGACGTTATCACCGCCGAGGAGGCCGAGCGCCGCGTGCTCGTGCTGGAAAATCCCGGTGAGCCGGGCAAGTCACGCATCACCAATACGCTGTTCGCGGGCATCCAGCTGATACTGCCGGGCGAGATCGCCGACGCGCACCAGCACGTCGCTTCGGCAATTCGTTTCGTGCTCAAGGGCAAGGGCGCCTACACGGCCGTCGAGGGCGAGAAGGCGCAGATGGAGCACGGCGACTTCATCATCACCGCTAACTGGGCGCCGCACGATCACGGCAACCCTGGTAAGGAACCAGTGATGTGGCTCGACGTGCTCGACATGCCGACGATCAATCATTTCCAGACATCGTTTGCCTCGCACTTCGACGAGAAGATGCAGCACGTCAATCACCAGGACGGCGACTCATTCGACCGCTACGCCACAGGGGTGCTGCCGGACGGTGCGCCGGTTCACCTCAACCGCTCGCCAGTGATCAACTACCCCTACGCCAAGATGCGGCCGATCCTGCAGCGGCTAAAGTCGACCGGGGACATCGACAAGCGTCACGGCGCGCGCGTGCGTTACGCCAACCCGATCAACGGCGGACCGGTCCTGCCGACGATGGGCGCCAATCTCGCGCTGCTGCCGAAAGGCTTCAAAGGCGAACCCTATCGCTCGACCGACGGCACCGTATTCTGCGTCGCCGAGGGCAAGGGTACGACAGTCGTCGACGGCAAGGAGCTTTCCTGGGGCGTCAACGACGTGTTCGTCGTGCCGCCGTGGAAGCGCTACCAGCACAATGCCAGCGAGGAGGCGGTGCTGTTCTCGATCTCCGACCGCCCGGCGCAGGAAGCGCTCGGCATCTGGCGCGAAGGCCACTGAGCCGATTTACGCTCAATAGGGCGTCGCCGGCACTTCGGCGGCGCCCTTTTTGCCGCGCATCCAGTCAATCGCAAGCACGACGATCGCCGCCGTCACGCCGGCGACGTTGATCCAGATAGCACCCGCAAACGCCTCGGGCGGCAGCACCACGGCGAGCGAAATAACGGCGTAAGTAGCGCGGCCCATCGGGTTGAGCCGCGCGAGGGAGAAGCCGACCGCCGCGACCGTGCCGAGCCAGATACCAAAGGTGACGCGCGAGAAGTTGAGCGCGATTTCGGTCCAGCTGCCGTCCATCAGCAGGCTCGGCGTCAGCACGAACAGGAAGGGCAGGATGAAGGTCGACCAGCCGACCACGCACGCCATCCAGCCGGTGGTCCAACCGTCGGTGCGCGCGATGTTGGCGGCCGCATAGGCGGCAAATGCAACCGGTGGCGTGATCATTGAGAGGATGCCGTTGTACATCACGAACATATGGGCGGCCATCGGCGTGACGCCGAGCTTGACGAGTGCCGGCGCGAGCAAGGTTGCTGTCAAGATGTAGACGCTGACCGTCGGCAGACCGATGCCGAGGATAAAGGCAAGCACTGCGATCAGGAGAAGCAGCAAGAAGACGTTGCCGGCCGCGAGTGCGAGGAGCTGGATAGTCATGCTGAAGGCAAGGCCGGAAATGCTCATGATACCGACCATGATGCCTGCAGCCGCGCCGATCAAAATGATGTCGAGCGACACGCGTCCGGTTTCCATGATCGCCTTGAGCATGTTGATGACGCCGAGCCGCTTGCCGCGGTAGCCGAAGATCATCGCCAGCACGATCAGAATGGCGGTTGAGTAGATCGCCGCCTTTTCCGGCGTTAGATTGCTCAACTCCGGATACATCAGTGCAAAAACAAGGAAGGCGATTGGCACCAGGAAGTGCCATCCGGACTTGAGCACCTCGGACACAGCTGGCGCTTCGGCGATCTTGGCTGACCCGATCTTGTGCTTGGCGGCTTCGAGATCAACGTGGAAGAACAGGCACAAGTAATAGAGCAGTGCCGGGATGGCGGCCGCGATGCAGACCGAGCCGTAGGGCACTTGCAGAAACTCCGCCATAATAAAGGCAGCGGCGCCCATCACCGGCGGCATCAATTGCCCCCCGGTCGAGCCGACTGATTCGATGGCTGCGGACCGGTGCGGCGTGAAGCCGGATTTGACCATGGTCGGAATCGTCACAATGCCGACCGCGAGCACGTTCGAGACCGCGCTGCCCGAGATCATGCCGAAGAGCGCGGAACCCACGACCGCGATCTTTGCTGCGCCGCCCCGGAAGCGGCCCATGGCCGCCATCGAGATGTCGGCGAAGAAGTCCGCGCCGCCGGTACGCGCCAGGACCTGGCCAAGGATTGTGAACGGGATGACGACGAGCACCGCGACCTGAAGGATGTTGCCGATGGCGCCGTTAAGGTCTAGGCCGACATAAGTGATCATGCGTTCGGGCGAGACGTAGCGCGTCTGGAAATCGCCCGGCAGATGCGGGCTAATATAAACGTAGACCGCGATACCGGCGATCATGCTGACGAAGCCCCAGCCGTTGGTGCGGCGGCTCGCTTCCGCGATCAGGATGATCAAGAGGATGCTGACGAGGAGGGCGTCGAGCGGCAGGAAGGCGGCGTCGAGCGTCAGGTGCTCGTAGCGCAGCGCGATGTAGCCGCACAAAGCCACTGAGGCAATGACCGCAGCCCAATCGAGGGCGTTACGCGGGCGCGAGGTGTCGGCGATGTAAGCGAGCGCGAGCGTCAGGCCAAGGCAGATCGTGAGAAACTGCTCGGTGTAGAAGCCGATGCCGAACACCGAGCGCGGAATGTCGAGTACCCAGATAACGACCGCGGCGACCAGCAGGGACTGGAAAACGTTGGTCCAGAAAACCGTGGCGCCCGACGCTGCTGAGGCAAACTCCGCGGCGTCGGGGATAATGCGTTCTTCGCTCAATTGATCGCCTTGGCCTCAATGTTGTGGTCCTTGAAGTATTTCAAGGCACCGGGGTGATAAGGCAAATCATACTTCTTGTAGAGCGCGGCGGCGCTGAAATCGCGCAAGGCCGGCTGGATGGTGACAAGTTCGGCCTTGTTCTTCTCCAGCGTGTCGATGAACTTATAGACGACGTCGTCAGGCACCTTGGCGTTTGTGAAGATCATATTGTCCCAGGTGTAGATTCCCATCGGTTTCTCGACGCCGATGAAGAAGCCATTCGGGACACCGGGCGTCAGGTAGCCTTCCGGTAGAAGTTTCTTCGCCGCCGCCATGCCACTTTCCGGGATCTCCAGGGCGCGAATGCCGCCAACGGTGGCATCGACTTCCCGCACCTTCGGCGCGCCGAAGGCGAAGAAGAACATGTCCGCAGCGCCGGAGGCGAAATCGTCTGCGCCGCGAATGACGTTCGGAATGAGAACAGGCACGACGTCCTTCTCGGTTAGCCCGCCGGTAGCGAGGATCGCCTTGACCAGTGGGTCGATCGTGCGCATCGCGGAGTAGCCCATGCCGACCTTCTTGCCTTTCAGGTCGGCGATCATCTTCATGTTGGTGTCCTTGCGGACCCAGAAAGCGCCGCGCAGCGGATGCAGCGAGCCGATCAGACGGATGTTCGGGCTCGACTGCTTGGCTTGTTCGACCTCGAAGATGTTGGCGATACCGAACTCGGCTTCGCCGCGGCTGATCAGCGGAATGAGAACCGACTCGCCCGCGGTCGGCTGCACGACGACGTTTGCGCCGGCTTTTTCCTTGAGCACCTTGGCGACCGCTGATGCGGACGTATGGTTGAGCGTCCCCGGCTGCATGGTGGCAAAGCCGTAGGTCTGCGCACTGGCGATGCCCGCGCTGAGCACAAGGGCCGTGAGGCCTCCTGCGAAGGCGGCGGGACGAAATGCCCCAATGTGAACTCGGATCATCGTTTATCCTCCCAGCTGATTGTTTCTGGTTATACGACAGCTGCGAAGCCGCA
The DNA here is from genome assembly GCA_046734435.1 of Pseudomonadota bacterium. Taxonomy (GTDB): domain Bacteria; phylum Pseudomonadota; class Alphaproteobacteria; order Rhizobiales; family Xanthobacteraceae; genus Pseudolabrys. The sequence continues at coordinate 1,314 of JBKPRE010000088.1, read as the reverse complement.
GCTCCGCCTTGCCCTACCGGCAATTTTGCACAGGATGGAAAGCAATGCGAGGTTGCGCGTTATAGTTTCTGCTGTTTGGGGACCGTGCCCAACGAATTAAATTTCCCGGTGACCGGGAATAGGGTGGCTCAGGAGAATTCCATGCAAATGCAACAATTGAGTGCCGGGCGCGGGGCCTTGACTGCCGTACGAACGGGCGTCGGCCGCGACCTCGTCATCCTCCATTCGCTCCTTGCCGACCGACATGCCTTCGATCCGGTGTTGGAGGCACTGGCCGCCAAACATCGCGTGACCTTGTTCAATCTGCCCGGATTCCACGGATCGCAGCCGGCGATGCTGGCGCTGATGGATGCCTATCTCGCTACAATCGAAGATGGCTTCGATGAATTCGAAGTCGCCAAGGATGCTATTCTGCTGGGGAATGGATTCGGGGGCACTGTCGCGCTGGCTTTTGCACTCGCGCATCCCGAACGGATATCCAAGCTGGTGGTTAGCGACGCCGCGGCCGCCTTTCCTCCGGAAGGGCGACAGGCCTTTGCTGTGATGGCGGAGAAAGTCGCCGATGGTGGCCTTGGCAGCATTGCCGAGATTGCCGCGAAGCGCGTGTTCTCACCGACCTATCTTGCCGCGCATCCGGAAAAGATCGAAGAGCGCAAGAACGCTCTGCTCGCGATCGATCCAAAGGCCTTCCAGGCGGCCTGCAAGATCTTGCAGGAAACGGATCTTATGCCGCAGCTTCATCGCCTCCAGGTACCGACGCTGGTCGTGTGCGGTGAATTTGATCAGGCGACACCGCCGGCGCTCAACAAGCAGATCGTGGAAAAGGTGGCGGGCGCGCGATACATCGAACTGCCAGGTTGCGGCCATTGCCCGCCGCTCGAGCAACCAAAACAGTTTCTTGCCGCGATTGGCGATTTTGTAGGGCTATAGCTATTCCTTGCGGTCGAATCGCCGGATCTCGACCTTACCCCAGACGCCGTTCTGATGGAATGGATCGGCACGGTTAAACTTCTCCGCGCTGGCGCGGTCGGATGTTTCCAGAACCATCAGGCTGCCGATTGAGGTGGCGCCATCGTCCGACACCAGTGGTCCACCGACCGTAATGGTCACGCCGAAAGCTTTCGCGTTCTTCAGATGCGCGACGTGGGCGCCGTGCACGGCCTTGCGCTTGTCGGTCGCATCGGGATTGTCCAGCGTGAAAACCGAGAACAACATTGTTGCCTCCGATCAGTTGAGCGATGTCAGCACGGCCTTGGCGATTGCTGCCGTACCGTCGCCGCCGCCGTATTCCATGGGCTTGATGCCGCCGGCATA
>JBKPRE010000087.1:0-14635 GCA_046734435.1 Pseudomonadota bacterium | reverse complement strand
GTGGTCTGGGAGTTCGCGATGTTGCCCGAAATGTTCTGCATCGCGAATGACTGCGCATTCAAACCGCTGACCGCAGTTGTAAGAGCGTCGAACAAACCCATGAGATGATCTCCGAAAACGAGACACACTTCGCCCTTGCGGGGCTTTGAATCCTGGCCGGTTCGTCGCAATGGCCGTGCCACTTTATTTATCGTGCAATATCAATATGTTATAAGAAAAAGGCGGCCCCGATGGGCCGCCGCTTCCGGTTCTTTCTGCCGTCAAGCGGCAGGTTTTGCCGACCAAATCACGACGACGACGCGGCCTGTGGCTCAAACTTCAATGCAACGCCGTTCATGCAATAACGCAATCCGCTCGGCGGCGGGCCGTCATCGAACACGTGGCCGAGATGGCCGAGGCAGCGCTTACAATGCACTTCGGTGCGCGTCATGAAGAACGAGCGGTCAGTCTTGGTTTCCACCGCATCGGGCAAAGGCTGATAGAAGCTTGGCCAGCCGGTGCCACTCTCGAACTTGGTATCCGATGAGAACAGCGGCAGGTCACAGCCGGCGCAGGCGAATATGCCTTTGCGCTTCTCGCGATTGAGTGGACTGGTGCCGGCCCGTTCCGTGCCGTGCTTGCGCAGCACGTCGTATTGGTAGGCCGTAAGCCGCTGTCGCCATTCGGCGTCGGACAAGCTGCGATAGTCGATCGTTTCAGTCGTCGTCATGGCTCCAGCCTCGCCGTTTCTTGTGGCGGTCAAAAGCGCTGCGAGCGCCACGCCTGCGGTTAAAAGAGCGCGCCGATTGATCATTCGGCAATCTCCTTCTTTCACGTCACACAGCCATTCAAATGGTTGGTCGAAAGACCAGATTCCAGAAGGAATTGCCTTTGTTTGGCACGCTTGGCCAAAAAGGACCAATCAACTCACGGTCGCGCCGCGATCACGTTCCCGTTAAAGCTTGGCCATTCAATGCGATAATTCGCCCTAGACGACTCAGCGGCGCTTTTTTACCCCTCAAAGCAAGGGGATCCGCATGCCGCCGTCGCCGGTGCCGAAGCGCGAGACGTTCAAGGTACCGCAGGCTTTCGCGCAGGCGCTCGCACTCCATACCCAGGGCCATTTAAACGAGGCGGAACGCATCTATTCGGAGGTACTCGCCCATCGGCCCGACCATTTCGATGCGCTGCAGATGCTCAGCGTCATCAAGCTAGCAAAAAGCCAGCCGGCCGAGGCCCTGCGGTTGATCTCGCAGGCGATGCGCCTGCGCAAGCCCTCGCCACAGATCCTGGTGAACTACGGCATGATCTTGCATGCGCTCGAACGCAGCGAGGAAGCACTCGCCAGCTTCGACGAGGCCCTCAAGCAGAAATCGAAATTTGCCGAGGCGCATAACAATCGCGGCGCGGTCCTGTCGGCGTTGGGTCGGAATGCCGAGGCGGTCGACTGCTTTCACAAGGCGCTCGCGCTGAAAGCGGACTATGCCGATGCCCACTACAACCTCGGCTCGTCGCTGCGCGTGCTGGGCCGCTACGACGAGGCATTGACCAGCCTCGATCGCGCCCTCGCGCTGCAGCCGAACTACGTCAAGGCGCTCAACAATCGCGGCGCCGTCATGGAAGCGCTCAATCGCCTGCCCGAAGCGCTCGTGGACTACGAACGCGCGCTTTCGCTCAACCCCGGCTTCACCGAGGCTCGCAACAATCGTGGCCGCGTGCTGCTTGGTCTCGATCGCGCTGACGATGCGATCGACAATTTCACGGCCGCCCTGAAGATCAACCCGCGCGATCCCGAAGCCTGGTACCAGCGCGGCCGCCTGCTGCTGGAGATCAGCCGCTATGAGGAGGCCGCGGTCGATCTCGCGCAGGCCCTCGCGATCGAGCCGGGACACGCGGAAGCACGCCTGGCGTCATGCTTCGCCGAACTGCCGGTCATTTACAAAACCGAGGCCGAAATCGTCCAGCGTCGAGCGGCCTATGAACAGAAGCTGCGCGCGCTTGGCGAAGATGTCGAACGCGGATCGCTCAAGGGCGATCTGATCAAGGCGATCGGCGCCCGCCATCCGTTCTTGCTCGCCTATCAGGGCGAAAACGACCGGGTGCTGCAGCAGGTCTATGGCGGCATCATTAGCCGGATCGTCGCACAGCGTTTTTCGCCGCCACCGCTGCCTCCACCGCCGGCACCGGGCGAAGTGATCCGTGTCGGCATCGTCAGCAGCTTTTTCTACCGCCATTCCAACTGGAAAATTCCGATCAAGGGATGGACCGGCCAGCTCGACCGAAAGCGTTTTCACATCACCGGCTATCACCTTGGCGCCATCCGCGACGAGCAAACCGAAGCCGCCTCCCTCCTGTGCGACCGCTTCGTCCATCGCACGCTGGATACAAGCGGTTGGCGCCGGGAAATTCTCGCCGACGCGCCGCACATCCTGATCTATCCGGGACTGCTCATGGACATCTCGTCGGTCCAGCTGGCGGCGCAGCGGCTTGCCCGCGTGCAATGCAATTCCTGGGGCCATCCGGAAACCAGTGGCCTGCCGACAATGGATTACTTCCTGTCGAGCGACTTGATGGAGCCGCCCGACGCGGACGCGTTTTACACCGAAAAACTTGTGCGGCTACCGAACCTCTCGATCTACTACGAGCCCGTGGCCACGGAACCGGTCGAGGTTACGCGCGGGGAACTCGGTCTTCGTCCAGGCGCGACTGTTTTCTGGAGTGGCCAATCGCTCTTTAAGTATCTGCCGCAATACGACGATGTGTTTGTGCGGATTGCGCGCGAGGTCGCTGATTGCCAATTCGTCTTCCTGCGCCATTTCGGCGCGCCGAAGATCACGGCGATTATCCGTGAACGACTGGAGCACGCTTTTTCTGCGGCAGGTATGCGCGCTGACGATCATTGCGTCTTCCTCAATCGTCTGAGTCAAAGCAAATTCGTGGCGGCGGCCGGCCTCTCCGACGTCTTCCTGGACAGCATCGGCTGGTCGGGATGCAATTCGGCGCTGGAATGCCTGGCACAGGCGTTGCCGATCGTCACATTCGAGGGAGCAACAATGCGCGGCCGTCATTGCGCGGCAATCCTGCGGATGCTGGACGTTCCAGAGACGATCGCCACGACCATCGAAGACTATGTTGCGATCGCGACCCGTCTCGGCCAGGACGGGCAATTCCGGCAGACAATTTCGACGCGAATGGCCGCAAATCGGGACAAAGTTTATCGCGATCGCGCGCCGGTTACGGCGCTGGAAGACTTCATCGAACGATCCGTGCGCGGCTAGCCACCTCGTCAAATCTCTTTGTCGCACTGCCGCTTCCCTATATGAATAATGGGCGATCGGCAGAGGGAAGGATTTATGCGTTTTGAAGGCACCAAGGCCTATGTGGCGACCGACGACCTTAAGATCGCGGTCAACGCCGCAATTACGCTCGAACGGCCGCTGCTGGTCAAAGGCGAACCCGGCACGGGCAAGACCGTCCTGGCGCTCGAAGTCGCCAAGGCGATTGGCGCCCCGCTGATCGAGTGGCACATCAAATCCACCACCAAGGCGCTGCAGGGCCTTTACGAATATGACGCGGTGTCGCGGTTGCGCGACAGCCAGCTCGGCGACGAGCGCGTCAAGGACATCCGCAACTACATCAGGCGCGGCAAGCTGTGGGATGCATTCGTTGCCGAAGAGCGCCCCGTCCTCCTGATCGACGAGATCGACAAGGCTGACATCGAGTTTCCGAACGACCTGCTGCAGGAGCTCGACCGCATGGAATTCTTCGTCTACGAAACCGGCGAGACGGTGAAAGCGCGGCGGCGACCGATCGTGGTCATCACCTCAAACAATGAAAAAGAGCTGCCGGACGCTTTCTTGCGACGATGCTTTTTTCACTACATCCGGTTTCCCGACACCGAAACGATGCGCGCGATCATCGAAGTGCATTTCCCCGGCATCAAGCAGAGGCTGGTCGCGGAAGCCCTGAGGCTGTTCTACGAAATCCGCGACGTCCCCGGGATGAAAAAGAAGCCGTCGACGTCCGAGCTTCTCGACTGGCTCAAACTGCTGATGGCCGAAGACATCGGTCCGGAAACGTTACGCGAGCGCGACCCCAAAAAACTTATTCCGCCGCTGCATGGAGCCCTGATCAAGAACGAGCAGGACGTGCACCTTTTCGAGCGGCTTGCCTTCATGGCGCGGCGAGAAGGCCGCTGACGTCAGGTCCCCGGCCGTTCGGTACCGGACTCCGGCGCGCTTTCGGGCGGATTGTCCGCATTGCTTTTCGGCACCGAGGCCTCAGCCACGCCCTGCCCCGGCGGCGCCAGCCAGCCTTGCTCCTTGGCGTACACCAGGACCCGGTCGGCAATGGCGCGCCCGAGACGCCGTGCCGGGCTTTCCACATCGGGAGATAACCGCTCGTTCGGGCTGCCGGTCGATGCCACGATCCCGGCGATCTCCGCGTTGCGGGCAGCGGCGACCTTGGGGGATACCGCGGGCTCGCGCTTGGGTGCCGTTTGTTCGACATCGAAAGTGAGGACCTGGCGCCTGCTTCCCGAGGAAAACAGCGAGGCGCTGACGGCCGCGACCACGTGCCCGCGACCCGCCCCGAAGCCGAAGCTGTTCTTGTTCTTGGCCGTGACCGGTTCGCCCGGACGCAACCCGCCCGACACCACGAGGGCGCTCTGATTAAGCGTGACAGCGTCCTCGGCGCCCGGCTGCGCCTCGAGGCCGGCTTCGCGAAGGCTCGCGACGACGGTGGCGACGATCTCGTCGTTGACCCGTTCGGTCGTGCGCTGTCGGCGTTCGTGCGTGGGATAGGTGCCGACCTTGCGCTCGAGGCGCGCCGTATAACCGCGATCGATGGCGACCACATCGGAAGCGAAGGTGAAATCGGAGACGAGAACGATCTTTGGTTTTGGCTCGGTGCCGGCGGTTCCGGTCTGGAGGCCGCTATAGATCGTGCAGCCACCGAGCAGCAGTCCGGCGAGCGCCACAACGAGGCTTTTCAGAGAAGGTGAACGCATTGGCATCGAGACCTTATGGCGCGGCAACGGTATCTTTGCGCGCCATCCGCGCCTGGCGGCGGGCACGCGCGTGCGCACGGTAGCGGGAAAATTCCTCTTCGAAGCGGTCGACTGGCCGCGTGCCCCAGTAAATCCCCTGAGCGACGATACGGCCGAGCAGACCACCGGCCCAAACCAATTCATAGGGGGCGAATAGCCGCCAGGTCTGATCGCTGTCGACAATGCCGCGCGCGACGAGGTCGCCCGCCATTGCGCTGGTGTTAAGGCCGTGGCCGCCGAAACCGCTCGCCAGCCATACGCCGCGTTCGATCTCGCCGATCTGCGGCATGCGATGGACCGTCCGCCCGAACGTGCCGTTCCACAAATGAGAGACCTCGATTTTTCCGAGATCCGGGAACGTCCGCCGGACATCGTTGGCCAAGGCTCTGCCAACAAAGCGCGGATTGGCTTCCCAGGCACGCATGCGGCCCGACCATTGCAGCCGGTCGCCTCCGACGATGCGATAATGATTGTCGGCGCGGTCAGAATCGCTGACGGCGCCACGATAGCGGACGATGTCGTGCAGGATTTCGCCGATCGGCTCCGTGACCATTACAAAGGTCGTGACCGGCAGCAATGTTGCGGCAAGTTGCGGCATCAACGCGCCGAGGTGAACGTTTCCGGCAAGCACGACGTGCGCCGCGCGCACGCGGCCATCGGGCGTGACAATCCGCTTGCGAACACCGGCCGGATCAAGCGACACCGCCGGCGTGGCTTCGAAAATGCGTGCACCGGCTTTTTCGGCGAGTGCCGCAAGCCCGAGTGCGTAGTTGTGGGGATCGATGTGAAAAGCCTGCCGGTAATGGACCGCGCCGAAATATCGCGGGCTGCGCAGTTGCTCCCGAACTCTTTCCACCGGCCAGAATTCGACATCGGCGCCGATCCAGCGCATGCGTTCGGCTTCGGCGCGTAGCGCTGCGGTGTTATCCGTCTTCGAGACGTGCAGCCAACCGTTGATGAGGTCGACGCCGGGCATGCTGGTGTCAAGAATTGTGCGCCGGACATACTCAAGACCCTGCTCGGAAAGGGCCCAGAGCTGCTTTGCATGATCGAGCCCGGTGCGTTCGACGATGTCGTCGATGTCCTCAAAATAGCCAGGCAGCACAAATCCCAGGTTACGGCCTGAGGCCGCCCAGGCCACGTGGGCCGCTTCCAATACCGCAACCGACCAGCCCCGCTGGGCAACCTCGCGTGCCACTGTGAGGCCCGCAAGCCCGGCCCCAATCACGCAAACGTCGACGTCGAGATCGAGATTGAGGCGCGGACGGTCCGGCCGTGCAACGCTCGTCGCCTCATACCAGCCGGCTTCCATGACTACATTTCTTCCATTTGCTCAGCGATGCGAATTTGCCGCAGCACGCGGCGCGGCGGCAGACACATGCTAGACTGGGCCGCGCCGCTGTCGACCTCCATAGCATGACCATGCGACGTCTCCTGCTATTTCGTCACGCCAAGGCTGAACGTTCCGAACCGGGCATGGAAGACCGTGCACGCCGGCTGGTGAAGCGCGGACAACAGGATGCCGCGACGGTCGGCTCCTATATGGCGTCCCACGCCTTGGTACCGGACCGCGTGATGACCTCCCCTGCGGCTCGCACACAGGAAACCTGGAAATTCGCAGCCCCCGCCTTCAAGCGGGCCCCGGCGGCCAACCCGGTCGAACGGCTTTACGACGCAACGCCCCATGACATCCTGAGTGTCATCAAAGGAGCCCCGGCCGCCGCCCGAAGCCTCCTCATCGTGGGCCATAATCCGGGCCTGCACGCAGTCGCGTTGCTGCTTGTCGCCTCGGGCGATATTGAAACCCGCGAACGGCTGCGTGAGAAAATGCCCACTTGCGGTTTGGTGGTCATCGATTTCGCCTTCGACGACTGGGCAAAACTGCATCCTCAGTCCGGGCGGTTGGAGCGCTTCGTCTCTCCCAAGTCGCTGTCTACAGCCGCCAATTGAGACCGTAACCGGTACTCAACGCGCGCACGAAAACATGCCATGATTGCCGCCTTGCAGCGAAACGAGGGGCGCTGTCATGTACAAGAGGATTTTGGTGCCGGTCGATCTTGCTGACACCGACCTGGCGAAGCCCGCCATCAGCACGGCAGTCGAGATGGCGCGCAGTTCGGGCGGATCGGTGCGCCTGGTGAATGTGCTGGCCATGACGCCGGTGATGCTGGCGGAATACGTGCCGCCTGATTTCGACGTCCAGCAACGAAAGTCGGCTGAAGAAGCATTGGGCATTATCGCGCGGGAGTGCGGTCTTGATGCAGCACACGCCTCGGCGACGGTGCGTCAGGGCGGTATCTATCACGAGGTGCTTGAGGAAGCGAAAAACTTCAACGCCGATCTGATCGTGATGAGCTCGCACCGCCCGGCCATGCGCACGTATTTTCTGGGGTCGAACGCCGGCCACGTTGTCCGCTACGCAAAATGCTCCGTGCTGGTGGTGCGCAACTAAAAGAACGCGCCGCTACTCCCGCGGCATGACGTCGGCCGGCAGCGCATCCGGCCGGTAGGTGCCTGGTCGGTTCCGGCGAAAGAAATTACCGGCCTGCCAGAGATAGAAAACAAGGAAGGCGCCGACGATCGCCGCGCTTGTCGTCGCACCTGCTTGCAGCGCGCGCACGATAAGGGCAGCGAGCCCGATTCCGGCTCCCGCAAAAACCAGAACACCCAGCCAATAGATCAGCGGATTGCTCCCGCGCTCGAACTGCGTCGCGCCGTTCGCCCACGAGATGCGCCGATGCAATTCCCTGACGAATGAGGAATAGGCGCCGTCAAGCCGCTCCTGTTCCATCATGCTTTTCCATGAGCTCGAGACAATCTGCAGCTTGGGACCGCGATCCGCCCAAAGCTCTGTAATGAAGCGATGCGACTGCATGCTGGTCGGCCGATAAGACAGCCGTATGCGCCGAATATGGTCGAAAGGAACGCTTCCTGATCTGGCGCCCGCAACCCAATTGATGCCACTGCTCGTGAGATTGAATTCGCGAGGCGCTCCGAGCACGGACGGTCGATAGCTGTACGAGACCGGTTCGCCCGCGAGCCGCTCGGTCATCTCCCCCTCCTCCGCCGACATGTGCTCTGCAGGACACGAACCGTCGCAAAAAAGCAGCCCATGAAACCCACAGGGCGATATGGGCGAGTGTTTCCAAGGTCGAAGGTATATAATATCGTCATCTTGCTACTGCGGCGTTTTGGGGCTGTTCGCAGGCGTTTCGGGGTTGGGGAGGCGTCGTTATGGCGAAGTTGTCGGACCTTTTTGGCCGGAAAGGCCTGGCCGGGACCGACAAATTGACCGGCCGAAACGGCAACGGCGGCGACCCGATCTCCATCGAAAACTTGTCCGACGTCGGCTCGCGCATGGGCGAGGAAAATGAGGTTTTGCGCAACCTCCTGACCGACACCGGGCGCAAGATCGGCGAACTCGACGATCTCAAGGCGGCCTTCGACAAGCTGGTGGCGCCGTTCAACAGCACTTTACGCGCGCTCGAACAGGAAAAATCGCAGACCTTGAGCCTGTCGGGCATGCTGGCCGAATCCCGCACCGCCTACGAGACCCTGCGCACCGAGTTTTATCAGATCGACCGGAAAGCGACCGCGCTTGAGGCCGAAGTCGAAAAGCTGCGCGAGGACCTCGAGTTGTCGCGCGAAACAAATCGCGGGCTCGAAAGCGCCCGGCTGGAGCTGACCGACGATCTCAACGCGCTTCGCGCGCACGCTTCCGAGCTTGACCGGCAGCTTGCGCATGAAACCACGCAGCGTCGCGCGCTGGGCGAAGCCCGGCGTACTTTGCAAGACCAGCTCGATGCCGCCGAAAAGCGCATAGTGCAGCTTGAAGGCGAACTCGCTGCTGCGCGCGAGAAGCTGACACTGCTCGATGACGAAAAGCGGTCGCTGCAGATCGCGATCGATCAGGCTCTCAACGAGACGGCGCGGCTGACGCGGCGGTTGACCGAAAGCGAGAACACCCTGACCGCGACCCGCGCTCAGCTCGGCAAGGTCGAGGCAAGCTTTGCTGAAGCCTATGCGGAACGCGGCCGCCTTGGTGCGGCCCTCGACGAGGCGAAAGAACAGCACCTTGCCGAGCGGAACAGCCTGAACATGCGCCTCGATGCCTTGCAGTCGCGCGCGGCGACATCAGAACGGCTGTTGTCCGAAGCGCGGCAAAATCTCATCGTGCGTACCGAAGAGGTGCGCGCCTTCGACCGTAAATCGGTCGAAGCGACGATCGCCCGCAACAACGCTGAAAAACGTCTTGCGCAGATCGAGGCGCAGCACGAAACGCGCGAGCGTCAGATCAGGGACCATGAGCAGGCACGCACGGCCCTGGCCGAGCGCAACAACGCGCTGACCAAGACCCTGAAGGTGCGCGAAACCGGCTTGGCGCGCGCCGAAGAAAAGATCGCTGCCCTCACAGAGCGCAATGGCCATCTGGAAGCGGACATCCAGGTGAGTCGCACCAACATCGAAAAGCGCATAGAGGACCTCAATTCGGCGCTGCAACGGGAATGCATGGAGCGGGCTGTCGTTGAGGGCGCGCTGGAAGCCGCCCGCAAAGACAATTCCCGCCTGCAGAGCGAGGTCGCCGCGCTGCGATCGACGTTGCGCCGGGGCGCGCCGCTGGACGAGCCGCCGGTGCCGCCCGCCGAGGCCGCCAACGATGAAGCGCCATCCAAAGGCAAACGCATGAAGGGGGCCGAAAGCCAGTAGGCCGCGGCCGAAACGTAAAGTTTGAAAGCGCGGGATAAAGTCCCGCTCTTTTTTTTATTCCCTGCCCGCGCGGACTGACAAATGTGGAGGCCATCCCTATATGACTGCCATGCGGGTCCTGTACGTCGCAGTGCCTCTGTTCGCGCTGCTGGCATTTTCGATCTGGTTCGCCGCCGTCGCTTGGGATCGCCTCGGCGGCGAGGCGATACCCACTTATGGGTATGTGGCCATTGCCGGAGGCGTATTATTTTCGCTCCTGGTCGGAGGAGGCCTGATGGCGCTGGTCTTTTACAGCCATCGTCATGGCTATGACGACCTGAGCGGCGGCGACAACGACCGACGCTGAGCCGTCATTCTGAATTTTCATGCGTGACGGCGTATCGCGCGCGCGCGAGACAGGCTATGTATGCCGCGCGCCGGGAGCGATCGGGGAAGTCATGAACAAAAGCCTCGTCCAGGAAGAATTCGGCAAGACCGCTGCAAGTTATCTGACCAGCAAGCCGCACGCACTCGGCAAGAGTCTCGAGCGGCTGGTCGCCCTCACCTCTCCGCAAAAGGGCTGGCATGTCCTCGATGTCGCGACCGGTGGCGGTCATGTCGCCTACGCTTTCGCGCCACATGTCGCGCGCGTATGGGCCACTGACATCACCCAGGAAATGCTCGATCTCGTGAAGAGCGAGGCGCAAAAGCGCCAACTGTCCAACGTTCGCACGGCCTATGCGAAGGCCGAGGCGCTTCCGTTTGAGGATGGCGACTTCGATCTGGTGACCTGCCGCATCGCGCCACACCATTTCGATTCAATTCCCGCCTTCCTCGGCGAGGTCCACCGTGTGCTCAAGCCGAACGGCTTGTTCGCGCTGGTCGATAACGTCGTGCCGGAAGGAAGCGTCGGCGATTACATCAACGCCTTCGAGCGTTTTCGCGACCCGAGCCACCTGCGTGCCTGGACCATGCAGGAATGGCGAGACGCCTTGAAGACGGCTCGACTGGCGATCGAGCACGAAGAGCAGATCTACAAGAAAATGGAATTCAAGAGCTGGGCCAGCCGCCACGATGCAACCATGCAGGCGCTGTTGCGCTCGATGCTGGCCGAAGTCACGCCGGCGGTGAAAGCGGCAATGGAGCCCCAGGGCGCGGACGCAGAGATCACCTTCCGGCTCTGCGAAGGCCTGTTCATCGCCACACGCAGGTAAGCGAAGGCGCGGGCCGCGCAAAACGATTTTCAGGCAAGCCGAAATTCTGCATTTTGACAGTGCGCCGGCTGAAAATGTGCCTTTCGGCAAACCTTTGGCACATCACTCCATTTTGCCGTTAACCTTTCATTTACCCACAGAAATTCAGATTCCGTTAGGATGTATTAACAGTGTGATTCGGCGTCGCTTCGGCCGGGCGAATCGGCGTTTAGGGGATCACCCAATGAGCAAATTCGGGGGCTTTTTCGCCCGTAGAGCCGGACTCTATGACAAACCGGCCGATCCGACGCCAAGCGCCATCCCTCTAACGGACAATCCGCTCGAGCTCGACGAAGAGCTGTTCACGGCGCTTGGCGCCCAGCTTGGCGGCGAGAATGAATCGCTGCGCAATCTGCTGCTCGACGCCAACGCCAAGATCGGCGAGCTCGACGGCATCAAGAATGCGGTCGGCAAGCTGGTCGATCCGGTGAGCAAGGCGCTGCGCGCCTTCGAAGCCGAAAAATCCGAAAAGATCAGCTTGCAGACGGTGCTCAACAACACGCGCACCGCTTACGGCAAGCTGCGCAATGAAGTTGCCGAGCTCGAGAAAAAGGCCAGCCTTTCAGAAAAGGAATGTCAGGCGCTGCGTCAGGAGCTGACGACGACGCAGAACCTGCTTCGTACGCTCGAGGCCACGAAAGCCGAGATTGCCATCGATATTGCAGCAAGACGCGCGCAGATCGTCGATCTCGAGACACGGCTTGCCCAGGAGACCGGCGAAGGCAAGGCGCTTCGTGAAGAAAACCGCAGGCTCGATGAGCGTTTCTCGACAGCGGATAAGCGCGTGATGGCGCTCGAATCCGAACTCAATGGAGCGCGCCAGCGCCTGCTGATGCTTGAGGACGAAAAGCGGGCTCAACAGATTTCGCTCGACAAAATGAGCGCCGAGTCCGCCCGCGTCTCTCGCAAGCTCGTCGAGACCGAAGCCAGTCTGACGGCGACGCAAGGGCGTTTGCGCCATGTGGAAGGCACTGTTGCCGAACTTAATTCCGAACGGACACGGCTTACGGCTGCGCTGGACGAAGCGAACGAGCGCCACGAACACGAAGTCACAACCCAGCGCATGCGTTTCGACGCATTGCAGGCGCGCGCTTCCGCGAGTGAAAAACTGCTCGGCGAGGCGCGTGAGCACCTGTTGGCGCGCGCGGACGAGATCAGAACCTACGATCGGCGTGCGGGCGAACTCGCGCTCGAACGCGATGCCTTGCAGGCACGCGTGGCCGACCTCGAGGCTGAGCGCATCCAGCGTGAATCTCAATTCAAGGAGGTCGACCAGGCCCGTGTGACCCTCATCGAACGCAGCACCGCGCTCGCCCGCGCTTTCACGGCAAAGGAAGCGGCGCTGACGCGCGCCGAGGACGCGATCGCTGCGCTCAACGAGCAGGTTGCCGCGCTGGAAGCAGCTCGTGCTGCTGAAAAGCAGGCGGCCGACCAAAGGATCGAGGAGCTCAGCACCTCGCTCCGGCGCGAGCAGATGCAATGCTCCGTGGTCGAGGGCGCCCTCGAAACGGCGCGCAAGGATTTTGCGCGTCTGATGCGGGAGGCGACAGCGCTCCAGCGTGCGCAGATGACGCCGGATGACCCGGCACATCTACACGCCGCAAACGCGGCATAGGGCGATCTGACTTAAAGCCAAAGCAGCAACGCCGGGACCAAGTCCCGGCGTTGCTGCTTTTGGAGGTGACCCCAACCCGTGCTTCAATTGCCTGCTTCAGGGATCGGAACCGGCAACACGAAGAGCTCTTCGCACACCGTGCAGTTGTAGGTGAGAAGATCCGTCTTGGCCTCAACGGGATGGGGCTCGCTGCCGACCAGACGCATCACGCCGCCGCAGTGCTGGCAAAGCAGCGGTGCCGGCGCTTTTTTCTCTCTGATTTCTATGTGTTTCATAACCCAACGCTAGACCGCCCGGCCCCGACGTCAATTCTGTTTCTTTGCAACCAAGTTTTGCGCGAACCCCAATATTTGCGTGGTTCGGCGCTTTGGAACTCTTTCATCACGTTGAGCGTTTTATTGCTATTGCAGCATTGGCGTCAAATGAGTATGTTACTCATAGTGAGACACCATCTGAAGCGTAATAGGGGAAAGGCGATGGCGACGAATGGTGGAAATGGCCGCGGCGAACGGCTCCAGATCATGCTGTCAGCCGATGAGCTGACGATTTTGGATGATTTCCGCTTCAAATTACGCATGCCCAGCCGTGCAGCGGCGATCCGTGAGCTGCTCAAGCGCGGGCTGGCATCGGGAGGCTTTGAGGCGGCAGCCTTCGGTAGCAAATCCGAAGACTACGGCGTGATTGGCAAAACCCCCCAGGGCAGGTAGCGACTACCTACCGCACGAGCTCTCGCATCGCTCGATCCAAGCCTTCGAGCGTCAGCGGAAACATTCGCCCGCCCAGGAGCTGGCGTACCATGCCGATGGATTGCGTGAAGTTCCATTCCTTCTCGGGCACCGGGTTGAGCCACACGCAAGCCTGATACGTGCGCGCCACGCGTTCGAGCCAGAGCGCGCCGGGCTCATCGTTGAAATGCTCCACCGAGCCGCCCGGCGCGACGATCTCGTAGGGCGACATCGATGCATCGCCGACGAAAATCACCTTGTAGTCGTGCGGATAAGTGTGCAGCACGTCCCAGGTCGGCGTGGTCTCCTGGAAACGGCGGCGGTTTTCCTTCCACACGCGCTCGTAAAGACAGTTGTGGAAATAGAAATACTCAAGGTGCTTGAACTCGCTGCGCGCCGCCGAGAACAATTCCTCGGTCGCCTTGATGTGCCAATCCATCGAGCCGCCGATGTCGAAGAACAGCAGCACCTTTACAGCGTTGTGCCGTTCCGGCCGCATCAGAATATCCAGATAGCCTTTATGAGCGGTGCCCTTGATGGTGCCGTCGAGATCGAGCTCCTCCGGCGCGCCGGTGCGCGCAAATTTTCGCAGGCGACGTAGCGCCATTTTGATATTGCGCGTGCCGATCTCGACCTCGTCATCGAGGTCCTTGAACTCGCGCTTGTCCCAGACTTTGACCGCGCGGAAATTTCGGTTTTCGTCCTGGCCGATGCGCACGCCTTCCGGATTGTAGCCATAGGCACCGTAGGGCGACGTGCCGGCAGTGCCGATCCATTTCGATCCGCCCTGGTGACGCTTTTTCTGTTCGGCTAGCCGCTTGCGCAGCGTCTCCAGCAACTTGTCGAGACCGCCCATGGCCTCGATCTGCTTCTTTTCTTCCTCGGTCAGATATTTCTCGGCGAGTTTTTTAAGCCATTCGGCCGGGATGTCGGCTTCAATCACGCCGTCGATCGTCTCCAGCCCTTTGAATACGTGACCGAACACACGATCGAACTTGTCGATATTGCGCTCGTCCTTCACCAGCGCGGCGCGCGACAGATAGTAGAAGTCGTCAACGCGGCGCGACGCCAGATCGGCGTCCAAGGCTTCGAGCAAGGTCAAATACTCGCGCAGGGTCACCGGCACGCCGGCCTGTTTGAGCTCCTGGAAGAAACTGACGAACATCTGCCCGCCTTTTCTGGGCCGTATCGGCATTAACGGCCGGAGGATTGTCCCCTAGTCAGGAACCCGTCAAGGCGGTATCAAGACACCAACAAAAAGAAAGACTGCTGGGAGGATTCAGATGCCAATGCGCGACCGCGCCCGGTGGGCGCTTGCCATCTTGTTGTC
>JBKPRE010000086.1:0-14822 GCA_046734435.1 Pseudomonadota bacterium | reverse complement strand
GGGCTGCGCGCCCCTGAAGATCTTGTCGACGAAGGTTGCGAACCGGAAATAGAGGCCAGGATAGTTCACCGCGTAGGCGATCAATCCCCCAGCTTCGACGAACTCGCGGCCGGGATAGGCGGCGGGCAGCCGATATCGGGCAGCCAAGTCGACGATCGTTTGTTGATGCAGTTGGGTGAGGCCGTCTGCGCCAACGACAAGCGCGTCGACATGCTGTTGGGCTGACAACTCAAATGCATGGCCTAGTTCGCCCTCGCTCCGCACATCGAGAAGCTCAGCCGCAATACCGAGGGAGCGCGCCGCCGTTTTTGTCTCTTCCCATTCGGGTGGAACGGCCGGATTGCCCATATTGTGAAGCAAACCGACGCGCGAGAGGCTTGGAACCAGCTCTTTGAGAATTTCGACCCGTTTTGCGCTCAGCTCGGTGCTGAAGGTAGTCATCCCCGTGATATTGCTGCCAGGCTGCGCGAAGCTTGCAACAATGGCGCCGGGGCCGCCCATCGTCGCCATGACAACCGGAATGACTCTGGTTGCGTTTTTGGCCGCTACCGCGGCAGGGGTCCCCCGCGTCACGATCAGGTCGACGTTCAGACGAACCAGTTCGGACACGAGGTCCGGGAAGCGCTCAGCGCGACCGTCCGCTGATCGATATTCAATGACCAAGTTCCGACCTTCGATGTAACCAAGTTCTCGCAACCCGTTGCGAAGGGCGTCGAGATTGGCGGCGTTCTGCGCCGCGGGGATCGGCTCCAGAATCCCTATGCGATAGATCTTCCCCGCTTGCTGCGCGCGCGACGCGAGCGGCCATGCTAACGCCGCCCCGCCGAGGAACGTCATGAACTCGCGTCGTCGCATATTCTCTCCAAAGCTCAGAGGAGAGATTATATCGGCTCAAATGAGTACTTTGATATGGCTGAAACCAGCATCATAACCGTCACTGCAATCCAAAGGCAATGTCCGCTTTGGGTCATAATGTCCGCTACAAAAAGCGATGTACGCTTTGCCCTAATAGCGACCGCGAAAGCGGACTTCGGCAAACCGTCATGTCCGCTTTACCTCTGAAAGCAGACATGTGCAGTGCACGCGCCGATGTCAGCTAAGGGCCACAAGCGTACATCGCACAAATTATTCGATCACCTCGTCGGCGCGCGCGAGCAGTGGTAACGCCACAGTGACTCCCAGCTCTTTCGCTGTCTTAAGATTGATGACGAGTTCGACCTTGGTCGATTGCTGGATCGGAAGGTCGGCAGTCCTTTCGCCTTTGAGAATTCGCCCGACGTAGACGCCAGCTTGTCGAAAGGCATCCCCAACATCGGTTCCGTAGCTTATGAGGCCTCCAGCTTTCGCAAAATTCCGTGTGGCGTAGATTGCGGGGAGTGAATTGCGGCTTGCAAGCGCGGCAAGTTGGTTGGCGCGGCTGCTGAAAAAGTTGTCGGGATCAATTAAGAGTCCACCAACCTCTTGGCGTTTCAGGCTTGCAAATACGGAGTCGAAGTCCTTTTCCGAGCTGGCCCGAACGATGATCAGCTTTCGTCCGAGCTCTTTCGCGGCAGCACTCACAGCTCGAACATCCAACTCCGCGATGGGACTTGACGGATTCACCAGCATTGCGATCGAAGCGGATTTGCGGGTAATCTCGTGCAACGGTTCAAACTGTTTTGGTACGACAACGTTAACCAGAAAGCTCACGCCCGTGATGTTGCCAGTGGGTTGATTAAAGCTTGTTACGAGTCCCAGCTTGATTGGATCTCCTCCCGTCGCGAAAACGATCGGAATCGTGTTGGTCGCATCTTTAGCCGCAACGGCCGATGCGACGCCGCCGATTGTCGCAATGACGGCCGGTTGGAGACGAACAAGCTCCATCGCCAGCGCGGGCAACCGGCTATTTTGACCTTCCGCCCAGCGGTACTCCAAAACTACGTTGTGCCCATCAGTAAAGCCGGTTTCGGCAAGGCCCTTTGGGAAAAAGCCGACGAAAGGATTGTGCGAGTCGAGACCAAGAACACCGACCAAAGGCAATCCGCCCCGCTGAGCAGTCGTAGCGCCTGGCCACATACCTAGTGCGCCGCTTAAAGCGGCCAAAAATTCCCGTCGTCGCATGCTCGCAGCCTTGAAACAGGTATCGTATCGGCTCCGGCCAATAATTGATAGCGACGAGAACTACCACGGATGCGATGCTCGGAGTGTTCAGCGTGATTTACGCTGCGGGGTCACAAGCGGACGTTCGCACCGCAAAACGTCACGTCCGCTTTACCCCCGATAGCGACCACGAAAGCGACTTCTCTCAAAAACCCAATGCCCGCTTTAGCCCCGAAAGCGGCGCACAAGCCCATGTCTGATATGGGCCAATAGCGACATTTCCAAACAGAAAGACCCCCACGGCGGTCTGCCGAAATTCAGCAGCCCCGAATGAGAATGGGAGCATTTACCCGGCTTTCGCTAGCACAGGCTGATCTGGTTTCAAGTGAGACCGAGGTCTAGAAAGAATTTCGGAGACGCGTTCGACACCGGCTGACAAAGGGCCTTGCAAGAACTGAACGCCCTCCGGGAACTGCTGCGGATCATTATTGGGCGTCTGCCCTGTTTCGTTGAAAATGCCTACAAGTATCGACACACCCGGTGCCTTTCGACGTAAACGACGCGACGTGTAGTGCAATTGCGCTGGCGTCGCGTGCTCCAAGTAGCAGAGACAGATGAGCGCGACGTCCTTTAGTTCCAGGGCAAAGAGCTTGGATATTGAAAGCGTTTCCGGGTCTTTCGCTTCTGCCGCAATCCCTTCGCGGCGCAGCAGCTGGGCGAGCGGCATGGCCACGGTTTCATCCAGCGGTCCAAGCCCTGGGATGCAAAGCACGGTTCCTTCAACAGAATTGATTGGTGGCGGCGATGGCGAAGCTGAGACAATCTCCTCCAATTGTTTGAGCTTCTCCGGTTGAACTCCATCCTGTGAGGGTATGTTTCGCGAATCGTTGTGACTCTCCAAATCCTCGACAAGTTCTGCAACTGTGTTGCGAATACGCTGCGCCTCCTCTTGATCCAATCGACCTCGTTGCCAGTCGGCCCACGCCAGCCTAAGAGCGCCCATGAATATTTGCTCGTAATACTCGGTCAGTGTTCGATCTTTGAGGAGCGACTGCGCCTGTTCTGTCGCCTCAATTGGGTCACCTGCAAGCATGCGCTGATAGGCACTTTCGCTTGGCGAAAGCGCGGGTCGATCACCTAACAAAACTTCCAAAAATTTGAGACGTTCCACATGGCGGCCCAGCACGACCAGACACATCGTCAATGGCGTCGCGAGGATGAGTCCAATTGGCCCCCAAAGCCATGTCCAAAAGGTGGCAGATACAACGACCGCCACCGGCGAAAGTCCGCTGCTATAGCCGTAAACCATAGGCTCGATCACGTGACCGATTAGGGGTTCGACGATGAGGAAAAGGGCCGCTGTCATCAGCATCATGGACCAGCCGGAGTCGACGGCAGTCGCAACGATCAAGGGAAAGATCGCAGCTACAATTGCACCGATGTACGGAACAAAGCGCAGGACCATCGCCAATAATCCCCACAGCGGCGCGCTGGGGACGCCGATGGCCCACAGTCCGATGCCGATGATCAGCCCGAATGCGGCGTTAAGGGCCAGTTGCATCAGGAAAAGGCGGCTTAGACGTTTTCCGGCGTCGTCCATGGTTAGAGTTGTTCGCTGAAGATCGTGCGAACCGGCCATTCGAATGAGCCGGTTGCGTAGGTCCTGCTGCTGCAGAAGGATGAAAACGACGAAAATAATGATAATGCCCGTGGTCGCGAGGGGGTGGATCAAGGGAGCGATCAATGTGGCGAGTGTTTGGAGGGCGCCAGGATCTGGTTGCCGCACTTCAACCGGAATGGGCCTATCCGGGAGGGTGCTCGCGTCCGGTGTTGCAGGAGAAGTCGGTTTTGCGTTTTTTGGCCGATCGAGTTCTTTCTGCAGGTTCTGCAACACCTGCGAAGCCTGTTCGAGAGTTCCGCTCGCGGTAGCCGCGCCGCGGAGCGTTTGTACTTTCTCCGCCAGATTCGACTGATAGCGTGGCAGATCCCCGGCCAGTTGACTAACCTGGGCAAACATCAAGGTGGCGAGTCCGAAGATCACGCCGAACGCGAGCAGGACAACAACCGTGACTGCTGCAAAGCGCGGCAAATACAGGCGCTGAAGGAGTTTCACTGGAGGCGCTAGCACAAAGCTGAGCAACACAGCGAGCGCCATTGGCAGCAATACTTCTCGTCCGAAGTAAAGGGCCGCTATGATTGCGGCGGCGACGAGGACAGTCGCTAGCGAATTACCCGACTTCGCACTCATGGTTGACGGCGATTCCGCATGGGGACAGCCCGACCGTTCGGCCACCCGGCTATTGTCAGGTCGCTATGCGGGCTCGAAAACAAACTCCGCTTCCGACGTAAAAGTTCCTCAACCCGCGACTGGAGCGGAGCGCACGATCCGACGCTTCGGAGCCGAACTCCAGATCCGTAACGAGCGACACAGGATTGCCTCTGAAAGAATAAGCCGGCGCGCACGGCTTACGTCGAGGCGGTGCGGTTGTTAGCGCGCGCGTGGCCGATGCCGATGCGCCGCGTTTGCAGCTCTGCGACACCAAGAGCAATCTGGCGACGGAACGGACGGTCGCTCAGGAGGTTGGCCCCAAGCTACAGTAGTCACTCCAACCTTCCGAGTTTAACACCAATGGCTCCTTCTCGAAGTTATGCCGTCAAAGCGCTAAAGAGCCACCCTGTTGTTACGGGCGTGGTCGTGGCTCTCGCTGCATCGGCGATTTTGAATCGCTTTCTCGCAAAAAGGGCCGAGCGGCGTAACCCTCCAACGGGGCGCTTCATCACGGTGGACGGGGTTCGACTCCACTACGTTGAGCGAGGAACAGGGAGCCCGCTCGTCCTACTTCACGGCAACGGGAGTATGATTCAGGACTTTGAATCGAGCGGTTTAATTGATCTGGCTGCAAAGTCGTATCGCGTTATCGCCTTCGATCGTCCTGGATTCGGCTATAGCGACAGGCCTCGCAGCACCGTCTGGACTCCAGAAGCGCAGGCCGACCTCATCAACTCTGCTCTTGTGCAGATGGGCGCCTCTCAACCGCTCGTACTCGGACACTCTTGGGGAACGTTGGTTGCAGTGGCCCTTGCGCTAAAATATCCACGCAATATCCAAGCGCTAATTCTGGCCTCAGGCTATTACTATCCGACCCTTCGAGCGGATGTCTTGATACTATCACAGCCAGCGATGCCAATAATCGGCGACGTATTGAGCCACACAATATCTCCTATTATTGGCAGACTGATATGGCCGCTTCTTCTTCGCAAGATTTTCGGTCCGAGCCCTGTCCCAAAGAAATTTGGAGGCTTTCCGGAGGAGATGGCTATGCGTCCCTCTCAGATCGGGGCTGCTGCGGCCGAAACAGCTCTTATGATCCCCGCGGCCAAAAAGTTCGGAAAGGCGTACAGCCATCTCAAGATGCCCATTGTGATCGTTGCAGGGACAGAAGATCGACTGATTGAACCGCAGCAATCCGCCCGTCTGCATCGTGATATTGTTCAGAGCACCCTGCGGCGCATTCCAAGTATGGGACATATGGTACATCAAACTGCGACGGCACAGGTCATGTCAGCGATAGACACGGTGGCGAGACAAAAGAATGAGGCTGCTGGCGCGATTGAGACTAATGGCCAAAAGCAACCCTTGGGCAGCGTCGTCGAATTTGCTGCGCGGTGATAGCCGTTCTCGAGCCTTTTTACCGCTGAGATCATAATTAACCGGCATCTCCCCCATCCCCGCATGTCCGAGATATCGAGGTCTTCAGCGGCGCAAGTTCACCACGGCTCTGAACGCCACCGCAAGCAGGGTAGTTCCGGTATGGGTCACAAGCAAATATATCCGCTGCAAAACGTCATGTCCGCTTTAAAAGCTGACTTGCTCCTGGTGTCGGGTCGGCTGCATGGCGGCGAAAGCGATCACGATCGCCTGCTGCCCAGCGACGCCAGTGCTCTTTGCAGCTCGGCCTGCGTGAACGGCTTGCGCAGCGGCGTTCCGGACAAATTTTGAATATCCAAGGAGGCTGTCATGATGAGCGTCCGCAGTTCAGGTCGCTGCTTCTTTGCTTCGCGCGCCAACTCCATGCCGTTCGACCCTCCGGCCAGCGTGTAGTCGGTCAGGAGGATGTCCAGCCTTCCGCCGGCGCTAAGAATGCCACGCGCTTCTTCGACGCTGCGCACTGCAATAGGCCGGTAAGCGAGATCATAGAGTTGCTCAACGATCGTCTTTCTGACCGCGTCGTCGTCCTCCACGACAAGCACGACGTCTTCATTTTGCAGCGGTAGGCTGGCGGCGTGTTGCATTGAAGCTTGCTCGGGAGATGGCATCTCTTTGCTGCGCGGCAGATACAGAGTGACAGTCGTGCCTTTGCCGGCTTCGCTGATGATTGAAATGTCGCCCCCAGACTGCTGGATGAACCCGTGAATTTGGCTGAGGCCCAGCCCTGTGCCTTTGCCCAGGCCTTTGGTCGTGAAAAAGGGCTCGAAAACTTTGCCGAGGACCTCCTCGCTCATACCGCTGCCAGAATCGGAAACGGCAATTGCCACGTAATCTCCAAACAGCGGCCGGGTGGCTTGCCTTTCGGCGAAGGTGACGTTTCGTGCCTTGATGGTCAGCCGGCCGCCGCCAGCCATGGCATCGCGCGCATTGACGACCAGATTGAGAAGTGCCGATTCGAGCTGAGTCAAATCCGCAAACACCGGCCACACGTCATCCTCGCAGGCTATTTCGATCTGCACCGCCTCGGTGATGATACGACCTATCCATGTTTCGCCGTCTGCCAGCACGCGCCGCACGTCTACCGCTACCGGCCGCAGGGTCTGACCACGCGAGAAGGCCAACAACTGGCGGATCAAGGCAGCGCCTCGCTCGGTGGCTTGTTCGCACGCCTCCAGCAGGCGCCGCAATCTTGGTGCGGCTTGTTGTTTTTTCGCCAAGCTCAGGCTTCCGGAAATTATCATCAGAAGATTGTTGAAATCGTGGGCGATGCCGCTGGTAATGCGACCAAGAGCATCCAACTTCTGCGATTGCAGCAACGAGGTCTCGGCTTTTTGCCGCCGCTGGATTTCTTCGTTCAGCGACTGGGCCACGTCCTTGAGCTGTTGAATGGCCAAGCCTTCGCGTTGCGCGCGCCTTAACGCGAAAAGAGTCAACAACAAGAGCGCGGCGGTAATGACGATGCCAACGCCGGCTGGAACAGCCAAATCTCGAGTCCATTCTCGGATAATTGCGCCGCGCGCGATCGAAAACGTGATGTAAGCCGGGAAATTGCCTATCTTGGCGCTGGCATAAAGACGACTTTTGTTGTCGACGGGAGATGACGTGTAGCGGATCTGATGGGCAGCCGCCGAATCTCGCCGCAGGTCGGTCAAATCCAATTTTTGCCCGACGGTGAATTCAGGGTAGCGAGCGAGTATGTCGCCGTCGCTGCGCAACAGAACAACCGAGAAATCGTCTTGAACATCGCCCACCGTGGCATAGAATTTTTGAAAGTAATCCACAAACGCCGAGCTACCGACAATGCCGTTGAAACGGCCGTCGCCACTGCTCCTGCGAATGCTAAAATTGAAGATTGGGACCTTGCTGATTTTGCCGATATAGGAGCCACCCAGGAATAGTCCGGCGTCACTTTCTTTTTGAGCCAAAAAATAATCTCGGTCGGAAAAATTGGTCGGCGGGGACGGAAATGCCCGCGTGTTAAGGACGTCAGAACCATCGGCCCCAAGCACAAAGACCGATCCGATTTGAGGGCCGGTCAGCTGTGTCGCCTTCATCTGGCTCCAGAGATCGTGAGAATTGCGGATAATGTCGTCCGGCATTCCGACAAGGAGCCGGTCGGTATGGTAAAGCGCGAGCTGGATAGTTTCGAAGACCCGCTGCGTGTGCTCTTGCAGCATTGCCACCAGATGCAATGCCTTCGCTTCGGCGGCGCGATGAGCGGAATCGTAGGTGATATAGGCGTAAGCAGAAAAGACAATGGCGGGGGCGACGACGGAGGCGACGCAGAGAACCTTGAGGCTGCGCAACCGAGCGGGGCTGACAGCCGCCAGAACCTCTGGGCCAACTAACTTCACAACGCAGCCATACCAATTGATGGAATTTTCAAGCCTAGTGCAGGGAAAGGAGTGAACACAATCAAAATGTGCTAGCCGCTTTATGCGGCAAATACGTGCAATGGGCTAAATGAGCCATCTGAGCGGGCAGAAAGCGCGCCATATGGCCAATAAAACGAACTGTAGAAAAGACACCCGGCTCAGAAAAACGCACTTTGAGTGCCAGGCCAGACAAAGAAGAGTTCCTCGAAGTCGTTGATCTTCGCAGCTGGCGTTGGCGCGAAAGAAATAGTGATGTCCCGTTTAAGCAGACATGTGCAGCGGCTAAGGGTCTTTCCATGTCACGTCTCGCGCAATTTGCGTGCCGATAGAGCTGCGGGCCGATTGATGCTGGCCATTAGCCACGCAACGAGTTTCGGATAGGCCGTGAGATCAAGGTTGAGGTGAGTCAGCACGTAGAGAACGCACGCGACCATAAAATCGGCCATGCCCCATTGGTCGCCTGCGAAGAAGGGATTACGCGCGAGTTCCTGCTCAAGGATTACAAGAGACTGTCGCAGTTCTTTTTCTGCCTCGTCTGCTACGGCAGCGTTTCGCTGCTCGGGCGGATAAAATACTCGATTGCGAAATAGCGCAATAAGTGGTGGCTCAACGTGATTCGAAACAAAAAATGCCCATTGCAACATCCGCCCTCGTCCTTGCGGTGAAGATGGGCAGAGCCAACCCTTGTACTTTTCGGCAAGGTACAAATTGATTGCTGCCGATTCCCACATCACGAATCCATCGTCATCAATTGCCGGCAAGCGACCGTTCGGGTTCAACACAAGAAACCAAGGTTCCTTGCATTGCGCGTCCGGGACGCCGAATGTCACAGGTATGTGCTGGTAAGGAAGATTCATCTCATTAGCGAGCCAAATCACACGGAAGGCACGCGAATGAGCTGCTCCATAAATCTTGAGCACAGTGTCCCTCGCAGGTCTGCTCCAGAAGAAGCCAGATTAAGCGGTGCTCGTTTTGGGAGATAGGAGAAAAATACCCGACCAGGTCCGCTTTGGGTCCTATGCCGACATATGCGGTGCACCAACGCATGTCCGCTTTACTCCAATAGCGACTGCAAAAGCGGACATGGGGCGGAAGCTTATGGCCGCGAAATACCAGCCCCGTAAACCGACCGGCGGCTATCAAATACCGAACGGCTCAGCCGTTGCCGCAGCATATGATCAAAATGCTCACGGTCGGAGCATTTGGATCTTCGCCCCTAGGCCATGAACCTATATTCACGTGCTAATGCGCTATCGAGGTGCAAACGTATGCGCGGACATCTGACAGCGTTCGACGACGGCCCGTTTGGCTGCAGCAACTCCTTCGCGCAATTCATTAAGTGCCTTAGCCAGTGAATTCTGTGTTTTGGTATCGAGATGCTTGATACGCTCGTTAACAGCGAGTTCCGCCTTAAGAAATGGCTCAAAAGCTAATAACTGTGCGAGCGCGTGCTCTCCGAGTTGGGTGCGACGACGCCCGATACTTTCCCGCTTCAGCTCTGGATCCTGCTCAGCGCGATCGCACTTCTCGTCGAGGACGTGGAGCGTATCCCGCAGCGCTTCAACGCACTCGCGCATCGGGTCAAACGCACTTTCTGGAGGCCAACGCAACATTGTTGGCACAATACGCGCGGCAATCTCGATATCGGTCATTCGTCTTGCCATGACAGTGTTCCTTTCATCAGGGTCCTTTCGCAGCGGGTGCTTCGGATTCTGGAACAGTTATCCAGCGGATGACGGGGCGCTCATGTGCTGGCGATAGCCAGGTGATAGGTCCGCCGCCGTAGCCATAGACGCCCATGCGGATCTTTTGCTTGTCAGCGTTTTGAGCGGCCGCCAAAGCCCCCGCCACGGCGTTAGCGACGTCGTCGTAGGCAGCGGGGGCGTGATCGATGGAGTCTTTGCCACTGCGTCCGGTTTTGCGTTCCAGCCCAACAAGCTGCGCAAGCAGTCGGGCGTGGTCCAACAGCGTGACGCGCCGCGAATTGAGCAATGGCAACAGGTCGCGATACAGGTCTGACTTCGGCTTTTTGCAGCGTTCGTAGATGATGCCGCACTTCCGAAACTGCTCGGGGGGCCAATCGCCGCCGTAGTGGTCGCCGGTTACGCGGCTCACGTTGTAGGCGCGCAGCGTCGCAGCAAATTCCGCCACCACGGCTTCCGGGCTGAAGGGCGGACGGACTTCGCGCACGGCATCGACAAACAGGCTGCCGGCGTCGCGATGGGCGATGGCGAGCGTAAAGGAGTCACGGGAGCCGCCACTCGGGTCTACAAAGCCGAAGTAACGCCGCTCGCGTAGCGGCGCACGCTCAAGCATGCCGACTTCGACGCAGGCATCGACTGCCTCCCGCGAGACGAAGCCCTCGATGTCGGAACGAAACTCTGCGCCGTACTCGGCAGCCGCGCGCGCCGGATCCTTCGCCATTGCTTCCCGGATCACGGCCTCCGGTATCTTGGGGTTCATCAGGCGGGTGTCGGCTTGCCACACGAGCACGTTGTCCGTGGGAGCGCCGAAGTGCTTGGCATAGGCTTCCCACAACGCACCGCGCCGCGCGTACGGCGAAGAGGCCCCGATCAGCAGCGCGTTAGGGAACTGCGCCATGCCGGGACGCACGGCGTTGATGATTTCGTAGTCCGGCTCGGTAGACGTCTCCGTCTTCCAGTACGCCAGTTCGTCTAATAGGCAGGCGACGATGGCGTAGCCGCGCGTTGAGCGAAAGCTAGCGGTGTGAATTTCGATGCGGATATTGTTCTCGAGTTCGAAGGCTTGCGCGGTTTCACGCTCAACGACCTTGCTGAGCAGCGGCACATTACGCAAGAAGCCTTGAATGAATTGAAAGATGGCGCGGGCTTGCCGTCGGTCGGTGGCGATGATCATCACCGTGCCGCGTTCGCCTCGGCTCAGGTGTAAGCGGTGGTCTACGAAGCAACTTATGTACACGGCGATCAAGGCGAGGATAAAGCTTTTGCCGCCGCGCCTACCGACGACGATCCACGCTTCCCGCGCGGGGTTACGCGGCGGCATACGCCGGCCCGTGCACTGGCGATACAAAGCCCACTGCTCGTGCGTCATAGGGAGCGCGAACAATGCGGCTAGGAACGCGAACCAGGCCTGCCACGTGTGGCTGGGATAGAACCAAGGCCCGAACAGGTGGCGGTCCTTCGCTACGTCGAGGATGCTGCCGCGTACATCTAACCTCATGCGCTCACCTCGGCTAACGCGCGGGCGATAGCGCGTTGAACGAGGGCGTCGGTAGGGAAGCCGCTGGGCTGCGCTAATGCGAGAACACGACTGACGTGCAGCGTGAACGCGAAGCGGTGATTAGGGGCTAGTCCCTGTGCGACGGCTGCTATGGCGCGGCGCTGCTCAGCGGTGAGCGTGAAGCGTGCACTGTTACTCCGCCGCCTCAGCATCACCATCGTCAGGCTCCGAGTACTTGGCGTCTAGGTATTCTTTGAGCGTGGGGGTCACGTCCTTCTGGCGACGTTGCAGGCCGAGCGATTCCAGCACGCGCCGGAGCGATGACGTGACGCGCTGATAGAGATGCAGCGTGCGCTCGCTGGCTTGGCCGCCATTGCCCGCCCAAAAGCGTTCAATCAATTCAAGTTGCAGTTCTAGGTTGGCGGCTCGGCGGCAAAGCGACTGTTCGGCGGTTGAGCAGTGCTCAATGCCGCCGAGGTCGGCCACGTGGTCTTGAAATAAATCCTTCAGCCTGCGGTGCCATGCCGTGGTTTCTACGGGGCCACCTCCCCCCTTGATGAACAGCGTCCGCCCATTCGTTACGCGGCTCCGTTGCGCCTTCAACTTAGCCGGTACGGCCCCGTTGGCGGGGCCAGAAACCGGTGAACGGGCGGCGGTAGCGTTGCGGGACATTTCGGCTTTCTTTTTAAGTCCGACGTAATGCCCAAATAACGAATGTCGGACCGAGCGCGGTCAGCATAGCCGGAAAGTGCCCGGTTGATAAGGATATATTCCTAGACGACGTACCGGCTTAAAACCGGTAGCGCGGGTTATTGAGGGAGTTCGGTAATGCCCACAACCGGTAGGTCGCCGCGAAAGATTTGATGAAAGTGAGCTAGTAAAATTTTGGGCGCTCTAAGGCCCAAAACCGGTGAGGCTTAGGCGAGGCTACTGACCGAGCCACCGACGCGCACCCCTGACCGCAGGGGCGAGCCTGTCGGGCTTTGATTGTTGACGCGGCCTGCGTTGGTCGTACCCAACTCCTCTCCGACACCACATCCGCCATTCCCCCAACCAATCCTTATGCGGAGTATTTTTCTGCTGATAGTGTTCGCTGAATGTCGCGAACTCCTGCTCGGCACGCGACGCATCCCAGCCAGCGATTGACTGCGCAGAGGCCAGCTCGGCCGGACCGCACGCCCAATTTGCTGGGAAGCGAGTAGCTCGGGGCCTTGATTGACTGGACCCCAGCCTGTCGGGGAGCCTCGGGTGTGTCGTGGGGGGTCCTCTCGGAGGTTACTCGAAGGTTCAATAGAAGGTTCGGGGGGTCCATCGACCCCCCTTTTACGGTCCCATCGACCCCCCTTTAGCGGTCCCATCGACCCCCCTTTCGCGTCGGAAAGGGGGGCCTGTACGCCCCCCTTTACTGCGGCGGAAACGTTCAGGTCACGGGCGAGCCGGTCCACAGAAGGCCAAGCGTCTTCGGTTTCATTATTCAGGTAGCTCGTCAGAACGAAGGCCACCGCCAGCGGTGCCCACTTGCGAATGCGCGGATCGGCGGCGACCCCTCGCAGCCAGTCTTCTTTACGCTTTGCGAAGCTAGCCGCCGCCAACCTTCCCCTCCTTAACCAGCCCTAACAGTTCCGGCATTTCGGCCGCCCATTCCTCCTGCAGTCGCTTGACCAGCTTGCGTTGTTCTTCGTCGCGACGTCGCTTGCGTTCCGCGTCACATTTGCGCTGGTAGGCAAGGCCCTCCTCCTTGTCTGCCAGCAACGCCGAAAGGTCACCCTCAAACACGTCGCGGTAGCGAGCAGCACGCCACCCCGCGCGTTCTATTTCCCTGAGCAGCTTACTGATGGAAAGGAATTCGGCGTTGCGACGGTGCGCTGCTGCTCCCCGCACGAGTGCAAAAACCGTGGGGCGCAATTCTTCAATGTGCTCGCAAAGCGTTTCGGTCAGCAACTCAGTATCAATGTTGCTAGCGACCGGCATAACTGTAAGGCGCACGGCTTCCGTGGCGACCTGTTCGCGGGTTGCCGGTTGGTCTATCGCACGCCAGCGAGCGCACAGGTTATCACGCATAGGCAGCGCTCGTCGTAGTGCCTCTAGGTCGGCGTCCTCTACCTTGAACGCGTGCACCGCACGCGACAGTGGCCCGAGAGCGTCGTCTAATTGCGCGCACTCGGCCCTCACTGGATGCGCCGTCGTGGGTGCTGGTAGTGCTGAGGACTTGACTAGGGATTTTTCTTTGGGCGGGTCGCCCCTGCCGCTATAGTTCATCGGTTAACTCCTGTGGGTTAGCTCCGCGTTGAGTTCGGGTCTCGTCGTTGAGTTGGCTCCTAGCGAGTTTCCTACGTACCCTTGCTACCTACAGTCTCCTATTGGCCATTGCCCGCGCTGAGGTTTACGAGGTCTTCCCTCAGCGCGGGTTATTCTTTTTAGTGTTCATGCGCTCGCCTCCGCGACTTCCTGCGGCTGCGCTTCCTTCGCCTTAGCCGCTTGCCACGCCTCAATGTCGCTCGCCCGCCACGCGGTGACGCCGGGGCCAAACTTAGTCGGCGGCGGCAGTAAACCTTTCTGCGCCCATTTCCAAATTGTCATTTCGTGCACGGTGAGCAGCTTTGCTAAGTCCCATACGCGGTAGATGCGGTTTTGGTCGTGGGTCTCTTGGTAATGACGCCGCCGCGCGCGCTTTTCTTTCTTCGTTCTCTTTTTACGTCTCATCTCACAGCGCTCCTTCCTGCTTACTGCTAATAATACCGGGGCGGGGACCCAAACACTCGACCTTTTCTGTAGTCTCAAGAGACGACAAATTTGGTTTTGTAATCTCAAGCACTGGAAATTCCCGGTGCAGCAAGTCGGGCGGTATCGGCTTTTTTCGCGCCATTTGTTTCAAGAAGAACGGAATGCCGGCAGCGCGACACTGGTCACGAATTAACCGCGCCCAATCCGGCTCCATGTCGCGGCAGGCGTCGTGTGGTCCCTGCTCACCCGCAACAACGACCCACGTTCGTTTGCCTAGTGCGAGAAAGTCAGGCGGCAAAGTCACCGGGTCAATCAGCGGCGCGACGGAAACAAAGATGAACCAATCGGCTGCCGCGAGTACGCGCATATCGGCCCAACGCCGGTCAAACTCTAGTTGGCGCTCGGCGCTGAAACCGAGCCAAAGTTTGTCCTTCCAGAGGCGTACCGTGCGCGGTGGCTGCGCGATGAAATATTCGGTCATGCGACGCGTGCGTTTCGTGACCAGCAAGCCAATGTGCTCGCTGGCGGCAAGCGTCACACAGACGTCGTCTATGGTTTCGGTGGGGCGGTCTTTATGAAAGAGGTCGCTCATATCACCGACGAAGATGAGCGAAGGCCGTCCGGGGCCTAGCTTCGGGTGTTTGGCCCCGGCCCAGCGTAACGGCCAAGTCCACAGGCGATGCCAAGGCGGGGCGACGGTGAGCGTGCCGTTGAATATACGCTTGGTCCTACGG
>JBKPRE010000085.1:0-14863 GCA_046734435.1 Pseudomonadota bacterium | reverse complement strand
GAACTGCTGCCCATGCAGCCCGGTGACGTTCCCGCGACCTACGCCGATATCGACGATCTTATGCGCGATGTCGATTTCCGGCCTGCGACCTCGATTGCCGACGGAATTGCCCGCTTCGTCGCATGGTATCGGGCCTATCACCGCCTGTGAGTAAATGGTGGTTCCGCTCTGAATAGCGCCGGCGGACGCATTGGATCGTCTGAGTAATCGTCTTATATTGGCGGCGACACCTGCGAGATTCAGGATAGGGAACAATGGCGACTCCGAAACTGGCCCAGCTGAAAGTCAAATTGTTTACCGACGGCGCCGACAAAACGCAGATCGTCGAGATGGCCAAGCAGTCCTGGATCGCCGGCTTTACGACCAATCCGTCACTGCTCAAAAAGGCGGGTGTCAGCGATTACGCGGTATACGCGCGCGATCTGGTGGCTGCGGTACCCGATCGGCACATTTCCTTCGAAGTGTTTTCCGACGATGTCGCCGAAATGGTTGCGCAGGCGCGTGTCATCACGACCTGGGGCAAGAATGTTTATGTGAAGTTGCCGGTGACGAATACGCGCGGGGAGCCCTTGTTTGACGCGGTCCGCACGCTGTCGCGCGAAGGCGTCAACATCAATATGACCGCGATCTTTACGCCCGAGCAGGTTGCACGTGCCGTCGAGGCGCTGGACGGCGGTGCGCCAGCCTGCGTTTCCGTATTTGCCGGCCGGCTCGCCGACTTCGGCATCGACTATCGGCCGATTGTGCAGGAGGCGATTGCGCGTGCGCGGAAGACCCGCAATGTCGAGATTATCTGGGCTTCCACGCGCGAGGTCTTCAACGTCGTCGAAGCGGACGACATGGGTTGCCACATCATCACGGCGCCCGCCGACGTGCTGAAAAAGCTTCCCCTGATCGGCACTAAGTCGGCCACCGAACTTTCACTCGCTGCGGTGAAATCTTTCCGTGACGATGCCCTGTCAGCAGGCTTGCGGCTTGAAGTGCCGGCGTCGCGCGCCGCAGAATAGTTTCTTACTCGCTAGTGTGACCACACCGGGCGAGCTGACCATTGATCAGCTCGTGTCAGCCTTGTCACATTGCGTCAACAGAATATGATTGCGCCTCACCCATTTGCGCGTTGCCAGCGCAGGTTGTTCATCCTATACGATTCGTCGACAAGGGAATCGCGTTTGCACGTCTATCTTGACATAGTTCTTTTAATTATAGCCCTGATCAGTTCAGGGCTTTTTGCGATTGCGGCAGAGCCCAGGACGCGCGCGCTCGTGTTTGGGGCGAGCCTTATTTCATTCGTGGGCGGCCTTGTGATGGGCCATTGGATGTAGAAACCCATTCATGGGCTGATAGCTGTCGTCCGTTCGAAGGACCAACGGATTAATGCGCGGCTGCGGCGTAATCAAGTTGCGGTCCTTGCGGGTAGAACACCTAAAAACTTGAGCGCCGCTCTCTTCGCGGCTTGCAAGGCCGTTGCCACTATAGCGCGGCAGTGCCCCGCGATATCGTCCGGTGGCGGTCGGTTCCCAAGATCTCGCTGAG
Source organism: Pseudomonadota bacterium (assembly GCA_046734435.1). GTDB lineage: Bacteria > Pseudomonadota > Alphaproteobacteria > Rhizobiales > Xanthobacteraceae > Pseudolabrys. The sequence goes on along the minus strand of JBKPRE010000085.1, from coordinate 13,330 downwards.
GGCCGTCGAAGTCACTTTGGCCTAAAGATCCGAATACATTTTGTATGTGTCCGCATTAATAACTCCTTGTTTTTCTTGCGTGTCACAGACTGACTCAAAACGTGTTCGCCCTCCATTCGCAGGGGCTGTCGCCAGCCCCGCGGCGTCGTGCTAGGGGAGGATGGGCGGCGGACATTTGGGGCTTGGGGATACCATCAGTACATGATGCAGGCTGTAGCGAGCGCGGAGCGTCCGTTGCGTGTCGGTGTCGTCGGTGTCGGCGTCATGGGCAGCAATCATGCGCGTGTATTTGCCGGATTGCCGGGAACCGAGCTGGTCGGAGTCGCGGACCCCGACCGCAAGCAGGCGGACTTTGTCGCACGGACTTTGGGCTGCGTCGCGGTTTCAGACGTCAATGAACTGCTCGAGCGCGACGTCGACGCGATAACGATTGCTGCGCCAACCCACCTTCATCGGGATATCGCGCTGGCCTGTATCGCGCGCGGCGTTCACGTGATGGTGGAAAAGCCGATCGCATCCTCGGTTGAAGAGGGCCGCGAGATTATCAACGTGGCGCGCCGCGCCGGCGTGACGCTGATGGTCGGCCATGTCGAGCGCTTCAATCCGGCGGTCGAGGCCATCAAGGAAGCCATCCGTGGCGAGGACATTCTTTCGATTGCCATTACCCGCGTCGGCCCGTTTCCGCCGCGCATGTCGAATGTTGGTGTGGTGATCGACCTGGCGGTTCACGATATCGACCTAATCCGCTGGTTTACCGATTCCGACATTATCGAGGTGCAGCCGCAGCTTTCGAGCGCGGTCGCCGAACGCGAGGACATTGCGCTTCTGCAGTTCCGCACCGCCTCCGGCGTGCTGGCGCATATCAACACGAATTGGCTGACGCCATTCAAGGCGCGCAACGTCACGGTAGCGACACGTGGAAAATATGTGATGGGCGATCTGCTGACGCGCCAGGTGACCGAGTGCTTCGGCTTCCAGCCTGACGGCAGCTACTCGATGCGGCATCTGTCGGTCGGCCATGCCGAGCCGCTGCGTTCCGAATTGCTGGCCTTTCTTCGTGCCGTGCGCTCCGGGGGTGCGCCCGCTGTGACAGGCGAGGAAGCGGTGGCCAGCCTTGAAATCGCCACGCGCTGCCTCGCGACGCGCCCGACCGTGGTGACGCCCGCGCAACGCAAGGGTCCGCGCGCCGTCGTCGGTTGACGGGTCGGGTTCGTTTACGGGCCATGAATTTGCGCACCAATCCGCCGATCCCATTTATTGACGTGGCCGCGCAACGCCGCAGGCTCGGTCCTGCCATCGATGCCGCGGTCGGCAAAGTCCTGAATCACTGCCAGTTCATTCTCGGTCCGGAAGTCCGCGCCTTCGAAGCCGAGCTCGCCGCGTTCTGCGGTGCGCGTCACGTCGTCACCTGCGCGAGCGGCACCGATGCTTTGGTCCTCGCGCTGCGCGCAATGGGAATTGGGCCAGGCGATGCGGTGCTCTGTCCGTCATTCACTTTTTGCGCGACGGCGGAGGTGGCGGTCCTGGTCGGAGCGACACCGGTCTTTGTCGACGTCGACGCGGCGACGTTCAACATCGATGCCAAGGGAATTGCCGGCGCGGCGGCGACAGCAAGAGAATCCGGGCTCAGGCCGAAAGCCATTATTCCGGTAGACCTGTTCGGCCTCGCGGCCGACCACGGGGCGGTGCAGGCCGCGGCAAGCGCCGAAAACCTGTTAGTTCTTGACGACGCCGCCCAGGCTTTTGGTGCAACCTGCAACAATCGGCGATTGGGTACGTTTGGTCAGGCGACGGCAACGAGCTTTTTCCCCGCCAAGCCGCTCGGTTGCTATGGCGATGGCGGCGCGGTGACGACCGACGATGACGGCTTTGCCGATGCCCTGCGCAGCCTACGTGTGCATGGGCAGGGAAGCGATAAATACGACAATGTCCGCGTCGGTCTCGCTTCGCGACTCGACACGATCCAGGCGGCGATCCTGATCGAAAAGCTCAAGATCTTCCCCGACGAAATCGATGCCCGCAACAGGATTGCCAATCGTTACACCGAAGGACTTGGCGATGTTGTTGGCGTGCCACGCATTCCGGCCGGCTACACCTCGGTGTGGGCGCAATACACGATCCGGGTTGCTGGCGGCCGTCGTGATGCGCTTGCCGTCGCGCTGAAATCCGAAGGCATCCCGACCGCAATCTACTACCCGATCCCGCTGCATCGACAGCAGGCTTACAAACACTATCCGGTCGGGAAAGCCGGCGTGGCGGTGAGCGAGAGGCTAGCATCTGAGGTGATCAGCCTGCCGATGCACGCATATCTTGATGTGCCGACCCAGGACCGCATCATCGACGCGACGCGCCGCGCGCTGAAATCGTGAGCAGGGACGTTATCCGCGAAATGAGCGCCTAGGTGCGCTTATAGACGTCTTCGAGCCGCTCAATATCGTCCTCACCGAAATAGCTGCCGGTCTGTACTTCGATCAGTTCGAGCGGGATTTTTCCCTTGTTCGCCAGCCGATGCACGCTGCCAATGGGAATGTAAACCGACTCGTTTTCGTGCACCGCGCTGACCTTTTCGCCGATCGTCACCTCGGCCGTGCCGCGTACCACGACCCAGTGCTCGGCGCGATGGCGGTGTTTCTGCAACGAAAGCACGCCGCCCGGTATGACGACGATCCGCTTGACCTGAAATCGATCCCCTGCGTCGATTGACTCGTAGTAGCCCCAGGGCCGGTGAGCCCGCTTGTGATCGGTCGCCTCCGGCCTCTTTTCTGACTTGAGCTTGCTGACGAGCTCGCGAACGTCCTGCGCGCGGGTGCGGGGAATGACCATCACGGCATCGGTGGTGCTGACCACCACCAGGTCGTTGACGCCAACGACAGCCGTGAGACGATCGTTGGAATGCACCATGCAACCCTTTACATCGATCGTCATAACCGAGCCTTGCAGGACGTTTCCGGCGGCGTCACGCGATGTAACGTCGAACAGTGCGTCCCAGCTGCCGATATCCGACCACCGGAAATTTCCGAGCGCAACTGCTGCCAGGTCGGTCCTTTCCATGACGGCGTAGTCGATTGATTTCTGCGGTGCGCGCGAAAATGCGCCTGCTTCCAGGCGCAAAAATCCGAGATCGTTGCTGGCATTGGTGACTGCAGCGTCAACCGCGGAGGCCATGTCGGGCTCAAGGTGCTTGAGCTCCGACAGCAGCACGGCCGCACGGAAAAGGAAGTTGCCGGAATTCCAGAGATACCCATCGCGGACATAGCGAGCAGCAGTTTCGGCATCGGGCTTTTCGACAAAGCTCTTCACCGCGCAGACGCCATCACCGATCGCCTCGCCCGGAAGAATGTAGCCGTAGCTGGTTTTTGGTTCCGTCGGTTTGATACCGAAGGTGACAATGCGGCCTGCCTCGGCGGCGACGAGTCCGGCTCGGCAGGTCGCCTTGAATGCTTCGACGTCCGGGATGATGTGATCGGCGGCAAGCGCCAGCACCACGGCCTTGGGATCGCGGCGGCTGGCGACCATGGTTGCCGCGGCGATCGCGGGCCCCGAATCGCGCCGCATCGGTTCAATGACGATCGTCGCCTCGACGCCGATCTCCTCGGCCTGACGCCGAGCGAAGAAATGGAAGTTGGGGCCGGTGATGACGATGGGCGGCCCGAACATCGCATCCCGCACACGCAGCAGCGTTTCCTGATAAGTCGACTTGTCGCCGATCAATGGCAGGAACTGCTTCGGCAGGGCGTCGCGCGACACCGGCCAAAGCCTCGTTCCGGCGCCGCCTGCTAGTAGAATTGGGATGATAAGTGAGGCCATAGGTGGCGGTCGGAGCGGGTGATATGGGCTCTTTGTTCCGGCGAAGAATTGTCTTAAGGCAGTTGCACCTACCTGACTATCGCTAACGTTGCACCGGGCTCAAGTATCGATTGGCTGTATTAACGCCTTCCGGCGGGGATTTTCCCTGATGATTGAGCGCATTTTGACCGTCGGCGGCTTCACGCTGCTCTCGCGCGCTACCGGCTTTGCCCGCGACATCATCCTGGCCGCCGTTCTCGGTGCCGGCCCCGTGGCCGACGCCTTCTTCGTGGCATTGCGGTTGCCCAACCACTTCCGCGCCATATTCGCGGAAGGGGCATTCAACGCGGCCTTCGTTCCTGCCTATGCGCGCATAAGAGAAAGTGGGGGAGCCGCCCGCGCCGCTATATTCGCGGACCGCATCTTCACCCTGTTGCTTGCGACCCAGATCGTGTTGCTTGCGGTTGCGCTGGTGTTCACACCGGCAGTGATCGACGTGCTGGCGCCCGGCTTTTCGAATGACCCCGGCCGTTTCACGCTCGCGGTTGAACTCACCCGCATCACATTTCCTTATCTGCTGCTGATAACGTTGGTGACGCTCTACGGGGGGATCCTCAATGCGTTGCAGCGGTTCGCCGCGGCCGCTGCTGCCCCGATCCTGCTCAACCTGTCGCTGATTGTTGCACTGGCGCTGGCGGCTTTCTTTCCGACTGCCGGTCACGCAGCGGCATGGGGCGTTCTCATTGCCGGTGTTCTTGAGTTCCTGCTGGTCGCAGGCGATGCCGGAATAGCCGGCGTACTGACAAAATTTCGCTGGCCGGAGCTCGATGCCGACGTGCGGCAATTCTTCCGCGCCCTGGGGCCAGCAATCATAGGCTCGGCTGGGGTCCAGCTTGCTTTGTTCGCCGACACGATCATCGCGAGCTTTTTGCCGGCGGGCGCGTTGTCGGCGCTTTATTACGCCGACCGGCTCAATCAATTGCCCATCGGCGTCATCGGTATTGCGGCTGGCACGGTCATTCTCCCGGAGATGTCACGCCGCATCGCGGGCGGCGATCACCAGGGGGCTGTGCACGCGCAGGGCCGTGCCATCGAATTCACGTTGCTGTTGTCGATTCCCTGCGTGGCAGCTTTCTTTGTCATTCCCGATCTGATCATGCGCGCGCTCTTCATGCGCGGGGCCTTCACGGCGGCCGATGCCGAGGCGGCGGGGCGCACGCTTATGGCCTATGCGTTTGGTCTGCTGCCCTTCGTACTCATCCGCAGCGTGGTTGCAACTTTCTTTGCGCGTGGAGACACGGCGACACCGGTCAAGGCGGCGTTGCTTGCTGCTGCTGTCAACATCGCCTTCAAGGTGCTGCTAATGGGGCCGCTCGCGCAAATCGGCCTTGCATTGGCGACATCGATTGGCGCCTGGATCAATCTCGGTCTGGTGATCTGGTTTGCGGCGCGCGCCGGTCATTTGCCGCGCGACGAGCGCCTGCGCCGCTCGATTGTGCGGTTTGCCATCGCCGGTGTCGTGCTGGCTGCAGCGCTGTGGCTGTGTCGCGCCCCTGTTGCTGGATGGGTCGGCAATTGGCACGGCCTGCGTGATCTTGCCACGCTCGGCGTGCTCGCGATCATCGGCGCCGTGGTCTACGCCGGGATCATGGCGATCTTGTTCGGTGGCGGTTGGCTTGCCGCTTTTCGCGGCAAATCACATCGATAAAAAGCATTATTTTCAAGCTATTGCCGAATTGCCGAGGTGGACATAGGTCACTGGCGACGGTATTGGGACTGCCCGCAATCATTGCTGTTGGCTGCAGGAATTCATGAACTCCCGACGGGTTGTTTCATCATTTTTCTTGATGCGTCACGTCGCACGGTTTGCGTTGCCGCTGGCGATTGCGACTTTCGTCGCGAGTTGCGGCGAGCGGCAGCAGCAGGGTGGTGCGCCGCCACCGGCAGCCGTGACCGTTGCAAAGCCGGTCAAGCGCACAGTGTTCGATTATGACGAATATGTCGGGCGCTTCACCGCCATCAATTCGGTGGAGGTGCGCGCGCGCGTATCGGGTTATCTCGACAAGCTGCATTTCAAGGACGGGCAGCTCGTCAAGCAAGGCGATCTTCTCTTCACAATCGACAAGCGGCCGTTCCAGAACACGCTCGACCAGGCGCGCGCCAATCTGGTGCAAGCCCAGTCGAACCTGGCCTACACGGAAGCCGACTATACGCGCGGACAGGCGCTGGTGCGCGACAAGACCATCACCGACCAGACGTTCGAGCAGCGTGCGCAGGCGTTCCGCAATGCCAAGGCGTCGGTAACGGCAAACGAGGCGGCGGTACGGCAGGCCGAGCTCGATCTCGAATTCACCGAGCTGCGCGCTCCGGTCGACGGGCGCATCGGCGACCGCCGCGTGTCACCGGGTAACCTTGTCACCGGCGGCGCGGGCGGCAATACGACGCTGCTTGCGACAATCGTGTCGACGGACCCGATCTATTTCGAATTCACGTTCGATGAGGCTTCTTATTTGCGCTACGAGCGTCTGGCCAAAGCCGGCGGGCAGGACGTCGCCAGTCGCAATGCGGGCGTGCAGGTGGCGCTCAAGCTCATCGACGAGCGGGATTTCGATCACGAAGGGCACATGGACTTTGTCGACAACGTCATCGAGCGTTCGACGGGAACGATCCGCGGCCGTGCGGTGTTCGCGAACGCGAATGGCGTGTTCACGCCGGGCATGTTCGCGCGTGTGCGGGTGCCCGGCTCGCCGCCTTATGAGGGCCTGCTCGTCCCTGACATTGCCATCGGCACCGAGCAGGCGCGCCGGTACGTTGTCGTGGTCGATGATCAGGATACCGCGCGCATCAAATACGTGACGCTCGGCCAGCTCACCTCCGACAATCTGCGCGTCATCAAGGAGGGCATCGGCGGCGACGATCGCGTCGTTGTCAACGGTCTGATGCAGGCCCGCCCCGGCACCAAAGTGCACCCCGAAGATCAGGGAGCGAAGCCGGCTGCGCCGGCGCAGGCGGGAGGGCCCGCGCAAGAGTCGAAAAAATAGCGGGCCGCGCGAACGCATGCGCATATCTCACTTCTTTATCGACCGGCCGATTTTCGCCTCCGTGGTGTCGATCATTTTCGTGATCCTCGGGGGCGTGGCGTTTTGGCGGCTGCCGGTCGCGCAATATCCGGAAATCGCGCCGCCGACGATCACCGTGTCGGGGCAGTATCCGGGCGCGAGCGCCGACGTTGTCGCCGCGACGGTTGTCACGCCGATCGAGCAGCAGATCAACGGCGTTGAGAACATGATCTACCTGTCGTCGAACTCGACCGGCGACGGCCGCTTCACGATTTCGGTCACCTTCGAGCTCGGTACCAATCTCGATATTGCGCAGGTGCAGGTGCAGAACCGCGTCTCGATCGCGCAGCCGCGCCTCCCTATCGACGTGCGCAACATCGGCGTCACCGTCAACAAGAGCTCGCCCGACCTGATGATGGTCGTGCATCTCTATTCGCCCGACAAATCGCGTGACACCCTCTTCATTTCGAACTACGCGACCATCGAGATCACCGACGCCGTAACCCGCGTCGATGGCGTCGGCTCGCTCATCGTGTTCGGTAGCCGCGATTATGCGATGCGCGCCTGGCTCGACCCCGATCGCCTGCAGTCGCTTGGCCTCACCGCAAACGACGTCGTCAACGCGCTTGCCGGGCAGAACGTGCAGGTTGCCTCCGGCGTTCTCAATCAGCCGCCGATGGACAAATCTGGCGCCTTCCAGATCTCGGTACAGACTCTCGGGCGCCTCACCAGCACCGAGGAGTTCGGCAATATCGTCGTCAAGCAGACCGCGACTGCGGTCGTGCGCATGAAAGACATCTCGCGGGTCGAGCTCGCTGCGCAGGACTACTCGACGAATTCGTATCTTGATCGTGATCCCGCGATCGCGATCGGTATCTTTCAGAGGCCGGGATCGAATGCGCTTTCGACCGCGAAGAACGTCAAGGCCACGATGGACGAGCTGGCCAAGCGTTTTCCGCCCGGGCTGAAATACGACATCGTCTATAATCCAACCGAATTCATTCAGCAGTCGGTCGACGCGGTGCAGTCGACGATCGGCGAGGCGATAGTTCTGGTTGTTCTCGTGGTCATTCTGTTCCTGCAGACCTGGCGCGCCGCTATCATTCCGATCGTCGCTATTCCGGTGTCGCTGATCGGCACATTCTTCTTCATGGCGTTGTTCGGCTTCACGCTCAACAACTTGTCCCTGTTTGGGTTGGTACTGGCGATCGGGATTGTGGTGGACGACGCGATCGTCGTCGTCGAGAACGTCGAGCGCAATATCGAGGCCGGCCTCACCCCGCACGACGCCGCCGTCAAAAGCATGGACGAGGTCGGCGCCGCGCTGGTCGCGATCGCGCTCGTGCTCACGGCGGTGTTCGTGCCGACCGTGTTCATCACCGGCATCTCCGGCCAGTTCTACCGGCAATTCGCGCTCACCATCGCCGGCGCCACCTTCATCTCGCTGATCGTCTCGCTGACGCTCTCGCCGGCGCTCTGCGCGCTGCTGCTCAAGCCCAAGCACCAGATCGCCGACGGGCATTGGTGGAGCAGGCCGATCCGCGGCTTTTTCAGCCTGTTCAACCGTTATTTTGACAAGCTCACTCACGGCTACGGCCGCCTGTCGGCGAAGCTGGTGCGCATCGCGGTCCTGATGCTCATCGTCTATGCCGGCGTGATCGCCTTCGGCCTCAACGAATTCCGCAAGACGCCGGTCGGCTTCATCCCGCAGCTCGACCGCGGCTACCTGATTATCATCACCCAGCTGCCGCCGGCGGCCTCGCTCGATCGCACCGATGAGGTCAACCGCATGGCGACCGAGATCGCGCTCTCGATTCCCGGCATCGCGCACGCCGTGAACATCGTCGGCTTCTCCGGCGCGACCTTCACCAACGCGCCCAATGCCGGCGCCGTCTTCGTGACGCTCGACCCGTTCGAGAAGCGCGCGGCCGATCCCATGCAGTCGGCGGCCGCCATCCAGGGCCAGCTGTTCCAGAAACTGTCCGCCATCCACGATGGCCTGATCTTCGTCGCCGCGCCGCCGCCCGTTTCGGGCATCGGCAATGCCGGCGGCTTCCGCATGATGGTCGAGGACCGCGGCGGCCGCGGCTCGCAGGCGCTGCAGGGAGCGGTCTACGCCATGATGGGCCGCGCCGCGCAGACGCCCGGCCTGGTGCAGGTCTATTCGCTGTTCGAGAACACCACGCCGCAGCTCTATCTCGACATCGACCGCACCAAGGCGCAGCTGCTTGGCATCAACGTGCCCGACGTTTTTGCGGCGCTGCAGATCTATCTCGGCTCGTCTTACGTGAACGACTTCAACCTGTTCGGCCGCACCTACCGCGTGATCGCGCAGGCGAAGAGCGATGCCCGCGCCGTTACCGAAGACGTGCTGAAGATCCGCGTGCGCAACAGCACCGGTGAGACGGTGCCGCTCGGCGCCTTCACGACGGTGCGCACGATCACCGCTCCCTATCGCGTGCCGCGCTACAATCTTTACCCTGCCGCCGAGCTCGACGGGGCGGCGGCGCCCGGCTACAGCCAGGGTGAGGCGATCAAGATCATGGAGCAGCTCGCGGCGCAGACGCTGCCACAGGGGTTCACTTATGAATGGACCACGCTCGCCTTCCAGCAGATCCGCGCCGGCAACACCGCGATCTTCGTGTTCCTGCTGGCGGTGGTGTTCGTGTTCCTGGTGCTGGCGGCGCAATTCGAGAGCCTGACGCTGCCGCTCGCGGTCATCCTGATCGTGCCAATGTGCCTGATCGCGTCGATCGTCGGCGTGGTGCTTCGCGGGCAGGACAACAACATCCTCACCCAGGTCGGGTTTGTGGTGCTCATCGGCCTTGCCGCCAAGAACGCCATCCTGATCATCGAATTCGCCAAGCAACTTGAGGACGGCGGGCGTAACCGCTTCGACGCCGCAGTCGAGGCGGCTCACCTGCGCCTGCGGCCGATCCTGATGACATCCTTTGCCTTCATTCTCGGTGTGACGCCGCTGGTCTGGGCGGTGGGCGCCGGCTCGGAGATGCGCCAGACGCTCGGTACCGCGGTTTTTTCAGGCATGATCGGAGTCACCTTGTTCGGGCTGATCTTCACGCCGGTCTTCTATGTGGTCACCCGCTGGATTGCGGTACACTTGACGGCCCGTCGCGGGCAGCAAGAGCCCTCCAAACGACCTACGAAAGCCGACAGCCGCAAATGACAATGAAATTCGGATTCGGCCAGCCGCTTACCCGCAAGGAAGACGACACTCTCCTGCGCGGCGCGGGGCGCTACATCGCCGATGTCGCGCCGGCCGCCACCCTGCATGCTGTCGTGGTGCGCTCGCCGCATGCCCATGCCCGTTTCCGTATCGGCGATCTCGGGCGCGTGCGGGCCATGCCCGGCGTCCGCCTGGTGCTGACCGCGGCCGACATCGGCCATCTCGGGCCCTTGCCGACCCCGGGCGTGCTGCCCGACGTCGAGATCAAGATCCCGACGCATCCGATCCTCGCGCGCGAGGTCGCGCGCTACGTCGGCGATGCGGTCGCCTTCATTGTCGCCGACACGCTCGCCGCCGCCAAAGATGCATGGGAGGCGGTCGAGATCGACTGGCAGCCGTTGCCCCACGTCACCGGTGCCATCGCGGCGCTGAAGAAAGGCGCGCCACAGGTCTGGGCAGATCGGCCCGGCAATCTCGCCTTCGAGGTCGCCGTCGGCGATGCGGCCGCGACGAAAGATGCCTTTGCCAGGGCGACGAAAGTCGTCGAGCTCACCATCGTCAACCAGCGGCTGGTCACCAATTATCTCGACACCCGCGGCGTGGTCGCCGAGTACGACGGCAACCGCTACACGCTGACGCTCGGCAGCCAAGGCAGCCACATCATTCGCGACATCATCGCCGGCGACGTCATGAAGCTGCCGCCGGAAAAGATGCGCGTCGTCACGCCCGATGTCGGCGGCGGCTTCGGCACCAAGCTGTTTCCTTATCGCGAATATGCGCTCGCCGCCGTTGCCGCCGAGCGCCTGCGCAAGCCGGTGAAATGGGTCTGCGAGCGCTCCGAGCATTTTCTCGCCGACAGCCACGGGCGCGACAATATTTCGACTGCGCGGCTCGCCGTCGACGACAAGGGCAAATTTCTCGCGCTCGAGCTCGACATCGTCGCCGATATGGGCGCCTATCTGTCGGCCTATGCGCCCTATATTCCCTGGCTCGGCGTCGGCATGGCGACCGGGTGTTACGACATCCCGGTCGCGCATGTGCGTTTGCGCTCGGTCTACACCAACACGGTGCCGGTCGATGCCTATCGGGGCGCCGGGCGGCCGGAGGCCTCCTATCTGATCGAGCGCGCGGTCGATGCGGTCGCGCATGATCTCGACATCGCACCCGATGTCCTGCGCCGCCGCAACCTGATCAAGCCGAAGGCGCTGCCCTACAAGACGCCGACCGGCAAGGTCTACGACTCCGGCGATTTCGCCGGCACGCTGGCGCGCGCGCAGGAGCTTGCCGACTGGGACGGCTTCAACAAGCGCGCGGCGCAATCGCGGCGCGCCGGGCGCCTGCGCGGCATCGGCATCGCGACCTATGTCGAGGCCTGCGGCAATAACGGACCCGAGACGGCGACGCTCACGCTCGACCGTGATGGCGGCGTCACGCTGCTGATCGGCTCGCAGTCGACCGGGCAGGGGCATGCGACGTCCTACGCGCAGCTGATCGCGGAGCGGCTCGGCCTTCCGCCGGAGCGCGTGCGAATGGTGCAGGGCGATACCGACCGCATCAAGAGCGGCGCCGGCACCGGCGGCTCGAGCTCAATTCCTGTCGGCGGCGTGTCCGTGGACCGCGCCGCCAAGACGCTTGGCGATCAGCTCAAGGACATTGCGTCCCACGCGCTGGAAGCGAGCGTGAGCGATCTCGAGATCGCCGATGGCGCCGTGCGCGTCGCCGGCACCGATCGGGTCATCTCGTTTGCCGATCTCGCCGCGCATCCGAGCGCGTCGCCCGAGAAGCTGCGCGCGGCGCAGGAATTCAGCGTCGAGCCGCCGACTTATCCGAATGGCACGCACATCGCCGAGGTCGAGGTCGATCCCGACACCGGCGCGACAGCGATTCTCAATTACATCGTGGTCGATGATTTCGGCGCGACGCTCAATCCGCTGCTGCTCGCCGGACAGGTGCATGGTGGCGCGGTGCAGGGCATCGGGCAGGCGCTGATGGAGAGCACCGTTTACGATCCCGCCTCCGGCCAGCTGCTCAGCGCGAGCTTCATGGACTACGCGATGCCGCGCGCGGGCGATGCGCCGGACTTCGTGTTCGAGACGCGCAACGTGCCATGCAAAACCAATCCGCTCGGCGTGAAAGGCGCGGGCGAAGCCGGCGCAATCGGCTCGTGCCCGGCGGTCATGAATGCGATCGTCGATGCGCTCTGGCGCGCTCACCGCATCCGCCACATCGATATGCCGGCGACGCCGCAGCGCATCTGGCAGGCGATCCGGTCGGCACGCACCTCCACGGCTGCCTAGCGCTTGTTCACGATTTCGTGATTGCGACCCCCGCTTAAGGGAGCCGGAATAATCCTTGTGGGACAAATGTTTGTCTGGGGGGATGGGGCCAGCCAAAAGAAATCAGAGAGAGATCAGCCAATGGGACGACCTGCCGGAGCGGCTCTCGCCGCCGCATTTCTCGTGTTCGGAGTGGGCGCGGTGATCGCACAATCTGATCCGATCGCGACCCGCATGGGATTGATGAAAGAAAACCAGGGCAATGCCGAAACCGTCGTGCGGATGATGCGAGGGCAGGCGGCATTCGATTCGGCCAAAGTCGAGGCCGCCTTCGCGCAATGGACCGACACCGCGCAGAAACTGCCGTCACTTTTTCCAGACAATTCGAAGACCGGTCAGAAGACCCGCGCTGCGCCGAAGATCTGGACGTCGAAAGCCGATTTCGACGAGAAGGCCGCGGCCTTCGGCAAGGTCGTTGCCGAGAATCGCGACAAGGCCAAGAGCTCGGTCGACGGCCTGCGTGCCGCCATTCCGGCCATCGGCAATGCCTGCGACGCCTGCCACAAGGATTATCGGCTGGCGCGGCAGTAGCGGCGAAACGATCATGCGAATGTGCCGGCGTGGCAGGGTCGCGCCGGCACGTCGATTTGTATATGACTGCGGCGGGGCGCGGGCGATGCAATGAGGAAAAGCCTGGTCGCACTGGTGTTGCTTGCGGCCGGCGCGCTGGCGCTGGCCGTTGGTTGGGTGCTGAGCGCGCCCGCGGCGCCGCACATCGCGCTGACGGCTTACAATCCCGATCTGGCGAATGGCCGTACCATGTTTCTCATCGGCGGCTGTTCGTCATGCCACGCAGTGCCGAAGCAGGAGGATACGACGCGCCTTGGCGGCGGCCTTGCGCTGCCGACGGCCTTCGGCACTTTCCATGTTCCGAATATTTCATCGGATATCAGAGACGGCATCGGCCGCTGGAGCGAGGCCCAGTTCATCGCCGCCATGCGGCATGGCGTGTCGCCGTCAGGGCA
>JBKPRE010000084.1:0-4751 GCA_046734435.1 Pseudomonadota bacterium | reverse complement strand
GGCTTGCTTCGGAAATTCGTTCCGTCGCCGGGGACATTCGATCCGAAGTTTGCTCCCTCTCCCGGAGCGTACGATCAAAACTTTATTCCGCCTTCGCGCTGATCAGTGCGGTTTCAGCAGCACGTGCTGTTTTTTGCCAAGTGACAGCTTGATGACGCCATCGGGCGTGACGTCCTTGCTGGAGATTACGTGCTTGTCGCTTGTGATACGGGCGTCATTGACGGCGACCGCGCCGTTGCCGATGGCACGCCGGACCTCGCCGTTCGATGCTGCGAGGCCGCCCAGCACGAAGGCATTGAGCACGCCGATCCCTGCCGACAGATCCTTTTGTGGAACCGGTATTGTCGGCAAGGACAAGGAAGTGGCCCCTTCCTCGAAGGTCTTCCGCGCTGTCTCGGCCGCCTGATCGGCGGCGGTGCGGCCGTGTACCAGCGCTGTTGCTTCGGTAGCGAGGATCTTTTTTGCGTCGTTGATCTCGTTGCCCTTGAGTGACGCAAGGCGCGCAACCTCATTCATCGGCAAAATGGTGAAGAGCTTGAGGAAGCGCACGACGTCGCCGTCCTCGGTGTTACGCCAGTATTGCCAATAGTCATACGGACTCACCTGATCGGCGTTGAGCCACACAGCGCCGGCCGCGGTCTTGCCCATTTTCGCGCCGGACGATGTCGTGATCAAAGGCGCCGTCAGGGCGAACAGCTGCGCATTCTGCATGCGGCGGCCCAGATCAATGCCGTTGACGATATTGCCCCATTGGTCGGAGCCGCCCATCTGCAGGATGCAGTCGTGACGTTTGTTCAATTCGACAAAATCGTATGCCTGCAAGACCATGTAGTTGAATTCGAGAAACGACAATTCCTGCTGGCGATCGAGGCGTAACTTGACGGAATCGAAAGAGAGCATCCGGTTGACTGAAAAATGCCGGCCAACATCGCGCAAGAAGTCGATATAGTTGAGCTTGTTCAGCCAGTCGGCATTGTTCGCCATGATGGCATTGCCGCCAGCTCCTTCGAATTTCAGGAATTTGGAAAATATCGCACGTATGCCGGTGAGATTGTCATTGATCATCTGGTCAGTGAGAATCCGGCGGCTTTCGTCTTTTCCCGATGGGTCCCCAACGCGTGTCGTGCCACCGCCCATCAGGGCAATCGGCCTGTGGCCGGTCTGCTGCAGCCAGTAGAGCATCATGATCGGCAGCAACGAGCCGACATGCAGCGACGCCGCGGTGCAATCGAATCCGATATAGGCCGTGATCGCGCCCGCCTTCGCGCGGGCATCCAGCGTCTCGGGCTCCGAGACTTGATGAATGAAGCCGCGCTCGGCCAGAACTTTGAGAAATTCGGATTTATACGTGCTCATTGTCGCGTTCTCGGGCGGCAGCTTCGGCGCATCGGTCGGCGGGTGGTGTAACAGGTCCGCCGTCGGATTCAACAATGGGTGACGCCGGCAAGCATGGTTACCGGGTTGCGGGTAAGATCGTGCAGGAACGGAATAGGGTCTGATTGGGTCGACAAACGCCTTCGTAGCGCAGGCCTTGGTGTCCCTTAAACGACTTTCCGATCACCTTTCCGAAGTCGACCGGCCCGCCGCAACCGTTCGAGGGCGACGTTGTCACGCGACCCTGGATTGTTTGCGACAACTCGCAACTTCCTCTTCAGGAAGGCCGCACAAAAGCCTGCGCCGAACTGCCGATAGTCATTGGTGATTTCTTCGCCCTTGCGAATGGTGCGGGTCGCAACGATGTGACCGTTGTGCCAATGGGTGTTGGCATTGTCGGAGTGATTCATATGGTGGTCGTGGTCGCTGGTGAGCAGAATCTCGCCGTCCACGCGGTATCCGTAGTTCCAGATGTAGTCGCGCGCAGGCTTTGGTAGTTTCGCGAATTGGGTGGGTGAGTAGGCCCGGTCGAATCCATCGACGAATCGCCAGACCTTCGCGCCCTTGCGAATGACTTCGCCTGCAAAAACACCAAGGCCGTGAATGGCGCTTTTATCAAGGTAAGTTCTGACAAGAAGCATGTGTATTCCGCGGACGGTTGTCCGCGTGTCGCCGATTCCCTCGCCAGACACGAACCAAGCGTTGCGACTAGGGCTCCGCCGAACTTTTACGCAGCCGGCTTGCGCTCCGTCTTCAGCCGCTTGTCGAGATAGGCGCTGATCGAAGTAAGCAGCGCTTCGACCTTTCCGTCAAAGAAATGATTGGCGCCTTGCACAACCTTTTGTTCGATCACTATTCCCTTTTGAGTCTTGAGTTTGTCGACCAGCGTCGTCACGTCTTTGTGAGGGACGACGGCGTCCTTGTCCCCATGAATGATAAGGCCCGAAGAAGGGCAGGGAGCGAGGAACGAGAAATCATAGAGGTTGGCCGGCGGGCAGATCGAGATAAAGCCCTCAATTTCGGGACGGCGCATCAAAAGCTGCATTCCAATCCAGGCTCCAAACGAAAACCCTGCGATCCAGCAGCTCTTGGCCTCCGGATTGATGGTCTGCGCCCAGTCGAGCGCGGCTGCGGCGTCCGACAGTTCGCCTTGTCCATGATCGAACGAGCCCTGGCTGCGACCGACGCCGCGAAAGTTGAACCGCAATGCCGAGAAGCCGCGGTGCACGAAGGCGTAGTAGAGTTGGTAGATGATGGGATGATTCATCGTCCCGCCGAACTGCGGGTGGGGATGAAGGATGATCGCGATCGGCGCGTTCTTTTGTCGCGCGGCGTGGTAGCGCCCCTCGATGCGTCCGGCGGGGCCGGCAAAGATAATCTCAGGCATTGCTTCTCGACCTCGGACATGATCGCCGGTACGGCGACAAGATTTCTGTGCTCCGGAAAGACCTTAACGAACCGGTGCGATTACATTAGAATTATTCTAATTATATGATTTCCGCTGTCCGCAGCTTCAACACACGCTATAAGGGCCGGACGATTTCGGGCTTCTACCACGACCCATAGGGCAAAAAGCAAGCTTTTTGCGGGTCTGGGCCCAAGAACGGTAGGCACTGGCTGGAACTATGGCTGAACGTGCGTATTTCGACTG
The DNA here is from genome assembly GCA_046734435.1 of Pseudomonadota bacterium. GTDB lineage: Bacteria > Pseudomonadota > Alphaproteobacteria > Rhizobiales > Xanthobacteraceae > Pseudolabrys. Next base: position 1,726 of record JBKPRE010000084.1, on the reverse strand, counting down.
GAACGCGACCGCCCCTCTTCGGGACAAGGCGCATGAGGCCGTAATTGCCGCGCTGGCCCTGACAGGCAATGCATCCTCGGTGCACGCGGAAGGCCGCGCCGCCCGCCATTTGGTGGAGGAGGCGCGCGAAAAGGTCGCTAACCTGGTGGGCGCCGAGGCGAGCAACGTCACTTTCACCAGCGGTGCAACCGAAGCGAACACGTTGGCTCTGACGCCTGCATTGCAAGTTGGCAGTCGCAAGGAGCCGCGCGACATCCTGTTTGTGTCGGCCATCGAGCATCTGTCCGTACTGTGCGGCGGCCGTTTCCCGGCAGGACGTGTCGAATTCCTTCCGGTCCGACATGATGGCGTGATCGACCTGGATGCGGCGAAGCGGTGTATCTCCAAGGCGAAGCGGCCGCTGGTGTCGGTCATGCAGGCCAACAACGAGACTGGGGTGATCCAGCCGGTCCGCGATGTCGCTGAGATTGTCCATGCCATTGGCGGTGTGCTGCATGTGGATGCCGTGCAGGGCGCCGGCCGTATCGACTGTACAATCGGCGAGCTTGAAGCCGATCTACTCACCATATCTTCGCATAAGCTTGGCGGACCGCAGGGTGCCGGCGCCTTGATCCGGCGCGCTGAGATTCAGATCACCGATCCATTGATTCGCGGCGGCGGGCAGGAGCGCGGCTTGCGCGGCGGCACCGAGAACGTCGCCGGCATCGCCGGCTTCGGGGCGGCCTGTGCAGCAGCGGCCAGCGCAAGGCAGGGGGACGCTGCCCGAATGGTGGCCTTGCGCGACCGGTTTGAGGCGGAGCTGAAGGTGGCAACGCCCGAGGTCGTTATTTTCGGCGGGAATGCCCCGCGCCTGCCGAACACAACAATGCTCACGGTTCCCGGGCTAAAGGCGGAAACCGCCATTATCGCATTCGATCTCAACGGTATAGCCGTATCGTCCGGGGCTGCCTGTTCCTCAGGCAAGGTACAGCCTTCACATGTCCTGGCCGCTATGGGCGTGGAACCCGCGCTTGCGCGTGGCGCCGTGCGCGTCAGCCTGGGCTGGAGCACCACCGAAGCCGAGATAGATGCCTTGCTAACTGCTTGGAATAAGGTGGTTTCGTCATTACTTAACAAGCAGGCAAATGCCGCGTGAGGCGGCGCCAACTGGGATTGATCGCGACGCACAAAGCGAACCGACCATAACCGACAAATCCAACCCGCGGTCCTTGCAACCGTGAGCGGAGGGAAGAATGCCGGCCGTACAAGAGACCGTCGATCAGGTCCGCCGTATCGACGTTGATCAATATAAATACGGGTTCGTCACCGATATCGAATCCGAGAAGGCCCCCAAAGGCCTGTCGGAAGACACCGTCCGTTTCATTTCGGCCAAGAAATGCGAGCCGCAGTGGATGCTGGACTGGCGGCTGGAAGCTTATAGGCGTTGGCAGACCATGCGCGAGCCGACCTGGGCGCGCGTCGACTATCCCAAGATCGATTACCAAGACGCCTATTACTATTCGGCGCCAAAGAAAAAGGCGTTGGCCTCGCTCGATGAAGTCGATCCGGAAATTCTCAAAACCTACGAAAAACTCGGCATACCGCTGAAAGAGCAGGAGATCCTCGCCGGCGTACGCAAGCAGGGCGAGCCGAGCGCGCTTGACGACGAGACGACCGGCGGTGATTTCCGTTCAGGCCGTGTCGCCGTCGATGCCGTGTTCGATTCCGTTTCGGTTGCCACCACGTT
>JBKPRE010000083.1:0-4533 GCA_046734435.1 Pseudomonadota bacterium | reverse complement strand
TACGTCTGGATACTTGAATTTCCCCTAGGGTCGGATACGAATGGTCTTTGCAGGGACCGTCAGGGGGCGGGGGATGCCAAGACCGTCGACTATTGTTGCCGTGACGTCGCTTGCGCGCGAAGCCTTGGTTGCGCGCGGTAGGGGGGTATCGGTGGTCTGCAGCCAGGGTGAGCGTCTTGGTCCCGCTTTGCACGCCGCAATTCATCCCGGTGTTTCGGGCATTATCAGTTTTGGAATCTCTGGCGGGCTGCATCCGGAGCTTGTCGCGGGGAATTGGATCGTCGCGTCAGCAGTCAGGTATCGCGATCGCGTCATCGAAACTGATTCGAAATGGCGTCATGAACTCTCCAAGCGCATTCCCGGCGCCGTGCTCGCGGATATTGTCGGCTCCGATGCCATGGTGCCGACGCCTTCGGAGAAATCGCATCTCCATCGGACGACAGGCGCGTTCGCCGTCGATATGGAATCTCATCTCGCGGCGGAAATCGCCGCTGCGCATCAGATTCCATTTGCTGCCTGCCGGGTCATTATCGACGCGGCCCACAGGGCGCTTCCGTCCGCGGCAGGGCTGGCACTGGACTCGAACGGTTCGGTGAATGTTTTTGCCGTCATGCGGTCCGTACTGCAGTCACCGAGCCAGCTGCCCGACCTCTTTCGCGCGGCGTTTGACGCCTGCATCGCCGAGCGCGCCCTGAGGAAAGGCCGGAAGCAACTGGGGCCGGGATTTGGGTCGCCATTTGTCGACGGACGCACCGCTGAACGTGATTTTGCCGGGCAGTCAGACGTATCAAACGATTTTCTCCGGCCTCCGATTTGCGAAACCACGTGATAGGCTGACGGTGGCGGCGCGGTCGTTGCGCGGCCAATAGCGACCGTGCACGGCATCGTCGGAGAAGTCATCTGTGGCGCGCGATCACAAAAAACAGCCTGGCGATCAGATCACGGCGTCATTCATTGAAACAGCCATCCGGCTGGCGGTTCTCGCTCTTCTGCTCTACTGGTCTTTTGTTCTCGTTCAGCCCTTTATTTCCATCTTTATTTGGAGCGCGGTGCTGGCCGTCGCGCTCTATCCCATCTTCGAATGGATTTCGCACGGGCTCGGAGGACGTCGTCGGTTAGCCGCCGCACTCACGACTGTTCTGAGTCTGCTGGTCATTATTGGCCCGGCGACGTGGCTCGCCATGGGTCTGGTCGACAGTGTCCGGATGGTTTCCGAACGACTCGATCCTGCGATCCTGGCGGTACCATCGCCGCCTGTCTCCGTTAAAGACTGGCCATTGATCGGCGAGCCGATTTATCAATTCTGGGACCTGGCATCGACCAACCTGAGCGCCGCCTTGGCGACCATCATTCCGCAGCTGAAGCCACTGGGCACCAGGTTGCTCCGCATCGGCGCCGATACCGGCCTGGGCATCTTGAAGTTTCTCATTGCCGTTATCGTAGCTGGATTTCTGTTTTCGCCGGCGCCTGCGCTTGGCGCCGCTGTCAGAAGGTTTTCACGCCGTCTCAATCCGGAGCGCGGCGAAGAGCTCGTCGGCCAGGCGGCGGCCACCATCCGTGCAGTCTCGCGCGGCGTGATCGGTATTTCCGTGCTGCAGGCGCTACTGGCCGGCATAGGTTTGATGGTCGCCGGCATTCCTCAGGCCAGCCTGATCACATTCGCTGTCCTGATTCTCGGGATAATCCAGATCGGTCCAACGATTGTCATCGTGCCGGTCATCATTTGGAGCTGGATGACAATGGAGACCACGTCGGCGCTCCTGTTCACGGTTTACATGGCGCCGGTGAACCTGCTGGACAATTTATTGAGACCCCTCGTGATGGGCCGCGGCCTGAAGACTCCAATCCTGGTCATTTTGATCGGTGTCATCGGCGGTACGCTCGCTTACGGGATCACCGGGCTGTTCCTCGGCCCGATCGTGCTGGCCGTGATTTGGGAGCTTATGGTCGCTTGGATCAAAGAGCAGGACGCCTAATAGAGCTAACCGCCCAGGAACAGGCGCCCGACATCCGGATCGATCAGGAGCTCGCTGGCCTTGCCAGCCAGCGCGAGCTTGCCGGAGACGAGCACGTAGCCGATATCGGAGAACTCCAGGCCTTTCTTCGCGTTCTGCTCGACCATCACGATGGTCTTGCCTTCGTTGCGTTGAAGGTCGCCCAGAATATCGAAAACGGCGTCGATAAAGCGCGGCTCAAGTCCGATCGATGGCTCGTCGACGAGCAGGACGCTCGGGTTCATAACGAGCGCGCGGCAGATTTCGAGCAGCCGGCGCTCGCCGCCTGACAGCACCTTGGCCGGATGTTTCCGGCGCGCAGCGAGCCGCGGGTATTTGTCGAAGATCGCATCGGCGGCATGCCTGGCCGATTTGCGATCCATCAGGTAGGCCCCGAGCCACAGGTTTTCTTCGACCGTCATCCCCGGGAAAACGGACTTGTCCTGCAGGATGTAGGCAATGCCGGCCGACTGAAGCTTTTCGTTGGACGACAGGCGGGTCACGTCGAGGCTGTGACCGTCCGACGTCGTGGAGACCGTGCCCGAAAAAATATTGGTGAAGCCGAAGATCGAGTGCAGGACCGTCGATTTTCCTGCTCCATTCGGCCCGATCAGGCACAGCGACTGGCCGCGGCCGACACGCAGATTGAAATCGTGCAGGATTTCCATCTGCCCATAACCGGCGTTGAGCCCGTCGATCCTCAGATGCGGCTTGTGTCCGGCAAGCGCATCGAGCTGCTCGACGCTCACCTCGCGGGCGATTTCAAGCGCCTGGCGGTTGACCTCTTCGACGGAAATGACGGCGCCAACGCCGCCGTGATAGCCGCCCGTGTGTGTATATCCGGAGCTTGCCATCAGTGCGCTCCCAGATAGGCGTCGACGACGTTCTGATTGCCCTGGATTTCCTCGGGGGCGCCGGACGCAAGCATTTCGCCGTGGGCGAGACAATAGATCTTGCTCGCCATGTTCATGATGACGCGCATGTTGTGCTCGATGATCAGCATCGTAATGCCGAATTCGGCGTTGGCGCGCTTCAGGCGGTCGATCAGTCCGTTGATCAGCGTCGGGTTGATGCCCGCGGTCGGCTCGTCGAGGAGCAGGACCGTCGGCTCGTTCATGAGCGCCATGGCGAATTCTAGCAGCTTCTGTTGACCGAAAGAGAGGCTGCCCGCCCGCAGGAAACGCTTGTCGTAAAGGCCCACGAACGCCAGCAAATGTTCAGCCCGCTCGATGACGTCCGGGCGCTCGTAGGCGAACATATCGAAGAAGGCGGCCTTCCTGTGCGGAATCGAAATCTGCATGTTCTGCAGACAGCTCATCTTGCCGTAGATGCGGGTGGTCTGGAACGTGCGCAGAAGGCCGAGCCGGGCGATTTCCTGCACCCGCAGCCGCGAGATTTCCTGGCCTTCGAAGCGGATCGAACCCGAGTCGATCGGATGGTATCCGACGATCGAGTTGAACAGGGTGGTCTTGCCCGATCCGTTGGGACCGATCAGTCCGGTAATTCGGCCCCGTGGCACGGACAAGGAAACGTTGCGGTTGGCGACGACGCCGCCGAACGACTTGCTCACATTCGTGATCTCAATGATCGCGTCGTTCATTCGGCACCTTCAGCGTGTGGCGCGAGCTCGATTGCACGCGATCGCACTTCGCGTTCCTTTGGTGCAACACGGACACCAAATCGGTCCGGATATTTTTCGATCAGCCAGCCGACAATGCCCTGCTGGAAATAGACGACGATGATGACGATAAGCAGCCCGAGTGCCACGAACTGCCATCCCAGGAAATAGGTCCAGGTCACTTCCTTGATGATGTGAAAGATGACCGCGCCGACGACCGGTCCCCAGAATGTACCTTTGCCGCCGAGCAGCACCATCAGGATCATGAAAATATTGAAGGTCGTGGTCGGAAACGCGATGTCGCGCGCATCGATGAAGCCGGTCATGTTGCCGAAAATGGCGCCCGCGATGCCGAGGAAGAACGCGGCGATCGTCCACGCCGTCCGCTTGTAGCGGCGCGTATAGAGGCCCATCGCTTCGGCCTTTTCTTCGTCGTCGCGGATTGCATTGATGGCCATGCCGAAATTTGTCGAGTAGAGCCAGCGCAAAAAAAGCAGCACGAGGAAGGCGAGGGCAAAGAGCAGGAAATAGAAAAACAACTTTTGCGTCTGAGGAGCCCCCGGGAATACCGGCATCGATATGCCCGAAGCGGCGCCGACCCATTGCCAGGAGGCCACCAGCTCGGCGCCCGCCACCGCCACGCCCAGCGTCCCGATCGCAAAATAGGGGCCACGCAGTCCGAACACGACCCATGACGTCACGACGGCAAGGATTGCGGCCATGATACCGGCAGCAACGATTCCGATTGCAAATCCTGTGAAGTATTGGGCGGTCGTGAAAGCAATGTGCGTGGTGCGCGCCCCCGACGTGTACATCCCGACGTCGTAATAAAGGCCGATCTGCACCACGGCGCAGGTGTACATGCCGGCGCCGAAGAAAAAGATGTTGCCGAGCGAGTTGTAGCCCATTTGCCCGCCGAGA
>JBKPRE010000082.1:0-4625 GCA_046734435.1 Pseudomonadota bacterium | reverse complement strand
GACTCAGGTGACGCGGTCGGCGACGCGGGACCTACAACCGACAGGCCTGCATCTTGAGCGTCCAAGGTAAAAAACCGGTTTATGATTGCCGCTCGCAACTGGGCAAATTCTGCCTATTTAAGCTGGGCTTACGCGGATACCAAGTAGGTGTTGGACGCGTGAGTGCAGTTGGGCGATGATTGCGTAAAGCTTTGGAGGACTTGACGATGCGTTGGGACGATTTCCGCCGCAGCGACAACGTTGAAGATAGCCGAGGTGACGACGGTGGTTTTGGCGGCGGCGGAATCGGTATTCCTGTCGGGGGCGGCGGCCTCGGCATCGGAACGATCGTCGTGCTCGGCCTGATCGGCTGGGCGCTCGGCATCGATCCGAGCATCCTTATCGGCGGCGCCGAGATGGTGAACAGCGGCAGGCACTACCAGCAACCCTACGAACCCAGCCAGCCGCGGCAGACGGGTGCGCCAAAGGACAAGTTGGGCGACTTCGTTGCTGCGGTCCTCGGCAATACCGAGGATACCTGGACCGAAATCTTCAAAAGTGGAGGGCAACAGTATCGTGTGCCGCGATTACGGCTGTACTCCGGAGCAATCCAGGGCGGCTGCGGTTTCGCACAATCGGCAATGGGCCCGTTCTATTGCCCGAACGACCGGCGCATCTATCTCGATACCTCTTTCTTCCGCGACATGCAGGTTCGTTTCCGCGGCTGCAGCGGCAAGGCCTGCGAATTTGCGGAAGCCTATGTGATCGCGCACGAGGTCGGGCACCACGTGCAGAATTTGCTTGGCATCCTGCCAAAGGCGCAAGAAGCGCAACGCGGCGTCGGCAGCCGCGCGGAAGCGAACCGCATCCAGGTACGGGTCGAACTGCAGGCTGACTGCCTCGCCGGGGTCTGGGCGCATCACTCGAATCAGCGCTGGAACTCGCTTGAGCCGGGTGACGTCGAAGCGGCACTGCAGACAGCAGCGGCTATCGGCGACGACCGGCTGCAGCAGCAGTCGCGCGGTTACGTCGTGCCCGACGCCTTCACGCACGGCTCATCGGCGCAGCGGCAGCGCTGGTTCACGATCGGTCTCAAAGACGGCAAGGTATCATCCTGTAATACCTTCTCCGCGGCGTCGCTTTAGGAACGAGCCATGCCCGGTATCGATCAAAGCCGACAATTTGTGCCGCTTAAAGTTGCGGTGCTGACAGTTTCCGACACGCGCAAGGCAAGCGACGACAAGTCCGGCGCGACACTGATCGAGCGCATCCGCGCCGCAGGGCACGTTGTGGCCGAACGCGCGATTGTGAAAGACGAGGTCAAGGCGATCCGCCAGCACGTCAAGGCATGGATCGCCGACAAATTTATCGACGTGGTCATTACCACCGGGGGCACGGGCTTTACCGGCCGTGACGTCACGCCGGAAGCGGTCGAGCCACTGTTTGAGAAGAAGATGGACGGATTTGCGACCATGTTCCTGCTTGTCAGTGAAAGGAAAATCGGCACTTCGGCGATTCAGACCAGGGCGACGGCCGGCGTCGCCAATGCGACTTACATTTTTTGCCTGCCGGGTTCGCCCGGCGCGTGCCGCGACGCCTGGGAAGAAATTTTGGTGCATCAGCTCGATTACCGCTACCGGCCCTGCAATTTCGTGGAAATCTTGCCTAGGCTCGACGAGCATCTGCGGCGGCCTAAAGCGAAAGGTGCGACGGCGTAGCCGATCCGGTCTTTCACCGTCATGGCGGGGCTCATCCCGAACATCCACGCCTTTGTTGCTGCCGGATTTCTAGACGTGGATGCCCGCGACATAGGCGTGCGAAAGCACGCCGTCCTTTGGACGGCTATGCGCGGGCATGACGAAGGAAACTCCGTCCTAGAGCTCGAGATCCCAGAATTCGGCCACGACGTCTTTCCCCCAGCTGTGACGGGGTTCGCTCGACGTGAGCTTGAATCCCGCGCCCTCATAGACGTGCCGTGCGGCGGCGAGCACGCTGTGTGTCCACAAGGTGACCTTTGCGTAGCCTTTGGCTCGTGCAAAAAGTACGCACTCGTCGACAAGCTTGGCGCCCAGCCCCAGTCCGCGCGCTTTCGGATCGACCAGCAGCAGGCGCAGGCGCGCGACACCCGGCTGGTCGTCTTTTACCAGCATGACACAGCCGACATTCTCGCCGCTCATCTCGGCGATCCAGCAGCGCTCGCGCTCGGGATCGAAATTGTTGACGAAGTCGGCGACGATTTGCGCGCACAAGCCTTCAAACGGGTCAGCCCAGCCATACTCGCGCAAATAAAGCTCGGCGTGGCGCGACACTATCCAGCCGAAATCGCCCGTGTGAGGCTCGCGCAATGTATAGATCGGACGAGCGACGGCTTTCCCCGCGCGCGCACCGGCCAGCAATGTCTCAATCTCGTGCATGGCTGAAACGATTTGCTCCTGCTGCGTGCCGTCGAGGCTGGCGAGCATCGATGCTGCATATTGCTGCGAGCGTTGTTCCATCGGAGCGAACATCTTGCGCCCGCGCGCGGTCAAGGCGAGATGGCTTTGGCGTGCGTCGGTCGTGGAGGTCTTGCGGTTGATGAGCCCGCGTTTTTCGAAATTACGCAGGAGCCGGCTGAGATAGCCCATATCGAGGTCGAGCGTGCGTGCGATATCGCTCGCCGTCAGTTTTTCGTTTTGGGCCAACTCGTACAGCACGCGCATTTCGCCGAGCGAGTAGGGGCTGTCGAGATAATTCTTGCGCAGCACGCCGATCTGTCGCGTGTAGAAGCGGTTGAAGCGGCGGACGGCCGCGATCGTCTGCTGGCTGGCCATGAGAGAGCAGCGTCGGCCAGTTAGTTGACAAAGTCAAGTAATCGGTACCGTGATCGCAGCGGGCAGGATCACCAGTCTCTGACGGCCAAGCCGGCGCAAGATAGCGGCCTCGGCGTCCTCGCCTGCGGGATGCCCACCGATAGCGTCGTATAGGCGGCGCGCGATGAGCAGGCCCTGTTCGGGCCCTGGGCCGCGGGCGAGCGCGGCCCGCATGACCGCCAGAAGCTCAGCAAACCCTGGATGCACGGCGTTGGTGGGGCCAGGAAGGCGAAATATCGCTGCTCGCCCGGCGTCGTCCTGAAAGTCAGTCGTCTGGATGAAATGGTCGGCTGCCTCTATCCAGCCCGGCTGCGGCACAGCCCCGGCTCGTAGAAACATGACCCATGGGCTGCGCACGGTCGCTGCGGCGGCCTTGAGACGGATTCCGAGCGCCTCGGTCGAGCTTGTAAAACGGCAGCCGGCGATGTCGGCAACGTCAGCCGTCGCGTCGCAAGAGCCTGCGTCGGCAACGACGACCTCTGCCAAAAGACCGGACGCGGCCGCGGGTACCAGCGCCGAAAGGGTCGGCACCAGGCTCCGCTCTGAATTCTGCGTGGAAACGATCACACCCAACATGGAACTCTAGCCATTCAGCCCCGTTGCCACCATATCATGTGTCGTTTGGCATTCGCTGCCACGAGATAGGCCCGATACCCGGTCCAGTTATACACGACGGCGACTGCTAAAATCTGTTCTTGTTATGTTCACATTCTGCCGTTAGGGTGAACTCATGGCTCGATCAACCGCAGCCCAGAGTCGCCCGCCGGTGAGGGAGCTGCCCTCCACGCCGGCGGGCGCCTATGACGAAGTCAGCGAATTGCTGGGCGTCGTCGTTGACCACGAACGCCGCCGCGGACGCGGTTCCCAGAGCAACGCGTCGGGGCGCTACGAGCCGCTGGCGCGGGTCGCTTTCGATGATGGCTGGCGGACACTGGATGAGCTGCCGCCCTTCAAAACCACCGTCACTGTCGACTCCACGCGGAAAATCATCACCCGCAATGACTCGCCTGATATCGGCTTCGACCGCTCGATCAATCCCTACAGAGGCTGCGAGCATGGCTGCATCTACTGTTTTGCAAGGCCAACGCACGCCTATCTCGGCATGTCGCCTGGCCTTGATTTCGAATCCAAGTTGCTGGTGAAGCCAGAAGCGGCGGTCTTGCTCGAAAAAGAGCTGTCTGCGGCGGGCTATGAGCCGAAAGTGATTGCCATCGGTACGAATACCGATCCGTACCAGCCGATCGAGCGGCGCTACAAAGTGATGCGGCGCATTCTTGAAGTGCTTGACCGCGCGGGCCACCCGGTCGGTATCGTTACGAAGTCGGCGCTGGTGCTGCGTGATCTCGATATTCTTGCGCACATGGCCGAGCGCAATCTTGCAAAGGTTGCCCTGTCGGTCACCACGCTGGATGCGACGCTTGCACGTAAGATGGAGCCGCGGGCCGCGACGCCGATGCGGCGTCTTGAAACGCTGCGGCGGCTCACACAGGCCGGCGTGCCGACGACGGTGATGGTTGCGCCGGTGATACCGGCCCTCAACGATATGGAAATCGAGCGTATCCTCGAGGCTGCGCGCACGGCCGGCGTGAAAGAAGCCGGTTACGTGTTGTTGCGCCTTCCGCTCGAGGTGCGCGACCTGTTTCGCGAATGGCTGATTGCGAACTATCCCGACCGGTACCGCCACGTGTTCAAGCTGATCCGCGATATGCGGGGCGGAAAGGACTACGACTCGACATGGGGCACGCGAATGAAGGGCACCGGCTGTCTCTTATACACATCTCCGAGCCCACGAGACAT
>JBKPRE010000081.1:0-3832 GCA_046734435.1 Pseudomonadota bacterium | reverse complement strand
CGGCTCGCTGCATATGGGCCATGCGCTCAACAACACGCTGCAGGACATTCTGTGCCGGTTCGAGCGCATGCGCGGCAGGGACGTGCTCTGGCAGCCGGGCACCGATCATGCCGGCATCGCGACCCAGATGGTGGTCGAGCGCCAGCTCATGGAACGCCAGCAGCCCGGCCGCCGCGAGATGGGGCGCGAGAAGTTTCTGCAGCGCGTCTGGGAGTGGAAGGCGGAGTCGGGCGGCACCATCGTCAACCAGCTCAAGCGGCTGGGCGCGTCGTGCGACTGGTCGCGCGAGCGCTTCACGATGGACGAGGGACTGTCGCGCGCCGTTCTTAAAGTTTTTGTAGAACTTCATCGCGCCGGTCTCATCTACAAGGACAAAAGGCTGGTCAACTGGGACCCCAAGCTGCTCACCGCCATTTCCGATCTCGAAGTGATCCAGGTCGAGACCAAGGGACATCTCTGGTACCTGCGCTATCCGCTGGAAGGCAAAACGTTCAAGGCGGAGGATCCGTCGACCTACATCGTGGTCGCCACGACGCGGCCGGAAACGATGTTGGGCGACACCGCCGTTGCGGTGAACCCGGAGGACGATCGCTACAAGGCACTGATCGGGACCAATGCGATCCTGCCGCTGGTCGGCCGCAGGATCCCGATTGTCGGCGACGAAATTTCCGATCCGGAGAAGGGTTCAGGTGCCGTGAAGATCACACCGGCGCACGACTTCGGCGATTTCGAGGTCGGCAAGCGACACAACCTGCCGCAGATCAACATCTTCAGCGCCGAGGCTAAGCTTCAACTGAAGGATAATGCGGACTTCGTCGGGGGCGTGCCGAAATCGGCGGACCTCGATGCGACGCTGGCGATGCACGGCACCGACCGCTTTGCCGCCCGCAAAGCGATCGTCGCGCGCCTGGAGGAGATGGGGCTGGTCGACAAGATCGAGCCGAACACGCACGTTGTGCCGCACGGTGACCGCTCCAATGTCGTGATCGAGCCGTATCTCACCGACCAGTGGTACGTGAACGCCAAGGAACTGGCGAAGCCGGCGATCGCCGCCGTGCGCAGCGGCAAGACCAAATTCGTCCCGAAGAACTGGGAGAAGACCTATTTCGACTGGATGGAGAACATCCAGCCCTGGTGCATCTCGCGCCAGCTGTGGTGGGGCCACCAGATTCCGGCGTGGTACGGGCCTGACGGCAAAGTGTTCGTCGCGCTGACACAGACTGAAGCGCAGGCGGAAGCTGACAAACACTACGGAAAGAAGGCAGCACTAACGCGTGATGAAGACGTGCTCGACACGTGGTTCTCGTCCGCGCTGTGGCCGTTCTCCACGCTCGGCTGGCCCGACACCACCGACGCGCTCAAGCGCTATTACCCAACGTCGACGCTGGTGACCGGCTTCGACATCATCTTCTTCTGGGTCGCGCGCATGATGATGATGGGTCTCCATTTCATGAAGGAGATCCCGTTCCACGACGTCTACATCCATGCGCTGGTGCGCGACGCCGCCGGCGCCAAGATGTCGAAGTCGAAGGGCAATGTGATCGATCCGCTGGCGTTGATCGACGAATACGGGGCCGACGCCCTGCGCTTCACGCTCGCCGCCATGGCGGCGATGGGGCGCGACATCAAGCTCTCGACGCAACGCGTTGAAGGTTATCGGAATTTTGCGACCAAGCTGTGGAACGCCGCGCGCTTTGCCGAGATGAATGGCTGCGCCACCGTCGCAAAATTCGATCCGAAATCGGCGAAGGAAACGCTCAACCGCTGGATCGCGCATGAGACCGCGAAGGCCGCCGCCGAGGTGACGGAGGCGATCGAGGCTTACCGCTTCAACGACGCGGCCGCCGCGGTCTACCGCTTCGTCTGGAATATTTATTGCGACTGGTATCTGGAGCTCGCGAAGCCGCTGCTGACCGGGCCGGACGGCGCAGGAAAAAGCGAGACGCGGGCGATGGTAGCCTGGGCGCGGGACGAGATCCTCAAGTTGCTGCACCCCTTCATGCCGTTCGTCACCGAGGAACTATGGGCGGTGACCTCTCAACCGGTCATTCCGGGGCGCGCTGGAAGCGCGAACCCGGAATCCAGAAACACGACGGGCGGCGCAGCGTCTCTGGTTTCCGGGTCCAGTCGTTCGGGCCGCCCCGGAATGACCGGGAGAGATTTGTTGGCGCTGAGCCAATGGCCAAAGCTACAAGGCCTTTCCGACGACAAGGCCGAAGCCGAAATCGGCTGGGTGATCGACCTCGTCACCGCCATTCGCTCGGTCCGCGCCGAGATGAACATCACGGCGGCGATCCCGCTGGTGCTGGCCAACGTTTCCGCGGAGAGCAAGGCGCGCGCTGAACGCTGGGCCGAGTTCATCAAACGGCTGGCGCGCGTGTCTGACATTTCGTCCGTCGCTGCCGCGCCGAAGGGCTCCGTACAGCTGGTGGTGCGCGGGGAGGTGGCGGCCCTGCCGCTCAAGGGCGTCATCGATCTTGGAGCCGAGCGCGCGCGGCTCGCCAAGGATATGCAGAAGGCGGATGCCGATATCGCGCGCGTCGATGGCAAGCTCAACAACGCGAATTTCGTCGCGCGCGCGCCGGAAGAGGTCGTCGAGGAGGAAAAGGAAAAGCGCGAGGAAGCGCTCGCCCGCAAAACCAAGATCGCCGAGGCGCTGGACCGGTTGAAGGACGCCACATGAAAAAATTTTTGCATGTCGGTTGCGGCCCAGCCAAGAAGGCGGACACCACGGCCGGATTCAACAACGATGACTGGCAGGAAATCCGGTTCGATATCGATCCCTCCTGCAAGCCGGACATCATTGGAACGATCGTCGACATGTCGGCCGTCGCCGACAAATCGGTCGATGCGATCTTTTCGTCGCACAATATCGAACACGTCTTTGCGCACGAAGTCGGTCATGTCCTGAGCGAATTCAGGCGGGTGCTGGCTGACGACGGTTTCGTCGTGCTGACCTGTCCGGATCTGCAATCCGTCTGCGAAGTGGTGGCGGCCGATCGGCTGCTCGAGCCGATCTTTCAGTCGCCGGCAGGGCCGGTTGCGCCGCTTGATGTGTTGTATGGCCTGCGCTCGTCGATCGCAGCGGGCAATCACTACATGGCCCACAAGTGTGGTTTCACGTTTTCGGTGCTGTACAAACTGTTCCTCGATAGCGGCTTCAAGGGCGTTTATGGCGGGCGCCGGCCGCAAGATTTCGATCTTTGGCTTGTCGCGTGGAAACTGGCGAAGACTGAATCGGAGATGGCTGCCTTGGCTCGGCCCTACCTGCCGCAATAGGCTGGCTGACTTCAGTAGTTTCAGGAACCTGCATGAAAATATTTCTCGCCGGAGCGGGCGGGGCGGTCGGGCGCCGATTGACGCCGTTGCTGCGGGCGGCCGGGCACGCGGTGGTCGGCACCACGCGCTCGAAAGACAAGGCCGCCGCGATCGCGGCGCTTGGCGCGGAGCCGGTGGTGGTTGATGTGTTCGATGCGGAAGCGCTTGCGCGCGCGGTGAAGGCGGCTGCGCCGCAGCTACTGATGCATCAGCTGACCGATCTTCCCTTCGCGCCCGGGACGCCACGTTACGACGAAGGCCTTGAGCGCAATGCGCGCCTGCGCATCGAGGGCACGCGCAATCTGGCGGATGCCGCGAAGGCGGCTGGCGTGCGGCGCATGATCTCGCAGAGCATCGCTTTCGTTTATGCGCCGGTGGACGGCACGCGCGGCGAGACCGATCCGCTCGATCTGTCGGCGACGGGCGCCCGCAAGCGCACGGTCGACGGTGTTGTCGCACTCGAGCAGGCGACGCTCGAACTGCCGGAGGGCATCGTGCTGCGCTATGGTTATCT
>JBKPRE010000080.1:0-5480 GCA_046734435.1 Pseudomonadota bacterium | reverse complement strand
GACCGGCTCGACCTCGCGCCGACCATGGGCCAATGGATGGCGCGTGCGGGCCGCGAATTGCTTTCCGATGCCGATGCACTTGTCCCGGTGCCCCTACATTGGCGGCGACAATGGGCGCGACGCTTCAATCAGTCGGCGGCTCTCGCAGGCGTCATCTCGGGATTGACCGGCGTGCCTGTTGTCCATGGTGGGCTCAAACGTGTGCGCTCGACGCCGCAACAAGTGGGCAAGTCGAAAACGGAGCGCGCCGATAACGTGCAAGGCGCCTTCCGGGTCGTTACGGAGCATGAATCGGATATTGCCGGGCGCCGACTCGTGTTGATCGACGACGTGCTCACCTCGGGGGCCACGGTCGATGCTTGCGCCCGCGCCCTGTCACGGGCGGGGGCCGGCCATGTCGATGTGCTGGTCTTTGCGCGGGTTGTGGCGGCGGCGCGTCCCCCCATATAAAAGGGAGCAAATGCCTGAAAACGTCATGCCTCCCGTTGAAATCTACACGACCGGCTTCTGCCCCTATTGCTCCGCGGCCAAGGCCTTGCTGAAGCGAAAGGGTGTAAGCTACAGCGAGATCGACGTCGGCCGCGACTTCGAACGCCGGGAAGAAATGATTCAACGCGCAAACGGACGCATGACTGTGCCGCAGATCTTCGTCGGCAGTACGCACGTGGGCGGCAGCGACGAGCTGCACGCGCTTGAGCGTGCCGGCCGGCTCGACTCGCTGTTGGCCAGCAAGGCCGTGTCATGAACGGCGGTAGTTTCAAAGCAGCCATGATCCAGATGCGCTCGGGTCTGCAACCCGGCGCCAATGTCGATGCCGCTGTTCGATACATCGGCGACGCGAAATCGGCAGGCGCGGAATACGTGCTCACGCCGGAAATGACAAATATCCTGGCGGCCAATCGCGAGCAGCTGTTCGCAGCTGCCGTCGAAGAAGAAGCTGACGCATCGCTGGCGACGTTGCGCGAGGTTGCTCGCAAGCTCGGTATCTACGTTCACATCGGTTCGCTTGCGATCAAAATCTCGCCCGACCGCGCCGCCAACCGTTCGTTCCTGATCGATCCGAAGGGCGACATTCTCGCGCGCTACGACAAGATTCACATGTTCGACGTCGACCTGGCGGGGGGCGAGAGCTATCGCGAGTCGCGCAACTACCGTCCGGGCGAGCTGGCGGTGCTGGCCGACCTGCCGTGGGGCCGCCTCGGTTTGACCGTTTGCTACGACCTGCGATTTCCTGCGCTTTACCGCGCACTCGCCGAAGCTGGCGCAACCATGCTGGCAATTCCGTCGGCTTTTACAAAACAGACCGGCGAAGCCCATTGGCATGTCCTCATCCGCAGCCGCGCCATTGAAAACGGCTGCTTTGTATTTGCGGCGGCCCAGGGCGGCGGGCACGAGAACGGCAGGGAAACGTTCGGGCATTCATTGATCGTTGACCCTTGGGGCCGCATCATTGCCGAAGGTGGCACCGAGCCGGGGGTCATCGTGGCCGAGATCAATCCCGCAGAAGTAGCCAATGCGCGTGCCCGCATTCCATCCCTGCAGCACGGCCGGCGGTTTGAAATCGTCGAACCGTTGGCGGAGCCGGCACACCTTCACGTTGTGCGGGGGGCAGAATGATACGCTACGCACTCATCTGCCAGCACGGCCACCAATTTGAGAGCTGGTTCCAGGATTCGGCCGCGTACGACAAACAGGCCAAGCGCGGCCTCGTGAGCTGTCCGCACTGCGGCTCTGCCAAGGTCGAAAAAGCGATCATGGCGCCACGACTGGCCTCAACTGCGAGGAAGCGCGGCAAGCCTATCGAGGCCCCCGAGACAGCGCCCGAAACGACACCGGCGCCTGCACCCGCGCCGGTCGCGATGATTTCGCCGCAGGAGCAGGAGATCCGCGCCAAGCTGAAGGAACTTCGCGATCAGCTCACCAAGAATGCCGATAATGTCGGCGCGAAATTCCCCGAGGAAGCGCGCAAGATGCACTATGGCGAGATCGAGCATCGCTCGATCTATGGCGTGGCGTCGCCCGAGGAAGCGAAAGAATTGTCCGAGGAAGGCATCGAATTTCATCCGCTGCCGTCGCTACCGGACGAGCGGAATTAATACGCCCATACCAGCAGCGCTACACCGATCACCACCAGCACGATGCCGATCCCTTCGCGCCGTGTGGTAGGCTGCTTGAACACAAACCGCGTCACACCTTGCGCGAAAAGCACTTCGACCAATGCAAGCGTGCGCACATTGGCGGCGGTGGTGATAGCAAAAGCGAGAAACCAGAATTCCGAGGCGAATGCGCCCATAAAGCCGGCGAAGAGCGATGGCTTCCATGCTCGCGCAATGGCACGCAGAACCTTGGCGTCTCGCAACGCGAGGTAAAGCGACAAGGCTGCCGCCTGAATTACCAAACCCACCGTCACGGTGAATGTCGCGGCCATCACAAAGTCAGGCAAATTCAGTGACAGAATGGCGCCGCGATATCCGATTGCGGACAGACCGAATAGCGCGCCGGAAAATATGCCGATTACGGTTGAACGCATATTGCGAGTTTCGTTCGTGCCGGATTTCAGCGAAATGACAATCACGCCGACAGTAGCGATGAGAATCGCTGCGGCTGAAAGCGGCGTAACCTTGTCGCCGAGAAAGATCAGACCAAAAAGCGCTACGTGCACTGGCTCGGTCTTAATGTAGGCGTAGGCCACCACAAATGAGCGTTGACCCATGACGGACAGCATGGTGGCCGTGGCGGCAATCTGCGTGAACGCGCCGGCAAGCACCCAGGGCCAGAACGTATCCGGCGGGCTCGGCATTTGTGCGCCTGTCACGGCCAGTACGCCGGCGAGAAACAACAATGCGAACGGAAAGCCGAACAGGAAACGCACGTGGGTGGCGCCGACCGTGCCAAGGGTCGCGGTCAGCTCACGCTGCATAGCGTTGCGCGCGGTCTGCGCCGCCGCTGCGATCAGGGTAAAAACGGCCCAGAGCATTTCTTGGGGATTGGTCTTTCTTCGTGCCTAGGCCGCGTCCTGCCGAATCTCCGCAGCCTCGGGAAACTCTGTCACGTCCCCCTTTTCATTGTCGATCAGGAGGAAGAGGTCGAAATAGCGGATCGTTGGTGCGCCGCCCGTGCGCTTGATCACCGACTGCCGCCATTCTTCATTATGCGCCTTCTGCGCCGCCTCAACCGACGGCCAGATGTAAACGCCAGCGCCGGTCTTGCCATTGAGCTCGAGCAGGAAATGCTTGCGCAACAATTCCTTGTTCGCACGCCATTTCGGAATGACGTTGCGTGCCTCTTCGGCTACTTGCCGGCGGCTCCAACCCTTCGGCGAATTAAACTCGACCAGTTCCAAAATCATGCGGCTTCTCCATTTTTTTTGGACGCTGTGCCACCAGCATGTAGTTGACATCCATGTCAGACGACAGCTGCCAGCGATCGGCAAGCGGATTGTAGACCACGCCACGTTCGCCGATGACCTGAAGATCACAGCGCTCAATCGCGCTCTCCAGCTCTTCGGGCTTGACGAACTTGTCCCATTGATGGGTGCCGCGCGGCAACCACCGCAGCACGTATTCAGCGCCGACGATTGCGAGCGCAAAGCTCTTCAGTGTCCGGTTGAGCGTTGCGGCGATCATCAGGCCGCCTGGCTCGACCATCGTGGCACAGGCCCCCACGAATGCATTCACATCGGCCACGTGCTCGACGACTTCCATGGCCAGCACCACGTCGAAGCGCTCACGGGCGGCGGACAGGTCTTCCGCGGTCGTCGCCCGGTAATCGACTGCGACACCCGCCTCGCCTGCATGGGCTCGTGCCGCGGCAATGTTGTCTTCCGAAGGATCGGCGCCGACCATCGCCGCGCCTAGCCGCGCGAGCGGTTCCGACAGGACGCCGCCACCGCAGCCGATGTCCAGCATCCGAAGGCCTTTCAGGCAGTCGAGCTTTTTGGGATCGCGGCCGAAGCAGGCCGCTGCCTGATCCCGGATATAGGCGAGCCGGACCGGGTTGAACTTGTGCAACGCTGCCATAGGCCCGCGCGGATTCCACCAGTCGGCGGCATGGCGCGAAAACCGCTCGACCTCTGCGGCATCGACGCTGGATATGCGGGCTTTTCTGGTAACCATGCAGACGATCTCATTATTTTGCCGTCGGCTGTTGTTGCAGCGCGGCGACACCGCCGGTATGTATACGCGCCTTTTCAGGCCAGCGCGCGGGATTCGTGCCGGCCGTTTGTTAGCGCCTTTCGGTGCGCCCGGGAACGTCAGGTTCTAAAAGTCATGGCTCGCCTGGTGATGAAATTCGGCGGAACCTCGGTCGCCGATCTCGACCGCATCCGCAATGTGGCGCGCCACGTCAAGCGCGAGGTCGACGCCGGCTACGATGTGGCCGTTGTCGTCTCCGCCATGGCCGGCGTGACCAATCAGCTGGTCGACTGGTGCCGGCAAGCTGCCATGCTGCACGACGCGCGTGAGTACGACGCGGTGGTCGCCACCGGCGAGCAGGTCACCGCCGGCTTGCTCGCCATTGTTCTCGAAGGAATGGGCGTCAATGCACGATCCTGGCAGGGCTGGCAGCTGCCGATTTTGACCGACAACGCGCATGCCTCCGCGCGAATCATGGAGGTGAACGGCGCCGAGTTGATCAAGCGCTTCAAGGAGCACGGGCAGGTTGCGGTCATCGCCGGCTTCCAGGGCATGCACAAAGACACCGGCCGCGTTACGACGCTTGGGCGCGGTGGATCCGATACTTCGGCGGTCGCGATCGCCGCCGCGATTGGGGCCCAACGCTGCGACATCTACACGGACGTCGACGGCGTCTACACGACCGATCCGCGCGTGGTGCCGCAGGCACACCGGATGGACAAGATCACGTACGAAGAAATGCTCGAGTTCGCGTCGCTCGGCGCCAAGGTTATGCAAGTGCGCTCCGTTGAGCTCGGCATGGTGCACAATGTGCGTATCTTCGTGCGCTCGAGTTTCGACAAGCCCGAGGACATCGATCCCAAAAAGCCGCCCGCCGGCACACTAATTTGCGACGAAGGAGACATCGTGGAACAGCAAGTCGTTACCGGCATCGCCTTCTCCAAAGATGAGGCGCAGATCTCGATCCGCCGGGTACAGGATAAGCCCGGAGTCGCGGCCGCGATCTTCGGACCACTTGCGGACAACAACATCAACGTGGATATGATCGTGCAGAACGTCTCGGGCGACGGCGCAACCACCGACCTCACCTTTACGGTTCCATCCGCCGACTATGAGCGTGCGCGGGTGACCCTCGAAAAGGCCAAGGGCGCGATCGGGTACGAGCGGCTGGACGGGGCGACCGACGTCGCCAAGGTTTCCGTCATAGGAATTGGCATGCGCAGCCACGCCGGCGTTGCCGCCAAGGCGTTCAAGGCCCTGTCCGGCCAGAAGATCAATATCCTCGCCATCACCACGTCGGAGATAAAGTTCTCCGTCCTGATCAAGGCCGCCCAGACCGATCTTGCG
>JBKPRE010000079.1:0-10874 GCA_046734435.1 Pseudomonadota bacterium | reverse complement strand
ATCTTCGCTTTTGTGGCCATGAATCGATCCTTATCCAGAAGTCTTAAAGAACTACCGGAAGAAGGCCAACAGCGCGGTTTGTCTTGGGGAAACGTGCCGCGGCCTCAAATCCGGCGGCACGGGTGACGACAGCTCTACGCCCGTGCCTGAGGGGCACGGCGGCGGCGGCGCGGCTCTTTCTTTGCAAGAAGCATCGTCATGGCCGGGGCATATAGGCTGCGGCATTTGATCCGTCAACTGCGCGGCCGCGCAGCGGCAAAGGCTGCTCTTTCAGCATTGCCTTGATAACGACCTCACGCGCGAAAGCAGGTTCAATGCCATAGGCCGCAATCATGTCCTTGCAGTCGGCGACGATCGCGTCCGCATCCTGCATGATCTTCAGCCGCTTGAAATGATCGTCGTGGTGCAGACCCATGCTGGTACCGACGATGTCGAGGATGTTGATGATACGGAACGGCCAGTCACGCTCGTGCGCGCAGAGCTCGCGATGGTCGACATGATAGATAGCAACCAGTGCATCAACGGCCGCGTCGGCGGCGGCCTCAAGTTCGGCGAGCTGAAGGTCGCGCTTGTACTCCGGTAACGCATTCAGCGCATTGCTCATCAGGCCGACTGCCGGCTGATGCAGATCGACGATCTCGATTCCGGGCACCATCCGAAGTAACTCGGTGCCGGCCTCGACCACGCCTTTGATGCCGGGATGCTTGTGCAGCGCGATCCGCATCGGCACCGGAGTCTTCAGCATCGACCGAAGATCTTCGAACCGAGTCTTCAGAAACAGCAAGAAAGGGGTCATCTCGAACGGCCGCGATCCCCTCACTTTTTCGACAGTCGGGATCGTCGTTTCGGTGAATTGGACATGACAGCTCGCACACCAGGAAATGACGCCGGCTCTTCCTTCGGCAAGCTTGTCGAGCGAGCTCGTGGCAACGCGTCCGGAGACCTCGGTGTCGCCCGCGCGCAGCTGAATGACCCCGCAGCAGTGCGTCGGGCCGCCCATGACACGATAAGTCACGCCGAGGGCGTCCATAATGTCGAGCGCCGTCAGAGCCATATGCGGTGTCTTGAGCACGTTGCAGCCGGTGTAGAACACGAAGTCCGGGCGCTCGCCGGGTTTCGCGGTCGAGCCATTCGCGAGGCGCTCGTTCACATATTGGCCGAGACGCCCGAGATCGTTCTCGCTCAACTGCATGCGCGCGAGAACATTCACGCCGTCCGCAACCAGCCGGAAATTCTCCACGCCTTGCTTGCGCCGGTTGCGCAGTTCGGAGGAATTCTTCGCAAGGGCAACGCGTGCCATCGCCAGCAGGAAGCGCGGATTGACGGCTTCGTCGCAGGCCGCAATGCAATCACCCGTCAGCGCGCAACCTTTCGCCCATGCTTTTGATGCCTCGGGTCCCTCACCTGTCCGAACGATATCAAGGACCCCTGCAATCACGTTCTCCGGCGCGGCGTCACCAACACCCGCCGGTTTCGCCATCGGACAAATCTCGACGCATTTGCCGCACCGCGTACAGGCATCCAGCATTGCGGCGGTGCGCGCCGCCAAAGCCTGCTCGAATGCCGTTTCAGCCATGGAACAACTTCCGTTGCCGCGAAGCCACGACAGCTTAGCGCGACGTCCCTAAAACATGAAGGCCGCCGAAAGCGGCGGCCTTCTGTTAGGGGCTTGTGGAATCAAATCACATCGACGGATTCCAGGTGGCTGCAACGAGTCGATACCCATTGCCGGCCTTCTCGATATAGCCAACCGCCGGGAACGGCAAATGATAGCCCTGCACCATCATCTTGTCGGCGGAGGCCATGTCGTAAAGCTTCTTGCGCGTCTCGACGGCCAGCGGCTTGTCGGAATCAAACACGAATTGCCAGTCCGGATTGCGCACGAAGAGTGTGGCGGCACCGGCGGTGATGTCCGCCTGGACAAGCAGCGTGTTATTCCCGGAGGAGACAATATGTGAGTGGTGGCCGTGCGTGTGGCCCGGGCTAAACACAGAGGTAATTCCGGGCACGAGTTCCTTTTTGCCCTGATACTTCGTCACCTTGTTGCCGAGCGCTCCGAACACCCGCGCCGGATTCTTTATCTGGCCCCGCGCGACCTCCGGCAATTTGCTGACGTTACTCTCATCCATCCAGAAGGCCCACTCGGTTTCAGGCACCATGATTTCCGCGTTCGCAAACATTGGTTTGTTATCTGGACCAATCAGACCGTTGATGTGGTCGCCATGGAAATGCGAAATAATCACGACATCGATGTTATTAGCGTCAATCCCTGCGGCCTTCAGGTTCGCCTGATACTGGCCGAGCGCACCCTTGGACTGCGCGTAAGTACCGAGACCGAGGCCGGTATCGATGGCGACGAGTTTTGATCCGGTATTGATGACGACCGGCGTATAGGTGTGGATTACCTTGTCCTTTGGCAGGAATTGCGCCTCAAGATCTTTGGTAACTGCATCCTTCGGCGTGTTCGTGACGTAGCTGTCTCCAAGAGAGTTACTGCCCTGCCCATCAGTGACGACGGTGACTTCGAATTCGCCAACCTTGTAGCGGTACCAGCCTGCGTTCTGCTTGCCCGCGGCGGGTGCCCCAGCGCTCGCTGGAGAAACCAGTGTTTTCGACCCGGCAAGAACAGCACCGGCTGCAGCCGCTCCTGCAAACAGATGGCGTCGCGTCAATTGCGTCATATTATGCCTCCCTAGCTTTGAACTGGCCGATTTTGCTCGGCGCTGTGGCCCCGACAATACATTCTGGGCTTGATGGAGCTATCCCATCGCGCGGCTAACCCCGTGTCGGGCGCATTATTCCGTACTCGGCCCGAAAGGCAGAGACCCATATAGGCGGCGCCCGTGCGGTTGGCTAAAGTTGGCGTGTCTGAGCCCTGCGCCGCTTCGGCCAGGCAAGCAAAGCCGGTAACAACCGGCTCTCATGTGGGAGGTACATAATGCGTCGTTTGACTATGTTGGCGGGCGCTCTCGGCGCCGCGCTGCTGATGAGCTCGGGCGCTTTTGCGCAGGTGCCGGCTGATCCGAACAATCCAAATGAAAACGTGCCGGACAAATATAGTTTCACGCCTTACGGCGAAACCATAAAGGTCGCTGATGCCAAAAAGGTCGCTGAGGCTGCGATAGCCGAGGCAACCAAGCGCGGCTGGCCAATGTGCGTTGCCATTGTCAGCCCCTCGGGTGACCTCGTCTATTTCGAAAAGATGGACGACTGCCAGTATGCATCTATCGAAATCTCGCAAAGCAAGGCAAAGGCGGCAGCAGTCTACCGTCGTCCGACCGTGGTGTTCGAGCGCCTGATCGCCAAAGGCCAGTACTTCGCTTATCTCCCGACGCTCGGAGCAGGATTTATCGGCTCGCGTGGCGGCAATCCGATCGTGGCCGGCGGCAAGATCGTCGGCGCAATCGGCGTCAGCGGCGGCACGGGCTCGCAAGACGATACCATTTCACAGGCAGGTGCCGCTGCGATGAAATAAGTGACGGCACAATAAAAAGTAAATCCGCCGGGACAAAATCCCGGCGGATTTTTGCTTCCGAAACTACCACAGCCCCCAGATGACGGCCTTGGAGATGACATCGCCGATCGTCAGCAATGTCGCAGCCCAGACAAAGGCTGATGCAAAATTGGCGATCTGAAAATGCCAGAATGGCATTTCAAATATGCCCGCGATCAACGGCACGATCGCGCGAAGCGGTCCGAAGAAGCGGCCAATGAAAATTCCCGGAATGCCCCATTTCTTCATGAAGATCTCTCCGCGCGGAATGAGATCGGGATGCCGAGACAGAGGCCACATATGCGCAACTCGGTATTCGAGTTTCAGCCCGATCCAATAAGAGACCCAGTCGCCAAATGCTGCGCCCAATGATGCCGCGACCCATATCGGCCAAAACTTGATTCCGCTCGAACCAATGAGAGCGCCGATAGCGACCAGCGCCCCCCAAGCCGGCAGAAGCAGCGAAATAAATGCCAGCGATTCTCCAAATGCCAGTGCAAAGACGACCGGTACCGCCCAAGCTTGGTTGTGGCGGACAAACTCAACGGTCTGCTGGACAAAAGCCTGAAAATCCATGGAAGGGCCGCCGGACGGTCCACGTGTCTAGCCCGCCGTCGCCCTCTGCGCCAGTACGCTAGGCCGGCAACTCAGGCTCTTCTTCGGGAAACAAATGTTCTGCGACGACAAGGCCCACAATCAGCAGCGGCACAGCCAAAAACGCACCGACTGGCCCCCACAGCCACGTCCAAAACACCAGCGATAAGAATACAGTCAGGGGGTTGAGCGTCAGTCGATGTCCGATGATGCTCGGTGTAATAAAGTGGCCTTCGAGCGTCGCCAGGGCCAGAAATAATAGCGGCGCAATCAGCGCCTGCGCAAGCGTTGGGAACATTACCAGACCAACCAAGAACAGCGCCGCTTCCATAATTAGCGCGCCGATGTAAGGAATAAAGTTCAAGATGAAACCAAGCACGGCCCAGGCAACGGGATCTGGCAGACCGGTTACCCAGGCTGCAAATCCACCACAAAGGCCGACCGCTATATTGATGAGCGTTACGATGCTCAAATAACCGGTCAGGTTATGCTCGATGTCGTTCATGATCTTGAGGGTGCGCAAACGCGCCTCTCGCTCATCGAAAAAGACCACCAGAAAACGGCGAAGCTGAGAACGGCCTAGGAGCATAAAAAATAAGGTGCCGAAAAAAATGAGCATCTGGCCAATCGCGGGTGTGACCATGAGCATTGCCGGCTGCACGAATGCAATGATGTCGACGCCAAGGCTGCCTTTTTTGTCAGATGGCAAAAATGAATCACGCAAGTCCTGCAGGACCGACAGCGGCCGGTCGAAGACGCGCAGTTTCTCCTGGATATTCCGGGCGATGTCCGGAGTCTTGCCGAGCCAATCAACAACTGGAGCAGCCAACAGAATTATCACGCCATAAAAAATCGCGATGACCAGCAGCCACAAGACGATGGCCGAAAGCAGCGACGGTACCCGATAGCGCTCCGCTCGCGCCGACAATGGCCCGAGCATCATGGCGACAACGAAGGCCGACGCCACTGGCAGCAGGAGTGGACGCGCCAGGTTCAGAGCTGCCACAAGCAGAATAATAAACATACCGATTGTCGCCGACTGTGCTGCTGTGCGCCAGAATCGCGATAGCTCGCTGATGGGCTGCGGGTCATTGGCTGAAGAAAGTGTAGGCGTCCGCTGCTCGGCAGGTGTTGCAGCCGGCCTGTCTTTTCGTCGCTCAGCTTTCAAATCGCGAAATTCCATGGCCCTATACAACGGCCTACCTGCCGTTTTGGTTGCCAAGGTGCAGGGGACAAATGGCCAAAGACGCCTATAGCAGCCGCCAGGCGTGTGCGTCGTCGAAGCCATTGACAGCCAATGGTAAGCCGACGGATTGTCGGCAAGGTTCACAAAAAAGAACGCCGGAAGCCGGCTATTTGGGGGAGACAATGCAAATCCGAATAATCTTGCAAACGCTCGCGGTTATGGCGCTCACCGCCGTCGGCACGAGCGCGATGGCGCAGGAAGTCATTCGCCTGCGGATCGCTTCCGGTCATCCACCGGCCAACACCTACGTCAACCTGATGCAAAACTTTTTCGTGCCCGAGGTTACCAAGCGCGTCGCCGAGAAGACAAAATACAAGGTCGAGTTCGTCGAAGGTTATGGCGGCGCCATGGTGAAGGTTGCCGACACGCTCGAAGGCGTGCAGGCCGGCATTATCGATATCGGTGGCTACTGCTTCTGCTTCGAACCATCCAACCTGCCACTGCACGCGTTCCAGGTCATGCTGCCCTTCGGCACCATGGATCCGACGGTTAGCCTCAAGGTTGCACGCGCCGTGTACGACAAGGTGCCGTACATGTCGAAGGCGTTCGAGGACAAGTTCAAGCAGAAGCTGATCGCGTTGATCGCCGACAATGGCTACAACCTCGGCACCAATTTTGAATGGAACAGCGTTGCCGACATTAAGGGCCAGAAGATCGCGGGCGCTGGTCTCAACCTGAAATGGCTGGAGTTCGCCGGCGCCACGCCGGTGCAGTCGTCGTTGCCTGATGCCTACACTTCGATGCAGACCGGCGTATACAACGGCTGGATCATGTTTCCGTCTGGCTGGGTGAATTTCAAGCTCTATGAAGTCGGCAAGTTCTACACCGAGATCGGTTTCGGTGCGATTACCTGGCACGGCCTCACCATCAATTCAGCGCGGTGGGCCAAGCTGCCGAAAGAAGTGCAGGACATCATCCTGGAAGTCGCCAAGGAATATGAGGCGAAGACCGGCACGGTCAACAAAGAGAATTATCCGAAGCAGCTTGCCGATCTGAAGAGTCACGGCGTCAATGTGCGCACACTGCCCGACAAGGTGCGCCAGGACTGGGCGAATTCGCTCGCTGTATGGCCGGCTCAAAAGGCCAAGGAACTCGACGCTGCCGGCCTGCCTGGCACGCAGGTGTTGGAGATCGCGCTTAAAGCCGCCGAAGACAACGGACACAAGTGGCCAGTGCGTTACAACATCAAGTGACGCTTCACCAAGCAGGCGATCATTGAATTGATCGCCTGCTTTCGATTTCCACGGCATGTTCAGTCAGACAACAGCGCATGTTTGAGGACCTGAACGCGCGGACCGTGCGGCTCTTGCTCGCAGGTGCTGCGGTTATCATTTTCCTGCTCGGATTTCTGGTCTGTGCCGACATCTTCGGACGCGCGCTGTTCAATTCGCCCGTGAAGGGCACGCCCGAGTTGGTGTCGATGTCGATCGTCATTATTTGCTTTCTGCTCGCCGGATATTCCGTGCAGAGCGGCAGCATGATCTACACCGACGTGTTCTCCTCGATGTTCGGAGTTCGCGGCCGTGCACTTGCCCAGCTCCTGTCTGCCGTGCTGGGCATTCTGTTCTTCGGTCTCATTATCTGGGGCAGCTACGAGCCGATGCTGCACGCCTGGTTCAGTGGCGAATATGAAGGTGAAGGGGCATTGCGAGTGCCAGCCTGGCCGGCTCGCGTCATCGTCGTGATGGGATCTATTCTTGTGGTCGTCAGCTACGGCTTGCGCGCGGTACATGCTGCCCGGTCTTTTGTCACGGGCGAGCCGGACAATGTCGTGACGCCGACTGCGTCCACCCACATTTAGGAATCGCGTCATGCTCGGCCATTTCGACATGATAGCGATCATCATCGTGCTGCTCGGCATCGTGTTTGCGGGTGTCCATATCGCCATCGCGCTAGGTATTACGGCAGCGCTCGGTCTTTATCTGATGACCGGCGATCTGGAAGTGGTTCGCACCTTCATCGCCAACACGGCCTATGAAGCGCTGCGCGATTATGTGTTTGCCGTGATCCCCTTGTTCATGTTGATGGGCGATTTTCTGGCAAAATGCGGCGCCGCGCGCGACCTCTATGCACTTGGCAACCGCGCCAGCCGGTGGCTCCCCGGCCGGCTTGCAGCTGCAACCATTGTAGCGAATGCGCTGTTTGGATTCGTCACCGGCGTCAGCATCGCCGCCGCTGCCGCTTTCTCGCGTATCGCCTACCCGGAAATGCGACGCTTCGGCTATCGTCGCGATTTTGCGCTCGGCTGCGTCGCCGGCAGCGCCTGTCTTGGCATGTTGATACCGCCATCGGTCTTGATGATCGTCTGGTGCGTTTTGACCGAATTGTCCATCGGCAAGCTCTTCCTGGCAGGCGTCATTCCCGGGCTTCTCGCCGCCGGCGGCATGATCGCCTATGTGGTGGTCGCGGCAAAGCTCAAGCCGGAACTGGTGGGCGAGACGCATGCGTCGCGACTGAAGGCGCGGCCGCTCGGCGCCGACGTCACCAGCGCGCCCACTGCCCCGTCGGGTGACGAAGAGTCGATCCGCGCCATGCTTGCGAGCACGATGCTGGTCATTCTGCTCATCCTCGGCACCCTGGGAGCGATCTGGCTCGGCCTGTGCACGCCGACCGAAGGCGCGGGCGTGGGGGCCGTCGGCGCTCTTATCCTGGCAGTCATCAAGGGCATCAGGCCGCGCGAAGTTTGGCAGGTGGTACTTGACGTGGGACGGACGTCAGGGCCGTTATTGTTGCTGCTGTTCTGCGCGCAACTGTACTCGCGCGTGCTGTCGATGACCGGCTTTACGGAGGCCGCAAAAGCCTTCTTGCTCGGCACGGGCCTCGGTGCCTGGGGCATTCTTGTCGTGATGGTGGCGATCTGGTTTGTGCTCGGCTGTCTGATCGACTCAATTTCGATTATTCTTCTTACCGTCCCGATCTTTGCGCCGATCGCCATGCATTTGGGTTTTGATCCCCTGGCCTTCGCCATCATGGGAATTCTGGCGATCGAAACCGGCCTGCTTACTCCGCCTTTCGGCATCCTGGTATTCACGGTGAAATCGGCAGTGCCTGATCCCAATGTGGAGCTCGCCGAGATTTTCCGCGGGTCTATTCCTTACTGGATCGTGCTGCTGGGCGTGGTCGCGGCCTTGGCAGTCTTTCCGCAGCTTGCAACGTTCCTGCCGCGGCTTTAGGGCGATTTACCCCCGTATATAGCGTGAACAGGCCGCTGCCGGCCGGTCACCCGCGCATAACCATCGTGGCATAGTATCTGGCAACTGATTCGCCTCGACCATATTTGAAGGGTTCAATGGCCAAGACAGCGACCAAGAAGAAGCCTACGAAGCAGCCCGACCTTTTTGATTCGCCACGGACCGCCAAATCGTCGGCGCGCAAGGCGCCGAAGGCATCCGCCCGAGGTAAAACCAGTGCGAGGTCGAAGGCTTCCGCGCGCGGCTCGGGCGCGGAAGCAGGTTATACCGCCAAGCACATCGAGGTGCTGGAAGGGCTCGAGCCGGTCCGCCGCCGGCCGGGCATGTACATCGGCGGTACCGACGAGAAAGCCCTTCATCACCTGTTTGCCGAAGTCATCGACAACGCGATGGATGAAGCGCTGGCCGGCCATGCCGACTGGATCGAAGTCGAGATGGAGGCCAACGGCTTCGTCAGCGTCACGGACAACGGCCGCGGAATTCCCGTCGATCCGCATCCGAAATTCAAAAGCAAGTCGGCGCTCGAAGTGATCATGTGCACGCTGCACGCGGGCGGCAAATTCGATTCGAAGGTCTATGAAACGTCGGGCGGCTTGCACGGCGTCGGCGTCTCCGTCGCCAATGCCCTGTCCGAACGGATGGAAGTCGAGGTCGCGCGCGAGCAGCAGCTCTATCGAATGGCTTTCGAGCGCGGCAAGCCGAAAGGAAAACTGGAAAAGGCCGGACGCGCGCCCAATCGGCGCGGCACCAAGGTCCGCTTCAAGCCGGATCCGGAAATTTTCGGACCCAAGGCCGCATTCAAGGCTGATCGTGTGTTCAAGATGACGCGATCGAAGGCCTACCTTTTCGGTGGCGTCGAGATTCGTTGGCACTGCGACAAGGCGCTGCTGAAAGGCGTCGAGGACGTTCCCGAAAAGGCGACGTTCCATTTCGCGGAAGGATTGAAAGATTATCTGGCTTCCAATCTGACCGGCGCGACGCTGGTGCACCCCGATATCTTCACCGGGTCGACCGGAAAGACAGGCCGCCACGGCGCGGTCGAGTGGGCGGTCGCGTGGACCGCGGACACCGACGGATTTCTCAACTCGTACTGCAACACGATCCCTACCCCGGATGGCGGCACGCACGAATCCGGGCTGCGATCTGCGTTGCTGCGCGGCCTCAAGGACCATGCTTCGCGCGTCGGGCAGGAAAAGCGCGTGACGCCCGTTACAAGCGACGACGTGATGACGGGTGCCGGCTGCATGCTTTCAGTGTTTGTACGCGAGCCGGAATTCCAGGGTCAGACCAAGGACCGCCTGGCCACTGCGGAAGCCCAGCGCATCGTCGAGCAGGCAATCAAGGACCCATTTGACCACTGGCTTGCCGCCAATCCGATGCAGGCCAACAAGCTGCTGGATTTCGTCATCGAACGCGCGGAAGAGCGCATCCGGCGGCGGCAGGAAAAAGACATCGCCCGCAAGACTGCGGTCCGTAAGCTCCGCCTGCCGGGAAAGCTTGCCGATTGCACCTCATCGGCATCGGAAGGCTCGGAAATCTTCATCGTCGAGGGCGACAGCGCGGGCGGCTCCGCGAAACAGGCGCGCGATCGCCGCACCCAGGCCGTGCTGCCGTTGCGCGGCAAGATTCTGAACGTGGCCTCTGCCGGAAAGGACAAGCTTGCGCAGAATGCGCAGCTTGCCGATCTCATTCAGGCGCTCGGCTGCGGAACCGGCACGCACTATCACGGTAAGGACCTGCGTTATGAAAAGGTCATCGTGATGACGGATGCCGATGTCGACGGCGCACATATCGCATCACTGCTGATCACCTTTTTCTATCGCCAGATGCCGAAACTGATCGAAGGCGGAAACCTATATCTGGCGGTGCCTCCGCTTTATCGACTTTCGCATGGCGGCAAGATCGTCTACGCGCGCGATGACAAGCATAAAGAAGCGCTGCTCAAGAAAGAATTTCACGCCAACGCGAAGGTCGAGGTGAGCCGATTCAAGGGCCTCGGCGAGATGATGGCGGCGCAGCTCAAGGAAACGACCATGGATCCCGGCAAGCGCACGCTTTTGCGTGTGGTGCTTGCGGATAAAGAAATGAAGCCAACGGCCCGGGCCGTCGAACGACTGATGGGCACCAAAGCCGAGGCACGTTTCGAATTCATCCAGGAGAAGGCCGAGTTTGCGAGCGCCGACTTGCTGGACGTCTAGCGCGCGTCAGCGGCTCACCCTGCCCTCTTCGCATTTCCGCAGCAGCGGCGTCTTGCTGCCGCGCGCAACGGCAATTCCATCCTTGACTCTTATTGCGCCCGCGTCGCTCTGATTGAAAATGGTGCGGCGCGTGTTGTTGTTGACCGAAAATA
>JBKPRE010000078.1:0-7732 GCA_046734435.1 Pseudomonadota bacterium | reverse complement strand
CTTGGGCTGATCGGGCGTCGGCACATTCTGTTTCTGTTGCTGTGCCTGCAGCTGCTCCTGGCGCGCCTTTTCCTGCGGGACGGCAAAGAAATATTGCCAGCCAAGCAGCACCAGCGCGGACAGCACGATGGCAAGAATGGTATTCTTGTTATCGGTCATTGAAATTCCGTTTGCCGCTATGCCCCGCGTGAACTCGCCGCAATGCGCCTTCGAAGTCCTGTGTCATGCGTTCGAACGGCAGATCGAGCGCCGCCCGGCGGCCGACAAGCACATAATCATGTCCTGCGCGCACCCCGGTTGCTGCCCAGAGCCGCACAATTTCCCGGAGGCGGCGGCGGACCCTGTTGCGCTCGACAGCATTCCCGACTCTTTTCGATACCGTGAAGCCGAACCGTGCCGGCCCGTGGTCGCGGCGATTGCGTGCCTGCAGCACGAATGCCGCCGACGGCGCCTTGATTCCTGACGCTGCAGCCAGGAAGTCCGCCCGTTGCCTCAATCGTTCCATGGAAGCAATGCGCGGCCTCGTTGCCGCTGTCAGGCGGACAGTCGTTTGCGACCACGGCCCCTGCGCGCCGACAAAACCTTGCGCCCGCCCTTGGTCGCCATACGCGCGCGGAAGCCGTGACGGCGCTTGCGTACGAGTTTGCTCGGTTGATAGGTCCGCTTCACGTTTGTGTCTCCGCTGGCTGCGCCTTGGGGAAGGAGGGACTAACCCTCGATACGCCGTCAGACCTGCTTATTCGGGCCGCCGTGCGATTTTGCGCGGCTTATAAGGGAGGGCCTGTGGTCCGTCAATGTTCGCAGGGCCGGCGCCTTACAGGGTCAAATAGCCTCACAAGGCGGTGAGACGCGCCTCGTTCGGTCGGGCGGCTCGTGTATATAGCGTAAATGTCTTCGAGCTCACCCTCGGGCCGGCGCTGGCGGAGTGTCGCCTGGCGGCTTTTGCCACTGGGGGTCATAGTTCTATTCGCTTTCGTCGCCTTTTGGGTTGCGGGCGACAAAGGGATCTCGCTCCAGTCGCTTGTCCGCCATCGCGCAGTCATTGACGACTTCGTCAACCAGCACCGCGTGATGTCCGTCGTTGCCTTCGTCGCCATCTACATTTTGACGGTCGCCGTCTCGCTTCCGGGCGCGACCTTTCTCACCGTTACGGGCGGCTTTCTGTTTGGACTCGTGACCGGTGCAGTCGCGGCGGAGATTGGCGCAACCGTCGGCGCGACGCTTATTTTTCTTATTGCGCGCACGTCCCTTGGCGAACCGTTGCTGCGCCGGGCCGGCCCCCGTGCACGGCAGCTCGCAAAAGGGTTTCGTGACGACGCGTTCAGCTATCTTCTCTTTCTGCGGCTGGTGCCGGTATTTCCCTTTTTCCTGGTTAATCTTGTTCCCGCCTTCGCAGGCGTACATCTCCGCTCGTTTGTGACGGCGACCGCGATCGGCGTGATCCCCGCTGTTGTTGTATTCTCGCTGGCCGGCACGGGCCTCGACAGCGTGATCGCGGCGCAGAAGGAGTCCTATCACCAGTGCGTGGCCTCCGGAGACGACACGTGCCGGATGGTCTTCGATCCGTCGGATGTGCTCACACCGCAGTTGATCGCGGCGCTCGTGGGTCTCGGTCTGCTGGCGCTGATACCCGTTGTCGTGAAACGCTGGCGCGCGCGGGCGCGTGCCTTTACTTGATCGGTTCGAAGGTTATAGAGTTATGGCGGAAACCCTCAGACCCGATATTTGCGTGATCGGCGGAGGTCCCGGCGGCTTGTCTGTTGCCGCGGCTGCGGCGGGCTTTGGCGTGGCGACTGTGCTCGTCGAGCGCAACAAAATGGGCGGGGACAGTCTTTATACCGGTTGCGTGCCGTCGAAAGCCTTGCTGGCGGCGGCAAGGCGCGCCGAAGCGGCACGGAACGCAAAAATGTTCGGTGTCGATGTGCGGGATACCGTCGTTAATTTTTCCGGCGTCCATCGACATGTTCACTCGGTCATCGCGGCCGTGGCGCCGGCCGATTCGGCCGAACGTTTCACCGGACTCGGCGTTCGCGTCATCCACGCGCAGGCGAAGTTCAAGGACCGCAACACAGTCGTTGCCGGCGACATCGAGATCCGTGCCCGCCGCTTCGTGATAGCGACGGGATCGAAACCGGCGCTGCCGGCAATTTCCGGCCTCGACAGCGGTTCCTACCTGACGAACCAAAATATTTTCGACCTTACAGAGAGGCCGGAGCATCTCATCATCATCGGCGCCGGGTCGACAGGCCTTGAGTTGGCGCAGGGCTTCCGCCGCCTCGGAAGCTCGGTGACGGTCCTTGAAGCGGCGCAACCGCTCGGCAAAGACGATCCCGAATGCGCCGATATCGTTCTTGCCCAGCTCGAGCGCGAAGGCGTCGTTATCCGCACCGGCGTGAACGTTGTCGCTATCGCGCATGCCGGACGAACAGTGACCGCGACAATCGAAAGCAGTGGCGCCGAACAGACGATCACCGGCAGTCATCTGCTCGTTGCGGTCGGGCGCAGCCCATCGATCGCCGACCTCGATCTCGAAGCCGCGGGAATTCGTTACGAACGATCGGGCATCGTTGTGAACAGAAAACTCAAGACCGTAAATCGTCGGGTCTACGCCATCGGCGACTGTATTGCCGGCGCGTTTCACCTTAATCATGCCGCGAACTATCATGCCGGGTTGGTGATCCGGAACGCCTTATTCCGCCTGCCGGTGCGCGTTAACAATGATTGCATCCCTTGGGTCACTTTTACCGATCCGGAGCTTGCCCAGATCGGGCTCACAGAGGCGCGGGCGCGCCTGCAAGGCATCAAGATTCGCGTGACGCGTTGGCCTTATCACGACAATGACCGCGCGCAGGCAGAAGGCGCTCCACGCGGTCATATAAAAGTCATCACGACGGCAAAAGGTAAAATAGTGGGTGTCACGATTGTCGGGGCGCAGGCAGGCGAGCTGATCGCCATGTGGGTTCTCGCGGTTGCACGAAATCTCAATCTTCGCGACGTAACGGATCTTGTTTTGCCCTATCCGACGCTGTCAGAGGTTGGAAAACGTGCTGCGATTAACTATTTCACCCCAAGTTTGACCGGTGGCTGGGCGCGTCGCATCATCGGTTGGATAAGAATCTTTGGCTGAGGCGAAATTGGAATCGACGGATAAATCAGAAGGCATGAGCGAAGCGGAGCCGGGCAGGCGAAAGCCGCGCATCGGACTCTCCGGCAAGCTGCTTTTGCTAACCATCGTGTTTGTGATGGTCGCCGAAATTATGATTTACGTCCCGTTGGTCGCAAATTTCCGGCTCACTTGGCTGAATGACAGATTGGCGGCCGCTCACACGGCGGCGCTCGTCCTGGACGCGGCACCGAGCGGAATGGTGCCCGAAAGCTTGGCGAACCAGATTCTCCGCAGCATCGGTGCGCACGCGGTCGCGATGAAAATGGGCAATCAGCGGCGTCTGCTGGCTGCGTCCAACATGCCGGCGAGCATCGCCCAGGACATCGACATGCGGAACGTGACGTGGTGGAAGTCGATCGTCGACGCGTTCGACACCCTGCTGATGTGCAAGCCCGGCGACAACATCCGCGTGGTGGGTGCCGCACCGATGGGAGGCGACTTCCTCGAGATCATTCTCGACGAAGCACCGATGTGCAAGGCGATGTGGGCGTTCTCGGTGAACATCCTGCTCCTGTCGCTGGCGATTTCCTGCATCACAGCGATGCTGGTGTTCCTTGCGCTGCACTATCTTTTCGTGCGGCCGATGTGGCGCATCACACGCAATATGGTCGCCTTCCGGGCCGATCCCGAGAATCCGTCCCGGGTGATCGGCGAAAGCGGACGACGCGATGAAATCGGCACTGCCGAGGAGGAGCTCGGCGCGATGCAGCGGGAACTGGCCTCGATGCTGCAGCAGCAGAGCCGACTGGCGGCACTCGGTCTCGCGGTGTCGAAGATCAATCATGACCTGCGCAACCTGCTTGCATCGGCCCAGCTGTTTTCCGATCAGCTTTCCACCTCGCCTGATCCGAAAGTGCAACGCTTTGCGCCCAAGTTGATGCGCGCGCTGGAGCGGGCAATCGCGTTCTGCCAGAGCACGCTTTCCTATGGCGGCGCGCAGGAGCCGCCTCCGGAGCGTCGGACGATCGAGGTCGAGCCTTTGATCGAAGAGGTGCACGAAGCCCTTGGGCTTGGTCTTGATGTGCCGATCCGTTGGATCGTTGCCGTCGAACGAGGCCTGACAATGGAAGCGGACCACGATCAGTTGTTTCGCGTCCTCGTCAATATCGCGCGCAATGCGGTGCAGGCGCTGGAAGCGCGTGGTACGCGAGATCCGGCGCGCGATCAGATCCGGATTACCGGACGGCGCGAAGGCAGCGTGGTGGTGATTGAAGTCTCCGATACCGGCCCCGGCGTGCCGGAAAAGGCACGAGCTCACTTGTTCCAGGCTTTCCAGGGCTCGGCGCGGGCCGGCGGAACGGGCCTCGGCCTTGCCATTGCCGCGGAGCTCGTGCGCGCGCATGGCGGAGAGATCCGCCTTGTGCCGGGCACGATCGGCGCCACTTTCAGCATCACGATCCCCGACCGGGCTGTCGATCTCGATACCAGACGCGGCGAGCGCGCACGCGCCTGACGGACGCGGACGCGTGTCGAGGCGGCAAGTCTTGCCAACAACGGGTCAAGGCGATAGCTATGCCCCGTCCCGCGGGCCGGTTCCCGGCAGCGGAATCAAGCGCCCGTAGCTCAGCTGGATAGAGCACCAGACTACGAATCTGGGGGTCAGGAGTTCGAATCTCTTCGGGCGCGCCAGCACTTAGCACCAGGCTTCCGTGCAAAAAATTGCCGATTTTTACGGTTTTTGCAAGGAAGACCACCTGTGCCCTCGAGCGGATCCGCGCTTTTTCGGATCAGGGCGTCTCCCCCATCGAATTAAACTGCCCAGCCCATCGCGCTGCCGGATCTGTTGTGAGCGCTAATTTCGCGCCGCTGAAAAGTGCCTATTGGTAATGTCGGTTTGTCCCATGATGGAAAGCAAGCACTGTCGGTGAAATTCGTGGCAGCCGCCAGCTTCATGTCTCGGGGTCTGCTTTTCGGGCGTAATTGCGTTTCACCACTATTTCTTTTCAAGAGCGTCCAATTGCTTTGACGCCCGAAGGGTTACCTCCTTGCGCCGTGTCAGCATTCCCTTCGCCATTTCATTGAATGCCGCAAGGACGGGCGGTGGCGCCGAATCCGGTGAACCGGAATCGAACGGCGGTTCCGGATTGTACTCCATATAGAGCTGGATCTTTTCGGCTGTTACCGCGTCGGTCAGTTTGCTTGCCAGCACCAATCCGAAATCGATGCCCGCTGTCACGCCGCCTCCGGTGATGCGGTTGCGATCGACGCAGACTCGTGTTTTCACGGCCTCCGCGCCAAAATAGGCGAGATTGTCCATCGATGCCCAGTGCGTTGCGGCCTTGTAGCCGCGCAGCAGGCCGGCGGCTCCGAGCACCAGCGCGCCGGTACAAACCGAGGTGACATATCGCGCTTGTTGGCCCTGCCGCCTGACGAACTCAATTACTTCGGTATCTTCCATCAGATCGATCTGTCCCGGTCCGCCGGGGATGCAGATCACGTCAAGCTTCGGGCAGCCGGACAGTGTTGTGGTCGGCGTCAGCGTAAGCCCGGTGTCGCACACCACTGGCTCTATCCTCTTCCAGATCAGGTGGACAGTTGTGCTCGGAATTCGGGCAAATACCTCAAACGGCCCTGTCATATCCAATTGTGTCATACGAGGGAAAATCAGGAGCCCGATTTGAATCTTGTCCATCGCTCAATTCCTCATGAGCCGGCCTAGCGGCATTGCGACCACTCAACTCCAGGCCAAGCTACGGTGGGTTAGTTCGCGGTTGGCCCTGTTGATAGCGCAGGAAGTAAGCTCTCGTCGCTCTCGTCCGAAAACACGATCGGTGTTAGTCGCTTACGTGTGACATTGAGCTCGAAAACATCGAAACGGTTATAATACCCCACCACGTCGTGAAACTGCTTGGGCTCGACGCATTGCGCAATGTCGATCTCTTGATAGAGCAGGCCTTCCGTCTCGGACAACGTGTTGCTGATGATCTCGCCTGACGGACCAAGCACCATCGAGACGGCCTGCGGGCTGTTTTCGAGCGTCTCCAGGCTGCCGCGATCGATCGTGCGCAAGGCATCAAGGGTACTTTTATCAAGAAATCCGGACGACACCACGTTGAAAACCTTGCCCTCGAAGGAGTGGGCGCCGGCGCGGATCCGGATCGCCGAGGCAAGGTCATAGCGGCCTGGTTCGTTCGCTGGCCTCGTCGGCCAGACCGGCGGATAGGATGAAATGTGCACCTGCTCGCCTTGCGCGATCAGTGAATAGCGCGCGAGCGGATTGGTATTCTCACCGCAGATCAGCATGCCAATTTTGCCGATGTCGATGTTGCAGACACGCAGGCCTGCGCCGTCACCGTTGGCCCAGATCAGCTTTTCGTAAAATGTCGGCACTAGCTTGCGGTGGTGGTTGACGAGGTTGCCGTCGGCGTCGATCAGCAGGTTGGTATTCCACAGACAGCCGACCGAAACGGGCGACCGCTCGCTTATGCCGATCGAAACGACAATGGAATTGTCGCGCGCGGCGGCGCACAGCGCGGCCACCTCCGGTCCCGGTACCTCAATCGAATTTGCCGCCAGGCGTTTGAAGAAATCGTGACTCTTGATGGGCGCCTGCACCGCCGCCCACACCGGGAAACCGGGCACGAAGGATTCGGGAAAGGCGATGAGCTTGGCGCCGGCGTGGCTTGCCTCGGCAATCAGCGCGCAGGCTTTGTCGATCGTTGCCAACGTGTCGAGAAACACCGGTGCCACGTGCGCGGCACAAACCTTGAACTTCGGGTAAGTCGTCATGTGTCGATACAGATCTGGTGGCGGCGGCGGTGATGGCGCCGCCGCCACTGTTGCACAGTCTTACACGGGCATCTGCGACAGGTTGTGCCGCAGCGGCATGTTCTTCGCGAGTTCTTCCTTTGGAATCCGTTTCTTCACCTCGAGCTTGCCGTTTTCCACACGGCTGATGTAGCAGTCGATGATGCCGACGTGATCTTCCTTGCGGATGATCTTGTCGCCCTGCGGATGCGCAAGCGAGTTCTTCATCTGCATGCCTTCGAGCGCCTGGATCACGCCCTCGACATCCTTGCGGGC
Source organism: Pseudomonadota bacterium (assembly GCA_046734435.1). Classification (GTDB taxonomy): domain Bacteria; phylum Pseudomonadota; class Alphaproteobacteria; order Rhizobiales; family Xanthobacteraceae; genus Pseudolabrys. The sequence goes on along the minus strand of JBKPRE010000078.1, from coordinate 543 downwards.
CTTGTAGCCCGAAGCCTCGACTGCCTGCTTAATCGCGAAGATATCTTCCCAGGATTGCCAGCCATGACTCTTGTCCATGACGCGTGTGCCGCCGATTTCACGGGCGTGCACTTCATCGATGCCCATCCGCTTGATGAACTCTCTATGGAATTCATCGTCTTTGGCCTTGAGCATGCGCGGGAAGTTTTCAAAAAAGTAGACGCCTTCGGCGGCGCCCTGAATGTCATCGGGCGCAATCGACTCAATGCTGGCCGACGACGAATACATCTTCATTTTCTTGTCGAGGCCCATGTTCTTGGCCTGGGTGTAAAAAGCGACCGACAGCGAGCCGATGAAGGCCGGCAGCAACACTTCGGAATCACCCGGGATCTGCGACAGGTACGGCACGAAGTCTTTGGCATCGAGCGGGATCGGGATGCTGTTGAGCACTTTGCCGCCCGACTTCTCAATGTAGTGCTTGGATTCCTGGTTGGTGCTCTGTCCCCAGGCGTAGTCGGCATAGATGATCGTCCACTTCTTGCCGAAGTTTTCGACGCACCACGG
>JBKPRE010000077.1:0-5020 GCA_046734435.1 Pseudomonadota bacterium | reverse complement strand
GATGCGCCGGGCAACCGGCGTGCAAGAGGAATGGCCGTCACGTTTGCGGCTCGCGCCGCAGGCCATACAGAACCCGGCTTACAGGCCGGCTGATACGGAGTAAGGGGGCTCGGCGGCAAAACCGCCGGGCCCCCGCCAATTCATGCAGTCGTCACTTTGATATCGACCAATCATCGCACTTGGCTGGTGAAGCAGCGCGCTACCGGCTAGCGTCGGCCTCCCGCATGACGACCCCCCGCGAACGATTCGGAATAGCGCTAGGAATTGCCGGCGTGCTGTTGTTCGGCGGCACACTTCCGGCGACGCGCCTTGCTGTTGTTGCCTTCGAGCCGTTTTTTCTCTCCGCAGCGCGCGCGGCCATCGCCGGATGCACCGGGCTTGCGCTGTTGCTCGTCTTGCGCCGGCCGATCCCACCGCGCGCGTCGTGGCTCGAATTCGTCTTGGCCGGCATCTGCACAATCATCGGCTTTCCGATGTTCATGGCGCTGGCAATGGCGCAGGTGCCAGCGTCGCACGGCGGCGTCGTGCTCGGCATTATTCCGCTCGCAACCGCGTCGGCGGCCGCGCTCGTTGCGCATGAGCGGCCGAGCGCCGGCTTCTGGCTGGCGAGCACCGTTGGCGCTGCGATCGTCGTCATTTTCATGGTGCGGCAAAGCGGCGCCAACACGATCCAGCTCGGCGACATCTATCTGCTCGGCACGGTGCTCTCCGGCGCGTTCGGCTACACGTTGTCGGGGCGGCTGAGCCGCACGCGGCCGGGCTGGGAGGTGATCTCGTGGCAGGTGGCCACGTTCCTGCCGCTGTCGCTGATCGCGACCTATCTTTTATGGCCGCAATCCCTTGCCGGCGCGCCGCCATCGGCCTGGGCCGGTCTTGCTTATGTCAGCTTCGTCAGCCAGTTCTTCGCCTTCTTCGTCTTCAACGCCGCAATGGCCATGGCCGGAGTGGCGCGCGCAGGCCAATTGATGCTGCTGCAGCCCTTCGTGATCGTCGCCCTGTCGATCCCGGTCAACGGCGAGCGTTTCGAATTGTCGACGCTGCTCTATGCGGCCGCAGTGGTCGCCGTCGTCGTCGTCGGTCAACGCACGATCGTTATGCGCCGCTAACGCGCGTCAAGCATCGTCGACGGCAGCCACAATGCCAGGCCGGGAAATGCGGCAACGAGAACCACGGCCGCGCACATGAGAAAGAACAGCGGTAGTGCGTAGGCGCCGATCGTGAAGATATTTCGTCCGGTCATGCCCTGCAGAACGTAAAGATTGAAACCGACCGGCGGTGTGATCTGCGCCATCTCGACGACCAGCACGATGTAGATGCCGAACCAGATCAGGTCGAAGCCGGCTTTCGTGACCAGCGGGATGATGATCGAGGTCGTCAGCACGACCATCGAAATTCCGTCCAGGAAGCAGCCGAGCACGATGTAGAACGCCGTGAGCACCGTCAGCAGCGCCCATGGCGGCATATTGAAGCCGCTGATCCACTCGGCCAGCGCGCTCGGAATGCCGGTAAAGCCCATTGCCGCCGTGAGATACGCGGCACCCGCCAGGATGAAGGCGATCATGCAGCTCGTGCGCGTCGCGCCCATCAGCGAGTCGACGAAGCCCTGCTTCGTCAACGTTCCGGACCACCAACTTAATCCCAGTGCCAGAAATACGCCGACGACAGCAGCTTCGGTTGCAGATGCCAGTCCGCCATAGATCGATCCAATCACGCCAAGGATCAGCAAGCTTACCGGGATAAGCCGCCGCGATGCGTAGACGCGCGCACGAAAAGGCACCGGCGGTTCGGGAGGCGGCATGCGCGCCTGGTTGAACAGCGCCCAGACCACGATGAAGCCCATAAAAAGTCCGGCGAGGATGATCCCCGGGATGACCCCGGCAATGAACAGCCGCGCGATCGACTGATCGGTCGCGGTGGCATAGACGATCATGATGATCGACGGCGGGATCAGCAGCCCAAGCGTCCCGGAGCCGGCAAGCGTTCCGATCGCCATGCGCTCGTCGTAGCCGCGCTTGAGCAATTCCGGCAGCGCGATGCGACCGATAGTGGCGCACGTAGCGGCGGAGGAACCAGACACGGCGGCGAAAATCGCACAGCCGATCACGTTCACGTGCAACAGGCGCCCCGGCAACCTCTGCAGCCAGGGGGTCAAACCTTCGAACATGTCGTCTGACAATTTGGTGCGATAGAGAATCTCGCCCATCCAGATGAACATCGGCAACGCGGTCAGATCCCAAGAGTTCGACGCGGTCCACATGGAGGTCGCGAGCACCTGGCCGGCGGGCGTCGCAACTTTCGTAAGAACTGCAGCAAAGCCGCACACTGCCAGCGCAATCGCGATCCAGACGCCGGAGCCCAGAATGAGAAACAGAAGCAGCATCAGCACGAGTGAAAGCTCGACGACGGACATCCTAGCCTTCTTTCCCGAGCGTGATTGCATCTTCCGCGACTCGAAACGTGGGCCGGCCCCGGCTTAGGACGATGAAAAACTCGTCGACCAGTGCCGCGGTCAGGATCAGCGAGCCGAGCGCCATTGCCGCCTGCGGATAGACCAGCGGCACACGGATGACCCCCGCGGACACTTCATTGAAGAGGAATGACACCCACGCGAAATTGGCGAGATGGCCCGTCATATAGGCGGCGCACGCGGCCGCAAAACCGAATGCCCAAAGCTCAACAAAATAACGGGTACGCTCGCTGAGCGCCGCAAGCACCATCGTGACGCGGATATGCGCGCCAGATTTCAGCGTGCCGGCGAGCGCGAGAAAGCTCGCGGCGGCGAGCAGGTAACCGCATATTTCATTGAGCGAGAGGATGACGAAATCGGTGCGCGGCAGATGCAGAAGCGCAAGCGCGCCGTCAAGCAGGCGAGTCGCTAATTGTACGCCGACCATCAGCGCGATCGCGACCAGGCAGAGAGCCGAGCCCCACAGCGCGGCGCGATAAAGCCTATCGAGCGCGCGCCGCACTTATTTCCTGTATGCAGCCAGCATCGCCGCGCCATCCGGCCCGGCCGACTTCTCCCATTCAGACGCGATGGTCGACCCAATCTTGGCAAGGCCGGCCTTTAGTTCCGGACTCGGCGGCAAAACTATAATGCCGGCGTCTTTCAGTGCCTTGGTCTTGATCGTCATCTCCTCGATCGACAATTTCCAGCCGCGATCTTCCGCGGCTTTAGCGGCGTCAGTGACTGCTTTCTTTTCAACAGCCGAGAGCTTGTCGAAAGCGGCCTTGTTCACAATCACGATGTTGCGCGGCAGCCAGGCCTGCGTATCGATGTAGTGGGTCAGGTAATCCTGCGACTTGGTGTCGACGCCGGTGGAGGCCGAGGTGATCATCACATCGACGCGGCCGGTTGCGAACGCCGTCGGAAGGTCGGGCACCTCGATCTGCGTCGGGATCGCACCGGCAAGAGCCGCGATGCGGCCTATCATTGCATTGTATGTGCGGAATTTGAGACCCTTGAGATCGTCAACCGACTTGATCTCGCGCTTGGCGTAAAGACCCTGCGGCGGCCACGGCACCGAGTACAGGAGCATCAGTCCTTCGGACGCGAGCTGCTTTTCCAGATACGGCTTTTGCGCCGCGTAGAGTTTCCGCGAAGCATCGTAGCCGGTGGCAAGGAACGGCACTGAATCTAATCCGTACACCGCCGCCTCGTTCGACGACAGCGATTCGAGCATTTCGCCGATTGGCGTCGTCCCTTGGCGGACACTGCGTTTGATTTCGGCATGCTTGATCAGTGAGCCGGCCGAGTGGATCGCGATTTTGAGGGAGCCGTTAGTCGCCTTATCGACGTCGGCCGCGAACTGCATGATGTTGCGGGTGTGGAAATTGCCGTCCGGGTACGGCGTCGGCATGTCCCATTTGGTTTGCGCTGAGGCGGCAGTCGTAATGCCGCCGGCAAGCATCAAGCCCGCGCACACTCGGACGAAATTTTTCATAGGTCCCTCCACCATTTCTTCGACGTCCAGCACAAGCATGGAGCCAAGTCGAGCGCGCTGGCAAGGCCATACCGAAAATTCTGCTCAGATCGGCTCAACGCCGTTTGCCCGAAGCGTCGCCGCAGCGGCGGGCGCGCTGAGAAAACGGATCAGCGCCTGCGCCGCGTCGCGCTCCTTCGCGGAGGCGCTCAAGCCCGCGGCAAAACCGATCTTGGTCTGCAGGTCCTCCGGGATCGGCCCTACCAGGTCGACGCCGGGGACGCCGGTGATGCGCGTCGCGACTACCACGACCATGTCGGCTTCCCCGCGCGCGACAACCTCGACCGTGTCTTCCGCCGCCATTGGCTTGAGCTTGCCTTGCATCTCGGCCTTGATGCCCAGCCGATCGAGCAAACTCACAAAATAGAGCCCGCTCGCACCTTTGCCCGGGTAGGCAACGCCCTTCGCTGCCAGCAGCGTGCGCTTGAAGGCCTCAACCGTCGCTATGTCGGGCTTGGCAGCACCCTTCCTCACGGCCACGCCCAGGCCGGAACGGCCGATATCGGCGCGGCTGCCGGCGACCAGCTTCCCTTCCTTGATCAGCGCATCGATGACCGGCGGATTAAGCACCGCGACATCAAAAGCCTCGCCGGCTTCGATCTTCTTTTTCAGGTCGGCATTGACCTCAAAATGCAACCTGATCGTGTTGCCGGTGGCGTGTTCGAATTGAGTGCACAATTCCCGCACCGCCGCCTTGGCGCCGTTGCCGCTCAAGACCCGAAGCTCGGCACCCTGCGCAGTCGACGCTGCAACCAGCAGTGCAGCGACTGAAACAAACAATCCTCTCATGGCGCCACCACTTTTTTCGCGGCCGTCAGCCTAACAGGCTTGTTTCACCCCTGACAGGCCGGACATAGTGCTATCTCCATTTTTGAATTCGATGCCCAATTCGATACCCATGGCGAGAAAAACTTCACCGCAGCTTTGGGACTTCTGGATCGACCGCGGCGGCACCTTCACCGACGTGGTCGGACGCCGCCCCGACGGATCGCTGGTCGCACACAAGCTCCTGTCGGAAAATCCCGAGGCCTATTCCG
>JBKPRE010000076.1:0-11868 GCA_046734435.1 Pseudomonadota bacterium | reverse complement strand
TCCGTATCTGGTCGCAACGAGCCCAGGTGGCGGAATTGGTAGACGCACTAGTTTCAGGTACTAGCGGTGAAAGCCGTGGAGGTTCGAGTCCTCTCCTGGGCACCAACGTCCCGAGCCGAAGAGCCCAATGACCATCCGCCTGCATCGCGGCGACCTTCCCAACCTCTCGGGTTACAAGGGGTCGGTGGCCATCGACACCGAAGCAATGGGTCTTGATCCCAATCGCGACCGATTGTGCGTTGTCCAGTTGTCCCCGGGTGATGGATCCGCCGATGTGGTTCAGATCGGCGCCGGTCAGCACAAGGCACCCAATATCGAGAAACTTCTGGCCGACAAATCGATTCTCAAAATCTTTCACTTTGCGCGTTTCGACATGGGCATTCTCGCAAAGAATTTCAGCGTGATGGCCGAGCCGGTCTATTGCACAAAAATCGCCTCGCGCATTGCCCGCACCTACACCGACAAGCATGGGCTCAAGGACCTGGCGCGCGAAGTCCTCGGAGTCGATTTGTCAAAGCAGCAGCAGCTATCCGATTGGGGCGCCGAAGAACTTAGTGATGCGCAAGTGTCTTATGCCGCAACCGACGTCCTGCATCTGCATGCCCTGAAGGAGAAGCTCGACGTCATGCTTGCGCGTGAGAGTCGCACCGATCTGGCGGCGGCGTGTTTCCGCTTTCTGCCCGACCGTGCCCGGCTCGATCTCGCCGGCTGGGCGACCGAGGATATTTTTTCTCATTCGTCATAAGTTGTTGTATTCTGTCGCTAATTGGTTAATGCGGCGCGGCCTGATTGCCGTGTCAGGGCCATATTCGGGCGGCACTTTACCTCTTGGGGCGACAATGATCTCCAAGACTTCCTTTGGGTGCAGACGGATGCCGGACTTGGCATGAACCGTGTAATTACAGCTCAGTCAGATCCTGACGCGACGCGCGCTTATTGGACCGTGAGCCGCGGGAATACCGAGCGCGCTTTCCTGGCCGCGCGCCGTCACAGCCGCGTGGTGCGCATCCTGCGGATCGCAGTGCCGGCAGCCGTCTCATTCGCCCTGGTTGTTGTCATATTGATCACCTACCTCAATCCGCTCCGCATGCTCGCCAAGTTGCCGATCAACATCGACAATCTCGTGGTGTCCGGCACAAAGGTGACAATGGAGCAACCGCGCCTATCGGGGTTCACGAGAGATGCACGCGCCTACGAGTTGACGGCCGACACCGCGGCGCAAGACATGACGAAGCCCGACATCGTCGAATTGCGCAATATCCGCGCCAAAGTCGAAATGCAAGACAAGAGCACGATGGAGCTCAATGCAGCCACCGGACTCTATGACGCGAAGGCGGAAACGCTCAGGCTCGATCGGGACATCGTTCTTAATTCTTCGACCGGATATCAAGGACGTCTGAGCGAGGCGCTGGTCGACATACGCAAAGGAAACGTCGTCTCTGAACATCCGGTCGAGGTTAGGTTGCTCCAGGGCACGCTCAATGCCAACCGGCTGGATATTATCGATTCCGGTGAAGTCATCCGGTTCCACGGCGGTGTCGTTATGGACATGACACTGAACCAGCCGGAGCAGTCGAAAGCGGGCGAGCAACGATGATGCGAAAGCCCGGGTTCATTGCTGCACTTGCGATTGGACTTATGTCGAGCGCCCTGGCTGCGCATTCGCAAACACAGACGACGTCGCAAGGCCCGCCGAATGCCTTGCAGGGCTTCTCGCAAAATCGCGATCAGCCGGTGCATATCGAGGCGGCGACGTTGGAAGTTCGCGACAAACAGAAACAGGCAACTTTCAGTGGCGATGTACGGGTGAAGCAGGGCGACACTGGTTTGCGCTGCAAGTCGCTGGTGGTGTTTTACGAGCAAAGCGGCGATCCAGCAAACGGAAGCAAGACCCTTCAGGCTGCGAGTCCGGGGCCAAGCGGCGAGCAGCGCATCAAGCGCCTTGAGGCGCGTGGTGGGGTCGTGGTTACGCAGAAGGATCAGACCGCGACCGGCGAGCTTGGCATTTTCGATATGAAAGCCAACACGGTGACGCTTACCGGCAATCCCGTGATTATGACTCAAGGGCAAAACGTTTTGCGGGGCGGAAAACTCGTGGTCGATTTGACGAGCGGCGTGTCGCGGGTCGAAGCGGGAAAGAGCGGACAAGGCGTGCAGATGCTGGTTCAGCCAGGCGGATCTATGCCCGATCCAAAAGGCGGAAGCGTCGACGGACAGGCCCCGCGACCCATTCCCGTGCGACCGTTCAATTGAATTCTTGCATGAATGCGGTCATTGAGGCGCAGCGACGGGAATCAGATAAAGTCGCAGGCTCATCGCCTGCGGAAATGTGGGTAGATTCATCCCGGCGCGAGGTAGCCCAGTGAATTTTTTCTCACTGTTTAGGCGAAAATCCCCGCCTGCCCGCCGGACGATGACTCCGGTCGAAGCGCGGGCGCGCCAGGCTGCAATTGCCAGTGCGCAGGCGGATGTCGCGCATCAAACGTACCGAAGCCCGCCAAGCCCGTCGCAGACCCGCCCGCGTCACGACGGCGACGGCCGGTCGTCTGCACGCCACGCCTATCTTGCCGCGCACGGCGTCGAAAAGAGCTTTGGTGGCCGGATGGTCGTCAAAGGTGTCACGCTGTACGTCAGGCGCGGTGAAGCGGTGGGCCTGCTCGGGCCAAACGGCGCCGGCAAAACGACCGTGTTCTATATGATCACCGGCCTGATCAACGCTGATCGCGGCCGGATCGAACTTGATGGCTTCGATGTCACCGCCCTGCCGATGTATCAGCGTGCCCGGCTTGGTATCGGCTATCTACCGCAGGAAGCTTCGATCTTTCGCGGTCTCAACGTGGAAGACAATATTCGCTCTGTCCTCGAAGTCGTCGAGCCGGATCGCCGGCGACGCGAGGCGGATCTCGATGCATTGCTTGAGGAATTCAACATCGCGCGCTTGCGCAAGACGCCGACTATTGCACTATCGGGCGGCGAGCGACGGCGCGTCGAAATCGCGCGCGCGCTGGCGACTCGGCCGAGCTACATGCTCCTCGACGAACCTTTTGCTGGCATTGATCCGATTGCCGTCGGCGATATTCAGGCGCTGGTGCGCCACCTGACGAATCGCGGGATCGGTGTGCTGATCACCGATCATAATGTTCGGGAAACGCTGGGGCTTACTGATCGGGCCTACATCATCTATTCCGGAGAGGTGCTGATGGAAGGCCGCGCCGACGATATAGTGAACAATCCTGACGTCCGGCGTCTTTATCTCGGCGAGGAATTTCGGCTCTAGCTGGTGGTGCGTAAAAGTTAATGCGCACAAGAAGTGTGCAAGGCCTGCCTGCTAAATGACATACCGCGACTCGCGGGTAGCTGGTATAAACAAGCAAGAATCGGACCAGTTTTCTGCCGGGATACCTCAATGGCTTTGTCGCAAAGGCTGGAAGTTCGCCAGTCGCAAGCGCTGGTGATGACGCCGCAGCTGATGCAGGCCATCAAACTGTTGCAACTGTCCAGTCTCGATCTTGCTGCTTATGTGGATGGCGAACTCGAGCGCAATCCGTTGCTCGAGCGCGCGGGTGAAGACGAACCTGGCTCGGCCGGCGACACGCAGGCATCGGCACCTGAAAGCGATGACAATTCTGGCGGGACCGACTGGATCAACGCCGAGCTCGAGACAAGTCGAAGTTCCATCGAGCAAGGACTCGGCACCGAACTTGAAAACGTGTTCCCCGATGATAGCGGAGACAAGAACGCTACTGGTGGCGATTTGCGTCCTGACGCTTATTCCGAATGGTCGGGTGCAAGATCTGTTGCCGGTGAAGACTATAATCTCGAAGCGTTCGTGTCCGCCGAAACGACACTTGCCGGTCATCTCGCTGAGCAGATGGCATTGGCCATTTCCAATCCGGCGGGCCGTATAATCGGTCAGTACTTGATCGATATGGTTGATGAAGCGGGCTACCTCACCGGCGATCTCAACACGGTTGCCGAAAAACTCGGCGCGCAGCGCAGCGACGTCGAGCTTGTGCTTGCGGTTTTGCAGACGTTCGATCCGCCCGGCGTCTGTGCGCGGAGTTTGACCGAATGCCTCGCGATCCAACTCAAGGATCGGAACCGGTATGACCCTGCGATGCAGGCATTGGTGGGACATCTGGATCTTGTCGCCAAGCGCGATCTTGCCGGCCTCCGCCGGTTGTGCGGTGTCACGGAAGAGGATCTTGCCGACATGATCGCCGAGATTCGCATGCTCAATCCAAAGCCAGGTTTGATGTTTGGCTCGACCATGGTGCAGCCGATCGTCCCTGACGTGTTCGTGCGCCCGGCATCCGATGGCACGTGGCAGGTCGAGCTCAATTCAGACACGCTCCCGAAAGTCCTGATCAACCAGCGTTATTACGCGCAGGTATCGGGCACCACGCACAATGAAAAAGAAAAAGCTTATCTCGCGGATTGCCTACAAACGGCGACCTGGTTGGTGCGTGCGCTCGATCAACGCGCAAAGACAATTCTGAAGGTATCGAGTGAAATTGTACGTCAGCAGGACGGATTTTTCGCAAAAGGCGTTCAATATTTGCGGCCGCTCAACCTGAAAGCTGTTGCTGATGCCATAGGAATGCATGAATCGACAGTTTCACGGGTGACCGCAAACAAATACATGGCGACCAGTCGCGGAATCTTTGAATTGAAATATTTCTTTACCTCTGCGATTGCCGCAGCGGATGGCGGCGAGGCCCATTCGGCTGAAGCTGTCCGGCATCGCATTCGTCAGCTGATCGACGATGAAAGTACGGAGAACGTGTTATCGGACGATACGATCGTGGAAAAACTACGTGATGCCGGAATCGACATCGCGCGACGCACGGTTGCAAAGTACCGGGAAGCAATGCGCATTCCGTCTTCGGTTCAGCGCCGCCGCGAAAAGCAGGCCGCCGGCGCCTGAAAACATAACATTCCAAGGCATTGACGCGTGGAACACTTCTACGCTGAAATCCTTTATGCCTGCTTAGAGGCAGCGTCACGAGTCCAATTGGAGGCAAGCAATGCCTTTGCGTGTCTCGGGTCGAAACATCAGTATCGGCACGGCATTACAGCGAAAAATCACGGATCGCGTGGAAGAAGCAACCTCGAAATATTTCCGCGGCGGCTATTCGGGGCATGCAACAGTGGGCAGGGACGGATTCGGGTTCCGTACCGAGTGCATCCTGCATCTCGATTCAGGCGCGTTACTGGAAGCCGAAGGAATGGCACCGAATGCCTATGATAGTGCCGAACAGGCGGCGATCCGTATCGAAAAGCGGTTGCGACGCTACAAACGCCGCCGCAAGGATCATCAAGCGCGTCGTGGCGGCTAAAATCGTAAAATGGCACTATAATGCTAAACTTACGCCATTGACGGCGAGCCAGACGGCACTTATGGTCCGCCGCCTTCAACACCCCCTTTGCAACTCGGCGCTACCATTCCCGATCATTGGCCATGTCCATGACGCTTACTGATTTCGTCGCGCCGAACGCCGTCGTTGCAGGGCTGAAGGTTGGCAGCAAGAAGCAAGCGATCCAAGAACTGGCTGCGCGCGCGGCTGAGCTGACGGGACAGAGCGAAAAAGAAATTCTGGAAATCCTGCTTCAGCGCGAAAAGCTCGGCTCTACCGGCGTCGGTAGTGGGGTGGCGATTCCGCATGGCAAGCTTCCAAAACTTGGGCGACTCTTTGGGCTCTTCGCACGGCTGCAGCGCCCGATCGATTTTGAGGCGCTCGACAACCAGCCGGTCGACCTCATCTTCCTGCTGCTCGCACCGGAAGCGGCGGGCGCTGATCACCTCAAGGCGCTCGCACGCGTTGCGCGCCAACTACGCGATCCCGAAATTGCGCGCCGGTTGCGCGAATCAACCGACGCTGACGCGCTGCATGCAGTGTTAGCGATGCCGCCAGCGAGCACGGCGGCGTGATCAGGGATCAGGCGTCAGATATCAGAAATCAGATCGCAAAAAGAGCGCAGGACGGCACGTCCCGCGCTCTTTTGATTCCTGATTCCTGATGACTGATCCCTGATTAGTGCACGCTAACGGGCTCGAGCTCCTGGCTCCAAGCGTTTGCAACAGCTGCTTCACGTGTGTCCGTCAGCATGATCGGCGTACCGTCGGCCGCATGCAAAGCGAATAGCTTGATGCCCGGCGCGATTTTTGGCGCCTGTGGAAACAGATTGGCGACGTCCTCGGAACGGATCGTCTTCACGTAAGCAAGACGGCCGTCGCCGAGTTGTGCCAGTGCCTCCTGCGTAATAACTGGATGGGCTATGTTCGGTTCAATCTGTTTGTCGTTGGTCATGGCCCTCGACTCCTTTCTAGTTCAACGCTTGACGCGGTCGAGTCCTGCTTCACGAGTCCGTCATTCCTGCTCATTAATCGAGATGGTTTTCACGATCCGTTCCGGTTGTGGCCGGATGAGATCGATCGCCAACAGGCCGTTTTTCAAGTCGGCGCCCATAACCTCCATTCCATCGCAGAGCACAAATGTGCGTTGGAACTGACGCGCGGCTATGCCGCGGTGGAGATATTGGCGGGTCTTGTCGTCCTGCTGCCGCCCACGGATCACCAATTGGCTTTCCTCGATGCTCACATCGAGCTGATCACGGGTGAACCCCGCAACCGCGAGCGTGATGCGCAGCCGCTCGGGATTCTGCCCGTCGCGCGGCAGCCGCTCGATGTTGTAGGGCGGGTAGCCATCAGCCCCCTTGGCCACGCGGTCGAGCACGCGCTCGATCTCGTCGAATCCCAAGAGGAACGGGCTGGAGAGAGACGGAACTCGCGACATTGGTCTCAAAGTCCTCGCTTGAAGCGACTTTGACGGGGCCCCTTTCAGGCACCCCAACCGTAGGGCGACTGCCCTCCGGTCGTTTCTAATATGGGCGGGCTGGGTTAAAGGTTCAAGAACAGGGCAGAATCTGCTCCCGACGGGCATATTGTCGATATTTCACAGGGCATTTAATGGCTGATGGCCCCAAATTTCCACCACTGACCATCCGTGCTCTGCATGGGACGCCGGTGGAAATCCCATTGAATTACGAACTAGGGACCAGCGCGGTGGCGGTACGCAAGGCCCCCCTTCTGCTGGTGGATCTGGAAACTGAGCAAGGGGTCACCGGCCGCACGTACCTTTTCTGTTACCTGCCGGCGGCGGCGCCGGCGATCATCAGCCTCCTCGATGAAGTCGAGCGGATCGTGAAATGCGAGGCCGTTGCGCCGGCCGAACTAGGGAAGAAACTTGCGCGCCACTTCACGCTGATCGGCGTGCAGGGCATCGTCCGCATGGCGATGTCGGCTTTTGATACAGCCTCCTGGGACGCCCTCGCCATCGCTGCGGGCAAGCCGCTTGTAAATTTTATCGGGGCAACGCCGCGTAAGATCCCCGCCTACAATAGCTGCGGGCTCGGATTGAAAGACGACCTCACGGCGCTCGCGGATGAAGCCGAAAAATTGCTCGACGGAGGATTTCGCGCAGTGAAGCTTCGCTTGGGCTATCCAACGGTGCAAGGAGATATCGCGGCAGTGCACGCGGTACGCAGGCGCATCGGCGACGATGTTGCGTTGATGGTCGACTATAATCAGGCGCTCGGACTCGAGGATGCGCTCTTACGCGGTCGTGCGCTCGATTCCGAAAATATCTATTGGCTCGAAGAACCCATCCGCCATGACGACTATGTCGGGGCCGCGAAACTGGCACGCGAACTCAGAGTGCCGATTCAGATCGGCGAGAACTTTTCGCTCCCGGCTGCAATGGAGACTGCGGTAAATCAGCGGGCAGCCGATTATGTCATGCCTGATCTGGAGCGAATTGGCGGTGTCACTGGATGGCGCGCGGCGGCCGAAATCGCCCGATCGCACAATTTAAAAATGTCGTCGCACCTCTTCCCCGAGGTCAGCACTCATCTTTTGGCCGCCACGCCCACTTGCCATTTTCTCGAATATGTCGATTGGGCCAATGTGCTGCTTGAAGAGCCGTTGATGGTCGCCGACGGTCATGCGCAAATTTCTGCACGACCTGGCAACGGAATGGTCTGGGACAAGAAAGCGGTCGAACACTATCGAATGCACTGAGTTAGCGTAGCGGAAGCTTGAACAGCTTGACCGCATTGGTCCGGCCAACCTTGATCCGGTCAGATTCGCTGATTTCCGCGGTGTCGATCCACTGCGAACCTTCTCCCACATCCTCGAACGGCCAGTCGACCGAAAACATCACACGGTCCACTCCCAACACCGAAATGGCGTTGACCAGCGCGGCGGTGTCGAAATTACCGGACGTCGTGAGATGAAAATGCTTGCGGAAATAGTGAGCCACACCGTGCTTGGCTGGATATTTGTGCGGCGCCTTCATCCAGCCGTTGCGATTGTCAATGCGCCAGAGATAGACCGGAATACCTTCGCCGATATGGCCAAGCACGATCTTCAGATTAGGACATTCATCGAACAAGCCACTGCCGATCAGCCGTAATGCATGCACAGCGGTCTCCGCGGCGAATGCCCAATTTGGCCCGAGCAACCAGTTGTGCCCCTCGTAAGATTTCGCCCAGCTCGGAAGTGGATTGCGCGGGTGCAAATAAAATGGGACGTCGAGCGCCTCGACGGTGCGCCAGAAAGCGCGGTACTGCGGAAGATCGTAGTAGGTGACGTTTTCCGGGGAGCCGATTTGCGAAAATCCGTTGACCAAGGCTCCGACCATTCCGAGGTCTTTGACGCACCGTGTGAGTTCGGCGGCCGCCGTCTCGGGGTCCTGCATCGGAAGTGCTGCGAAAGCCGCAAAACGACCGGGGCGCTTATGCACTTCGCCGGCTAGAGCGTCGTTGGCTTGCCTCGCGATCGCGATCGCTTTTTTTACATCGTGAATCCCCTGAACCGCCGGCGCATTCAACGACAGGATCATCATCTCGATCCCGTGTTTGTCCATTTCCCCGAGGCGGGTTTCCTGGATATCGAGGAGTCGATGGCTCAACTCTTTCCAGACGTGCGAGCCGAACACGTGCGAATCGCCCAGCGTCGGTTCAATGGCGAAGTGTTCCTCAAGCGCTATCTTGCCTTGCATTGGGGTCCCCCGGCTTTTTTGCATCATGCAATGCGGCGACGGCATTTGTCAGCAGCCGTACATGCAACAAAAAAGCCGCCCGGTTTGGGCGGCCGCCGACCTGCAGCTCGCGAAGGTTGGTGGAGCCAGGGGGAGTCGAACCCCCGACCTCGTGAATGCCATTCACGCGCTCTCCCAACTGAGCTATGGCCCCAATTCGCGAATACAATTGCCGCTCTTGGGGAGCAGCAGCTGTGATCAGTTTTCCTCTTCCTTCTCGACGCCTTCGCCGATGATGTCGCTGACGTCGGCGTTGCCTTCTTCCTCTTCCTCGATGAAGGCGGCATCGTCGAGGCTCTCATCCATCTCGACTTCTTCTTCTTCACCTGCTGCAGCGCCTTCGGCCGCAGCCGGCTTCTTCTTGCCTTGCTGTTCGGCTTCTGCGTCCTCAAGCGAAACAAATTCGGCCTCGGCGGTCTCCGGGGCGATGCTTTCAGTCTGAGCCACAGGCTTCGCAGCCACTGGCGGTTCAGCGCGCGCCCGCGAAG
Source organism: Pseudomonadota bacterium (assembly GCA_046734435.1). GTDB lineage: Bacteria > Pseudomonadota > Alphaproteobacteria > Rhizobiales > Xanthobacteraceae > Pseudolabrys. Next base: position 2,279 of record JBKPRE010000076.1, on the reverse strand, counting down.
GCGCTGGCGCAGCGATAGGGACGACCTTACCGGTATAGGGTGAAATCACCGGCGTTTTGTTGAGATCGTAAAATTTACGGCCTGTGTCCGGACAGACGCGCTTGGTGCCGAGATCGGGTTTCGCCACAGTCGAGGTTCCCAGGGTCGTGAAAATCGGTGTTTCACTTGGCTAGTTGCAAGGCCCCTGTCAATAGCGCAGATGCCCAAAAGCCGCGAGATGACGGCCCGCGCGGCTGCGTGGTAGGACGACGAAGACTTTAGGGATACCGGCTGGTGACTTCCGCAGAATTAGCGCCGTTAACCGCCCGTCAAAGCGGCCCCATGCAGGGCCGCGCCCGCGTGCCCGGCGACAAATCGATTTCTCACCGCGCGCTCATTCTGGGGGCTCTGACGGTTGGCGAGACTACCGTCGGTGGCCTTTTGGAAGGCGAGGACGTCCTGCATACCGCTGACGCGATGCGGGCGCTTGGCGCTCATCTGGAGCGGACCGGCGAGCAGGCTTGGCGCATTCACGGCGTCGGGGTGGCAGGCTTCGCCCAGCCTGTCGGCCCGCTCGATTTCGGCAATTCGGGAACGGGCTGCCGGCTGGCCATGGGAGCGGTGGCTGGCTCACCGGTAACTGTCGCCTTCGTCGGCGACGAATCTCTGCGTAGCCGGCCGATGCGGCGCGTGCTCGACCCGTTGGAGAAAATGGGGGCGCGCGTGCTGGAGGTGGCCGACGGCGGGCGCCTCCCGTTGACAATCCGAGGTGCTGCCGATCCGATCCCGATCATTTACGAACCGCCGGTCGCTTCCGCGCAGCTCAAGTCGGCCGTGCTGCTCGCCGGTCTTGCTGCGCCGGGCGAGACGACCGTCATCGAGGCGGAAGCAACCCGCGACCACACCGAGCGGTTGCTCAAGCACTTCGGCGCCAAGATCACCAGCAAGTCGCATGGCGAGCACGGACGCCGCATCGTGTTGAAGGGCCAGCCCGAGCTTGAACCAGCCAATGTTCTCGTGCCCGCAGATCCGTCTTCGGCGGCGTTCCCGCTTGTTGCGGCATTGCTCGTGCCCGGCTCCGAGCTTGTTCTCGAAGCGGTCATGACCAACCCTCTGCGAACTGGATTGCTGACGACGTTACGCGAAATGGGAGCAAGCATCGAAGTCGTGGACAAGCGCGACGATGGCGGTGAGGAGATCGCCGATCTTCGCGTGCGGTCGTCCACACTAAAGGGCGTCGATGTGCCCGCCGAGCGCGCACCATCCATGATCGACGAATATCCGATCCTAGCCGTGGCCGCTTCGTTCGCGGAAGGCGTGACGCGACTGCGGGGTTTGCAAGAGCTGCGCGTGAAAGAATCCGATCGCCTTGCCGCGACCACCGATATGTTGCGTGCAAATGGCATTGCCGCTGAAATCGAGGGCGACGATCTGGTTGTTCAGGGCAAGGGTCGTCCTGCCGGCGGCGCCCAAGTGAAAACGCACATGGATCATCGGATTGCCATGTCGGCTCTGGTCATGGGGCTCGCCAGCGAAAATCCGGTGGGTATCGACGACAGCGCCTTCATTGCGACCAGCTTTCCAGGCTTTGTCGAGCTAATGCGGTCGATCGGTGCGGATCTGACATGATCATCGCGATCGATGGGCCGGCGGCCTCGGGCAAAGGCACGCTCGGCAAGAAGCTCGCCGCTCACTACAACTTGCGGCACCTGGACACTGGATTGATCTATCGCGCGGTTGCGAAAGCTCTCGTCGATCGCGGACAGCGTCCGAGCGATACCAAAGCTGCGGTTGCTGCCGCGAAAGCGCTCGATCCATCGGGCTTTGACGAAGGCACGCTCAAGACTCACGCAATTGGGGAAGCCGCATCGATCGTGTCCGCCATTCCGGAGGTTCGCGCCGCCTTGCTTGCGTTCCAGCGCGAGTTTGCCGCAGCGCCACCGGGAGCGGTTCTCGATGGCCGCGACATTGGCACCGTCATCAGCCCCAATGCCAACGTTAAAATTTTCGTCACTGCGAGCCCCGAGGTGCGCGCCCGCCGCCGCGCTGCCGAATACCGGGCGCAAGGGCGGAATATCGATGAATCGGCGGTGCTGGCCGATATCCTTAAGCGTGATGAACGCGACCAAAACCGCGCAGCAGCGCCTTTAAGACGCGCCCCGGATGCGCACTTGCTCGATACAACGCATTTGGATATAGACGCGGCAATCCGGGCCGCCATCGACATCGTCGAGGCCAGCCGGGCGGGCCGAGGGCGCGAGTAACGCCCCTCGCTGTTGGAGGACAAAGCCCCGCTCGAG
>JBKPRE010000075.1:0-10468 GCA_046734435.1 Pseudomonadota bacterium | reverse complement strand
GTTGGCGCCGTGAGACGCCGCGGACTTCCCGTTGCGATCGGCACGCGCGCGAGGAACGTCTGAATTTGCGCCGCCGCCGGCTGCAGCCCTTCGAACTTGTCCCATTCGTGACCTGGCCGCACGCCCATGGCCTGACGGAACTTCTCCATCTGCTGCGGCGTCATCAGCCCGGCGTGATTGTCCTTGTGCCCTGCAAAGGGCAGCCCGAAGCCTTTGACGGTGTAGCAGATGAAGCAGGTCGGCTTTGTCGGATCGGCACTATGGAAGGCATCGAGAACCGATGGAAGGTCGTGCCCGCCCAGATTGTTCATCAGGGCCGCGAGCTCGTCGTCGCTGCGCTTCTCGATCAGCTTGCTGACGGCGCCCTGGTCGCCGATCTCGTCGTTGAGCCGCTTGCGCCAAGCCGCGCCGCCCGCGAACACCAGTGCCGAGTAAAGCTGGTTGGGGCAATTATCGATCCAGCGGCGCAAGGTCTCGCCGCCCGGTTCCTCAAAAGCCGCCCGCTGAAGCGAGCCGTATTTGACGATGGCAACGTTCCAGCCGAAGTTCTTGAACAACTGCTCGTAGCGCTCCCACAACCCTTCGCGCACCACGGCGTCGAGGCTCTGGCGGTTGTAGTCGATGATCCACCAGCAATTGCGCAGGCCCTGTTTCCAGCCTTCGAGCAACGCCTCGAAGATGTTGCCCTCGTCCAGTTCGGCATCGCCAACGAGCGCAACCATGCGTCCTTCAGGCCGCGCGAGACCCCAGCCATGCGCGCGCACGTAGTCCTGCGTGAGCGAGGAAAACAAAGTCTGTGCGACGCCGAGACCGACCGAGCCGGTCGAGAAGTCGACGTCGTCGGTGTCCTTCGTGCGTGAGGGGTAGCTCTGCGCACCCTTGTAGCCACGGAACGCTTCCAGGCGTTCGCGTGATTGATTGCCGAGCAGATACTGGATGGCGTGAAAGATCGGGCTGGCGTGCGGTTTGACGGCGACACGGTCCTGCGGCCGCAGCACGTCGAAATAAAGCGCGGTCATGATGGTCGCGAGCGAAGCGCTCGATGCCTGGTGGCCGCCGACCTTCAGTCCATCCTCGTTCTCACGCAGGTGATTGGCGTTATGGATCATCCAGCTCGCGAGCCAGAGCACCTTGCGCTCGAGAGCGGCAAGCATTTCGAGGTCGTCACGCTTGTTTGAACTAATAGTGCTCTTGGGCATCGGCGTAGAACTGCGCGGCAGTTACTTCTGGTTGTCGGTTGCGACGCTGGTCTTCTTATTGTCGGCGGCTTCGAGCACGCCTTTGCAGGCGGCAGGCAGGTCCGAAAGCATGGTCTGCCGCCCCGGTGGCCCCGGTTTTCTCGGAGGAATAACTTTTGGGGAGAACCAGTAGTCCAGTTCCTTGGCGCTGCATCCGTCGCCTCCCGTCACCGGAGGTTGCGCCTTGCACTGCGGAGAGTCGGAAGGGCATCTCAGCCGCACATGAATGTGGTCGTGATGGCCATACCAAGGTCGCACCTTCGACATCCAGGCATGCGGTTGATTGGCTTCCGCGCGGCACAATTCTTTTTTGATCGCCGCATTGACGAGCACGCGTTCGACTTCTGGCTGCTGGGCGGCGGTCTTGATGAAAGCGATGTGCTCGGACCTCCAGGTTTGCGGATTGAGGTGTTTCCAGTCCGCTGCCACCAGGTTGCTGGCGGGGATCGTGTCGCGTTCATCTTTACTCAAGACGTGGTCTGGCATCGGCATGAACCAGATGTCGACATCGAGACCGGTCTGATGGCTCGCATGGTCTGAGACCGTGGGTCCGCCGCGCGGCTGCGCCATGTCGCCGACGAGGATGCCGTTCCAGCCCGTTGCCTTCGATGCCTGCGCCGCAAATTTCTCGATGAAGTTGACGAGGCTCGGGTGCCCCCAATTGCGGTTGCGTGACAGGCGCATCACCTGCCAGTTCGGCCCGGAGATCGGTAGCTCGACGCCGCCTGAGAGGCAGCCGAGCGGGTAGTATCCGATTGCCATGGACCTGCCGAGCGACGGTAAAGCCTTGGCTCCGAACAGCAGCTTCGCCGGCACGCTTTTCTCGCGGGCTTTTTCGGTCATTGCCGGCTTCGCTGGCGGCAATGGTGCCTTGGGTGCCGGCGTCTGCGCCGCGGCGATCGACGCCGAGGCAGCCAGAATTCCGACCACAATGAACGGCATCCCCGACAGGGCCGTGATCCGGGTGCGCATGCTTCCGATTTAGCGGCTTCGGCGCCGCCTGTCAGGTCAATTCAATGTTTGTAACAGCCGGTTCCGCCCGCTTGCGGTCTTGTGGGCCGGAATTTGAAGAAAACAAAGAGTTTACGGCCGCCAGCCTGACTAAACGTCGACTTTCAGCGCGGCGATGAAGGCTTCCTGCGGGATATCGACCTTGCCGAACTGGCGCATGCGCTTTTTACCTTCCTTCTGCTTGTCGAGCAGTTTGCGCTTGCGCGTGGCGTCGCCGCCGTAGCACTTGGCGGTGACGTCCTTGCGGAAGGCGCGCACCGTTTCGCGCGCGATGATCTTGCCGCCGATCGCGGCCTGGATCGGCACCTGGAACATGTGGGGCGGAATGAGCTCCTTGAGCTTTTCGGCCATGGCGCGACCGCGGCTCTCTGCGCGTGTCCGGTGCACCAGCATCGCCAGTGCGTCGACCGGCTCGCCATTGACCAGCATCTGCAGCTTCACGAGGTCCGCCGGCCTGTAGTCGGTGAGGTGATAGTCGAACGAGGCGTAGCCGCGTGAAACGGATTTGAGCCGGTCGTAGAAATCGAACACGACTTCGTTGAGCGGCAAATTGTATTTCACCATCGCGCGGTTGCCGACGTAGGTCAGTTCCTTTTGCTCGCCGCGCCGGTCCTGGCAGAGCTTGAGGACGGAGCCGAGATATTCGTCCGGCGTCAGGATCGTCGCCTCGATCCAGGGCTCCTGCATCTCCTCGATGTGGTTTGGATCCGGCATATCGACTGGATTGTGAATCTCGAGTTCTTTGCCGGTAGTCAGCTTGATCTTGTAGATGACCGACGGTGCGGTCGCGATCAGATCAAGATTGAACTCGCGCGACAGCCGCTCCTGGATGATTTCCAGGTGCAGCAGGCCGAGGAAGCCGCAACGGAAGCCGAAGCCCAACGCGGCGGACGTTTCCATCTCGTAGGTGAAGCTCGCGTCGTTGAGACGCAGCTTACCCATCGCCGCGCGCAGATCCTCGAATTGTGCGGCATCGACAGGAAACAGGCCGCAGAACACGACAGGCACGGCGGGACGAAAGCCGGGCAGAGGCTTATCGACCGGCTTGCGGTCGTCGGTAATGGTGTCGCCGACGCGGGTGTCGGCCACTTCCTTGATCGAGGCGGTGAGCATGCCGATCTCGCCGGGGCCGAGCTCGTCCACCGGGGTGAGCTTGGGCGTGAACACGCCGGTGCGATCGACATCATAGGCGGCGTTCGTGCCCATCATGCGGATGCGCTGGCCTTTTTTCAGCACGCCGTCGACGATGCGCACCAGCACGACCACGCCGAGATAGACGTCGTACCAGCTGTCGACCAGCAATGCCTTCAGCGTTGCGTCGCGGTCGCCTTTCGGTGGCGGCAGGCGCGTGACGATCGCCTCCAGAACCTCCGGCACATTCAGTCCGGTCTTCGCGGAAATCTCGATGGCGTTTGACGCGTCAAGCCCGATCACGTCCTCGATCTGCTGCTTGACCTTGGCGGGTTCGGCGGCGGGCAGGTCGACTTTGTTGAGCACGGGCACGATCTCGTGGCCGTTGTCGATCGCCTGATAGACGTTCGCCAGCGTCTGCGCCTCAACCCCCTGGCTCGCATCGACCACAAGGAGCGAGCCCTCGCAGGCAGCAAGCGACCGGTTCACCTCATAGGCAAAGTCGACGTGGCCGGGCGTGTCGATCAGGTTCAAGACATAGTCTTTGCCGTCGCGCGCCTTGTATTTGAGGCGGACGGTCTGTGCCTTGATGGTAATGCCGCGCTCGCGCTCGATATCCATCGAATCGAGCACCTGCTCCTTCATTTCGCGCTCTTCCAGCCCGCCGGTGAGCTGAATCAGACGGTCGGCAAGCGTGGACTTGCCGTGGTCGATATGCGCAACGATCGAGAAGTTGCGGATATTCTGGATGGGAGAGGCCGTCATGGCGCGGCAGATAACACCGACGGTGCACTGCGGCAAGAAGTCAAAGCGTAGCCGGCCGGCAGGGCCTTTGGGCGCTTTGTCGCGTTAAAGTAGTGCCATGAAACAGCAGCCGCATGTCGTCATCATCGGCGCGGGTTTTGCCGGGCTGGCCTGCGCCAAAGCATTGGGAAACGCGCCGGCGCGCGTCACCGTGATCGACCGCGCCAACTATCATCTGTTTGTTCCGCTGCTCTACCAGGTTGCGACGGCGGCTTTGTCCCCGGCCGACATCGCGCGCCCGATCCGGCGCATCCTCGGCCGCTACAAGAACGTCGACGTGTTGCTCGGCGAGGTGACCGACATCGACACGGCGGTGCGCAGGGTAAAGACCAGCGCAGGGACGGTCGGACCGTACGACAAACTGGTGGTCGCGACCGGCTCCATTTATTCCTATTTCGGCCATCCGCGATGGATGGCTTTTGCCAGGGGCCCGCGCAGTCTCGAGGACGCGCGCGCGATCCGCACCGAGTTGCTCACCGCATTCGAGCGCGCCGACAATGCCACAGACCCGGCAGAACGTGACCGGTTGATGACGGTGATCGTCGTCGGCGGTGGGCCGACCGGCGTCGAGATGGCAGGGTCGGTCGCCGAGCTTGCGCGTTACGCGCTCGCGCGCGACTTCCGGCATATTGATCCGCGCCAGGCACGCATTCTCCTGATCGAAGCCGCGCCGCGCCTGCTGGCGAGCTTTCCGCAATCGCTGGCGGACTACGCGCAAAAGGAGCTGACGAGGCTCGGCGTCACGGTAATGCTGGGCCGGCCGGTCGAGACCCTCACGGCCAAGGGTGCGACGGTTGGCGGCCAAATGATCGCGGCCGCCACGATCATCTGGGGCGCCGGTATCCAGGCCGCGCCCGGCGTGGCGATGCTCGGCGTGCCGCTCGATCGAGCCGGCCGCGTCGCGGTTGGGCCCGATCTGTCGGTACCGAACTTGCCGGGTGTCTATGTGCTGGGCGACAGCGCGGTGACGCTCGACGAGCGCGGCGAGCCACTTCCGGCATTGGCGCAGGTCGCCGCGCAGCAGGGAGATTACATTGGTCGCGCGCTGGCCGCGCAGGCCCGCGGCAAGACGGCGCCCAAGCCGTTCCGGTTCCACAACCGCGGCAACACGGCAATCATTGGGCGCAACGCGGCAGTGTTCGATTTCGGCCGCTGGCACCTCAAGGGCCGGCTCGCCTGGTTCCTGTGGGCGCTCGTCCACATTTACCTGCTCGTCGGTTTCGAGAACCGGTTGCAGGTCGTGGCGCACTGGCTGTGGAGCTATCTCACATACGAACGCGGCGCCCGGCTGATCATGCCGGACGCCGAAAGCCCGAAGCGCGACTAGTCTTCCTCAGTACCGGTAGTGGTCGCTCTTGAATGGGCCGTCCTTCGGCACGCCGATATAGGTCGCCTGATCGTCGCGCAGCTTGGTGAGCTTCACGCCGATCTTCTCAAGGTGCAGGCGCGCGACCTTTTCGTCGAGCTTCTTCGGCAGCGTGTAAACCTTCTTTTCGTATTTGCCGGCGTTACCCCACAATTCAATCTGCGCCAGTGTCTGGTTGGTGAAGGACGACGACATCACGAAACTGGGGTGACCCATGGCGTTGCCGAGGTTCACCAGCCGGCCTTCCGACAGCAGGATGATGCGCCTGCCTGACGGAAACTCGATCTCGTCCACCTGCGGCTTGACGTTGCTCCATTTGAAGTTCTTCAGGCCCGCGACCTGGATCTCGTTGTCGAAGTGGCCGATATTGCAGACGATCGCGCGATCCTTCATGGCGCGCATGTGCTCGATGGTGATGACGTCCTTGTTGCCGGTCGCGGTCACGAAGATGTCGGCGCGCGGCGCCGCGTCTTCCATCGTGACGACCTCATAGCCTTCCATCGCCGCCTGCAACGCGCAGATCGGATCGATCTCAGACACCATCACGCGGCAGCCGGCCTGGCGCAGCGAAGCGGCTGAGCCTTTGCCGACGTCGCCGAAGCCCGCGACCATCGCGATCTTGCCGGCCATCATTACGTCGGTGCCGCGGCGAATGCCGTCGACCAGCGACTCGCGGCAACCATAGAGGTTGTCGAACTTCGACTTGGTGACGGAGTCGTTCACGTTGATCGCAGGGAACAGCAGGCTGCCCTTCTTCTGCATTTCGTAAAGCCGATGCACGCCGGTGGTGGTCTCTTCCGAGACGCCTTTGATCGATTTCGCAATCTCGCCGAACCAGCCCTTCGGCTTTTCTTTCACCGTCTTCTTGATCAGCGCGAACAGGATTTCCTCTTCCTCCGACGTTGCCTTTTCGAGGAACGCGGTGTCGCCGCCTTCCGCGCGCACGCCGAGATGCACGAACAAAGTCGCATCACCGCCGTCATCCAGGATCATGTTGGGATAGCCACCGCCATGCCACTCGAACAGTTTGCGGGTGTAGTCCCAGTATTCTTTCAACGTTTCGCCTTTGACTGCGAAGACGGGCGTGCCGCCGGCCGCAACGGCTGCCGCGGCGTGATCCTGCGTCGAATAGATGTTGCATGAGACCCAGCGCACGTCGGCGCCGAGCGCCTTCAGGGTCTCGATCAGCACCGCGGTCTGGATCGTCATGTGCAGCGAGCCGGCGATGCGCGCGCCTTTGAGCGGCTGCTTCGCACCGTACTCCTCGCGTGTTGCCATCAGGCCGGGCATTTCGGTCTCCGCAATGGAGATTTCCTTCCGGCCGAAATCGGCGAGGCCAATGTCTTTGACGATGTATTCGGACGCTACTTTCGCGCTCATGACGGTTCCTGCTGAAAGGGATTGCTTGGCTGGGCGTGCCTATAACAGCCCGCCGCCGACGCCGCAATGAATATATAAAGAATTCTTTATGTAGTGGCGGGGTGGGTGGGGCGCTCAGTCCTCTTCGCCGAAGCCGCCCTCAACCAGCTTGCACAAGGTTTCGACCGCCTTCGCCGCGTCCTTGCCGATCGCCTTGATTGTGATGGAAATCCCAGGGCCTGCGGCTAGCATCATCAAGCCCATGATCGAGGTCCCGCCAACCGTTTCGTGGCCGCGGGTCACGGTAATGGCGGCGTCAAACTGTTCGGCAGTCTGCACGAATTTCGCGGATGCGCGGGCGTGCAATCCCTTTTTGTTGACGATCTCCACCTCGCGCGAGACAGGCGTCTCGTCCGCTGGCGCGCGGGAGGTCATTTTCCGTTGAGGACGCGGCTGGCGATCGTACAGTATTTACGGCCGGCTTCCTGTGCGGCAGCGACCGCGTCCTGAAGAGGGCTGATCTCGCGGATTTTGGCGAGCTTGATCAGCATGGGTAGATTGATACCAGCAAGTACCTCGACCTTCGGCTGGCTCATCACGGAAATGGCGAGGTTGGACGGCGTGCCCCCGAACATATCGGTCAGGATCGCGACGCCTTCGCCGCTATCCACCCGCTTCACCGCCTCGAGAATGTTCTTACGGCACTGCTCAACGTCATCGTCGGGGCCGATTGTAATCGCCTCGATCTGACGCTGAGGCCCGACCACATGCTCCAGCGCTGAGCGGAACTCGATGGCGAGCCGCCCGTGGGTCACTAATACGAGGCCGATCATCCCTAGCTCCTCGCGGGCGCTACGCTGCACCGCACGATAGGGCGCGCATTCACGCCCATCTGAAGCCCCAATGCAAGGGCTCGGCACGCTATATAGGTGTTCTGCTGCACTGCGGAAAGATGGGGCCAAAGTGGGCTCGGGGCGTAGGTTTTTGGACGGCGCGCGATCCTAGGCCCTATATGGTTAATTTTTCAGTTTGGTCGGGGTGCCGGGGGTAGCCCAGATATCCGCGATAGGTCAATTGCCTGCGGGAGATGTCCTCAGGGCCGCCAACACCATCGGCAGGGCGGTCATTCCCGCTGCGACGGCAAGTCGCGCAACCGAAACTCCTCCGATCGAAGTAGTTGTGGCTCTGGCTGCGGGAAGCCGCGCGGCATCCGCCGCGGCAAGATCAACCACCCAGCCAACAACGGCAACGGACTCGAATGGCAGCCGCCTGATGCCCAGGCCATGGATTTCAATAAGGCCGCTCAGCGCCTGCGCTGGCCGCACCAGCAATTTGCCTGACCGGTCAATGACCTCAAGCCGATCATCTCCAACAAGACGAGCAAACGGCAGCATCCCTTGTGACGCGGCGTTGATGAGGTTCCAGGCCAGCAAGGATTTGCCCGAGCCGGACGGTCCTCGAATGAGAATGGCCTTGGGTCCGGCGAGAACCGCCGAGGCATGAATGGTGGAATCAGCCGCCATTAGGTGGCGGGAAGGCGCACAATGAAGCGGGCGCCGAGCACCCGCGACGGCTGGCCGCCGATGCGATTTTCAACGCGGATCGTGCCGCCATGTGCTTCGACAATCTGCTTGGAAATCGAGAGGCCAAGCCCCGAATTCTGACCGAAACCCTGTTCCGGCCGGTCGGTGTAGAAACGCTCGAAGATTTTATCGAGCGCTTCCGGCCGGATACCCGGGCCCTCGTCATCGACCAGGATTTCGACCTCGCCGCGGACCCTGCGGCAGGTGATACGCACGGTGCCGCCCGCGGGCGAAAACGAGCGCGCGTTGTCGACCAGGTTGCTGATGACCTGGCCGATCCTGGAGTCGTGGCCCGCGATCTTGAACTCGGACAGCGGGCCCTCGAACGTCAGCGTCACTTTGACATCGTCGGTGCGAACTTCGTTCGCGGCCTTGACCAGCGCGTCGAGCAGCTTTGCGAGATCGATGGGGGCCGCCTCCTGGCGCTGCAGTTCCGCATCGAGCCGGCTGGCGTCGGAAATATCCGAAATGAGACGGTCGAGGCGCTTCACATCGTGCTCGATCACGGCGAGCAGGCGCTGGCGGCTTTGTTCCGTTTTTGCGACCGGAAGTGTTTCCACGGCCGAACGTAACGAGGTCAGCGGATTGCGCAGCTCGTGGGCGACATCAGCCGCGAAACTTTCGATGGCCTCGATGCGCGTGTAGAGCGCGTTCGTCATGTCGCGCAGGGCGCCGGACAATTCGCCGATTTCATCGCGCCGGCGGGTGAAGTCTGGAATCTCGACGCGGGTGCGGATGCGCCGCCGGACCCTTTCTGCGCCGTCGGCGAGACGCCGCACCGGACCGGCGATGGTTCCCGCAAGCAGCATCGACAGGACGACCATGACGCCCGCTGCGACAAGAAACACTTTCACGATCGCGAGCCGCTCGGCTTCCACCATGTCGTCAATGTCGGCGCCCTGTGTCGACAACATCAGCGCGCCACGAACCGCGCGGAAGCGTTGTACCGGGACAGCAACTGAGACGATCACCTCCCCGCGTTCATTTACGCGCACCATGCTTGCATGGGCGCCGTTAAGGGCCTGCGCGACCTCCCGATAACCCTTGCCGTTTTCCGGGCCGAGCTCGTTGTAGAGCGGAAGATCGCCGCGCCCAAACCAGCGCCGTAATGCGATAAATGTGCGCTCCATGAGGCCGGGTCGTTCGGAGTTCGGTGGCGGGAGATCGAACCGGAGCACATCTCCGCGGCCATACAGATTCCGGCTGTCGAGGATTAGCACTCCATCGCGATCGTAGATACGCGCGCGCGTTTTGGTCGGCGACACGAGACGCCGCAACACCGGCGCGACGCGCTCAGGGTTGATGGGAAATTCGATGCCGGACAGCGCTTCATCGGAAGGGCCGTAGCTTTCACCGGCCTGCAGTTCGAGAAGGCGTTCCGGATCGATCGTGATGGAGTCGGTCTCTACCGTCGCCGACGCAGCGATCGCGCCGGCAATGATTTCACTTTGCGTAAGCAGACTTTGCACGCGCGCATCAATCAGGCCGGCGCGAAACTGCGAGAGATAGAGCACACCGGTGACGAGTGCGACCAGGCCGGCAAGGTTCAGGAAGACGATGCGGCGGGTAAGGCTCGAGAAGCTCTGCGAAACGAAGAATTGCCACGCCGAGCGCGCCATGCGCCGCATGGCCGACTCTTGTCTGGGCTGGGCGTGCGTCGTCACCACGTCGCGGCTTTCGGCCTCGGCGTTCGGTGCAGCGCTTTCCGTGGTTCGATCAAGCACGTCGTTCAATCCAGCCGGGTTGATCGTGATCCAATCCGATCCGGGGATTTTACCGCAAGCCGGGACTTTCCGTCAGGCCGCCCAAGCGGCTGAAACATTAAGGATTTGTCATTCCTTAAAGCGATAACCGACGCCGTAAAGTGTCTCGATCATCTCGAAGTCGTCGTCGACAACCTTGAATTTCTTGCGCAGGCGTTTGATGTGACTGTCGATCGTGCGGTCGTCGACATAGACCTGATCGTCATAGGCCGC
>JBKPRE010000074.1:0-92356 GCA_046734435.1 Pseudomonadota bacterium | reverse complement strand
TCGATGTCGCCAAGCCTGTCGGCCTGTGGGGTGCTTATGTGATCGGACTTGCCTTTGCTTTCGGCTGGACGCCGTGCATTGGCCCGATCCTCGCCGCTATTCTGGCGGTGGCGGCTTCCGAGCAGACGGTAACCAAAGGCGCGAGTCTACTGGCTACCTATTCGCTCGGTCTCGGAATCCCATTCATCATTGCTGCCTTCGCGATCGAGCCGTTCGCCGCCTTTCTTTCGCGCTTCAAGAAGCATCTCGCCCGCGTCGAACATGTGATGGGTGCGCTGCTGATATTGACCGGCGTTGCTTTTCTCTTTCCGTCGCTCAATTGGATTAGTTCGTTCAGTATCTGGCTACTGGAAACGTTCCCGGTGCTGGGCAAAATAGGATAAAAAAACCCGCCCTGACAGGGCGGGTTTTTCCGATCGGCGAGTTGTTCTCGTCAGCTTCCGCCCTGAAGCTCAGAGTATTTGCCGTTCTTCCAGACGTAGAACACGTAGTCGATGACGGTGATGTCGCCCTTCGCGTCATAGGAAATCGGCCCAAGGACGGTATTCCATTTGCCCTTGTGGATCGCCTCGGCGACCTTCTTGGGGTCGGTCGTCTTGGCTTGTGCTGCAGCCTGCGCCCACACCTGCACCGCGGCATAGGTGTAGAGGACATAGCCTTCCGGGTCGATATTCTTGGCCTTGAACTTGTCGACCACGGCTTTTGCGGTGGCGCGCTTGCGCGGATCGGCGCCGAACGTGAACAGCATGCCTTCCCCATCGGGGCCGGTGATCGACCAGAACTCGTTGGTGGCGATGGCGTCGCCGGAAATCATCTGCGCCTTAAGGCCCTGTGCACGCATCTGCCGCAGGATCAGCCCCGCTTCCTGGTGGTAGCCACCGACATACACAACATCGATCGCTGCAGCTTTAAGTTTGGAAACCAACGCGTTGAAGTCCTTGTCGCCCTTCGTATAGGCCTCGAAGAGCTTTTCTTTCCCGCCCGCTTTATTGAGCGCCTTCTTGGTTTCGTCGGCGAGACCTTTTCCATAAGTGGTCTTGTCGTGCAGGATCGCGATGTTCTTGCCCTTGTAATTCTTGGCGATGAAGGCGCCGGCGACGCCGCCTTGCTGGTCGTCGCGGCCGCAGACACGGAATGTGTTCCACAACTTGCGCTCGGTGAACGTCGGGTTGGTGGAGGCCGGCGTGATCTGCAGCACGCCGCCTTCGGCATAGGCTTCGGAGGCCGGGATCGACGATGACGAGCAATAGTGTCCGGCGACGAAGGGTACCTTCATGCCAGCCATTTTCTCGGCAACCGAGCGCGCCTGCTTTGGATCGCAGGCATCGTCGCCGATCTCGAGCCTGAGTTTCTTGCCTAGCACGCCGCCGGCGGCGTTGATGTCGGCAACCGCGAGCTCGGCCCCATCCTTCATCTGCTTTCCGAAGGTTGCCTCACCGCCTGTCATCGGGCCCGCCACGCCAATGGCGATGTCTTGCCCGAACGCGGAGCCTGTCAATGCCAGGCTGGCGCCGAGCGCAAATTCAATCAGCCGTAACTTTTTCATCGTCGACCTCCCGAGTCGCTACTTGCGGGCACCCTTGCCGGGCCGGTCCCGCGAAGTTCAATCGATCATATCGCGTCTGGAAAATTGGGAAAGCGGGCAGGGGGACTATTTCGCCGCATGGTCGCGCCAGCGCAGCGGCCCAACGCGTTCATACAGCCACGGATATTGCGTGACCATTTGGGAGGTACGGGCGATCCGGAACGAGAGGGAGGCGACCGCAAGCAGAAATAGCGTATCAACGATGTAGGAGAGCAGTGCGAGCAGATCCGCCTCGAACAGCGCAAAATGCACAAATCGCACGGCTGCGCCGAGTAGCGCGACATAGACGAGCAGATGCCAGAAAGGTCGCCAAGTCTGTGCAATGGCCCGCCCGGTCAGCCACGCCGCCGCGCCGCCGATGGCGCCGGTCACCAGGAGCACCTGCAGCAAGGTTTCGCTGGCATAAAGTTCCCACATTACGGTTGCTTGCCTTGCGCCTGTTCGATGCGGCTGCCTTCAAGATAGGCCGCACGGATTTCCGGCCGCTTGAGTAACTCGCTGCCAGCCCCACTGAGCGTGATCTGGCCATTGATCATGACATAACCGCGATGCGCGAGCTTGAGCGCATGGAATGCATTCTGCTCGACCAGGAACACGGTTAGCTTGTCGCGCCCGTTCAATTTGCGAATAGCTGAGAAAATCTGCTGGACCAGGAGAGGTGCGAGCCCGAGCGAAGGCTCATCGAGAAGTAACAGGCGGGGACGGCTCATCAGTGCACGGCTGATCGCCAGCATTTGCTGCTCGCCGCCGGACAGCGTGCCGCCGCGTTGGTGTAAACGCTCTCGCAGGCGGGGGAATAGTTGGAAGACGCGCGCCAGGTCCTCTTCAAAATGAGCGACATCGGCGACCGATGCGCCCATCTGCAGGTTTTCCATCACCGTCATGCGCGAGAAGATGCGTCGGCCTTCCGGTGCCTGCGCGATGTGCAGCCTGGCGATTTCATGCGTCGGCAACTGTGTGATGTCGCGGCCTTCGAACAGGATGAAACCTTCGCGTGCGCGCGGTGTGCCGAAAATAGTCATCATCAGCGTCGATTTTCCCGCACCATTGGCGCCGATCAGCGCGACGATCTCGCCTTGATTGACTTCGAGATCGACACCTTTGAGCGCAGGGATGTTGCCGTAATAAGTCTTAACCCCGCGCACCGTGAGCATCGGATGTCCTTGCCTGTCTTGCGCGCCCATGCTCATTCGCGCGCCTCCGCTTCAACGTGCTCGACTTCCTCGTCGGCGACGCCGAGATAGGCCGCAATGACCTTTGGATCATTACGCACCTCGGCCGGCTTGCCATCGGAAATCTTCACGCCGTAGTCGAGCACCACGATGTGATCGGAAATCTGCATCACCACCGACATGTCATGCTCGATCAGCAGAATCGAGGTGGCGTGTTTTTCTCGGATGTAAAGCAAAAGATCATTGAGTTCGGCGCTTTCGCGCGCATTGAGGCCTGCGGCCGGCTCGTCGAGGCAAAGCAGCACCGGGTCGGTGCACATGGCACGCGCGACTTCCAGCCGCCGCTGAGCGCCGTAGGGCAGCTCGCCGGCCGGATCGTCAGCCCGCTGCGAGAGCCCGATGCGATCGAGCCAATATTTCGCTTTGTCGATCGCCGCGCGTTCGGCGTTGCCAAAGGCGGGCAGGCCGAGCATGCCAATGATGGTGTAGCCGGATGCCAGCATGAGTGGGTTGTGCTGCGCGACCAGAAGATTTTCGAGCCCCGTCATGCCTGGAAAAAGCCGGATGTTCTGAAAAGTGCGCGTCACGCGCGCATGCTTGGCTATACGAAAATCGATCAACCGTTCGAGTAGATAGTCCCGCCCGTCCGGATGGGTGAGACGAATCATTCCAACGGTTGGCTTGTAGAAGCCGGTGATGCAGTTGAAGACCGTCGTCTTGCCGGCACCATTGGGTCCGATGATTGCGGTAATGTCGCCACGCTGCGCACTGAATGACAAATCGTCCACCGCCAGCAGGCCGCCGAAGCGCATGGTCAGGTGCTCAACGGTGAGGATCGGTTCGCTCATCCGCGGCCTTCCTCACGTGCGAGCGCAATATCAACCGGTTTCTCTTTTTTCAGAAAAACAGAGGGCGTGCGTGTCGAAATCAGCCCACGCGGCCGCCAGATCATGATCGCAACCATGGCGAGACCGAATACGACCATGCGGTATTGCTGGAACTCGCGAAAGAATTCGAAGCCGCCGAGCATCACGGCAGCAGCGATGGCGACCCCGATCTGCGAGCCCATGCCACCCAGGACGACGATCGCCAGGACCATCGCCGATTCCTGAAACACGAAGGATTCCGGGCTGATGAATCCCTGTCGCGTGGCGAAGAACGAGCCGGCGAAGCCCCCGAACATTGCACCCATCGCAAAAGCCGTGAGCTTGGTGTTGGTGGTGTTGATGCCGAGCGACCGGCAGGCAATTTCGTCCTCACGTAAGGCTTCCCACGCACGGCCTATCGGGAGTCGCCGCAGCCGGATGGTGACCGCATTGGTGAGCAGTGCCAGCGCCAGGATAAGGTAATAGAGAAAGACAACGCGGTGGGTGGGGGAAAATTCGAGGCCGAAGGTGTGCGCGAATCCGCCTTCTTCGGAGTTGAATGGCAGGCCGAAAAAGCTCGGGCGCGGAATGCTTGATATGCCGTTCGGCCCGCCGGTGAGACTTTGCCAGTTGATCAGAACAAGCCGGATGATCTCACCGAATGCAAGCGTGACGATAGCGAGATAGTCACCGCGCAGGCGCAGCACCGGAAAGCCGAGCAGAACGCCCCAGAAGGCTGCCAGGATTCCCGCGAGCGGCAGGCAAATCCAGAATGACAGGCCGAAATTCTGCGCAAGCAGCGCGTAGGAATAGGCGCCGACTGCGTAAAACGCGACATAGCCAAGGTCGAGCAGGCCGGCGAGGCCAACCACGATATTGAGGCCCCAGCCGAGCATGACATAGGTGAGGATTTGAATGCTCAAATCGAGCAGGTAACGGTTGTTGTAAAATATGATCGGCGCCGCGGCCGCGAAGATGAGTAAACCTGGGCCAAGAAATTGCGTGATACGCGCCGCGGAGCGACGGATGGATTCTGGCACACTTGCAGCTTCCACGAAGCCGCCGGAAAAAAGGATTTCGCGCAAAAACACGCCTGCAAAGGCGACTGCCACGAGCACGGCCAGGGTCTCGAAACGTTCGGACAGCTCGAGCGCGCCCCCCGGACCGGTGTCGGTGCGGATGCCGACGAGTAGCGAGAACAATCCGAACGCGACGAGCGCGGCTAGCGCGGCGTGTTTCAGCGCGCCGGCAAGATCACGGTGTCGCGTGCTGCTCCCCTCCTGCGTCACACGGATTCCCGTTTGCGTTAGACCTTCTCAATTTCTGGACGGCCGAGAATTCCGGTCGGCAGGAAGATCAGCACGATCACCAGGATCGAGAATGCGGCAACGTCCTTGTATTCGATGGAAAAATACGCCGACCAGAATGTCTCGATCAGGCCGATCAGCAGCCCTCCGATCATCGCGCCCGGCAGCGAGCCGATACCACCCAGCACCGCGGCGGTGAACGCCTTCACTCCGGCAACGAAGCCGATATAGAAATCGACCACGCCATAGTAAAGCAGATGCATGATGCCAGCGACGGCGGCGAGCGCGGCACCGATGACGAACGTATATGAAATCGTGCGGTCGACGTTGACGCCGACCAGCGACGCCATTTTCAGATCTTGCTCGCAGGCGCGCATGTCTCGGCCGAGCCGCGTTTTCGCGACGATCCAGGAAAACACCGCCATCAGCACGACTGTTGTGACGACGACGATGATCTGCACGTTGGAGAGTTGCACCACAAAAATCGGGCTGTCGATCAGCGTATAACCGTCCTTGATCAGTGGCGGCAACGGTTTGACGCGGGCGCCTTGCGCGATCTGTACGTAATTCTGCAGCACGATCGACATGCCGATGGCGGAGATCAGCGGCGCGAGGCGAAAGGAATGCCGCAGTGGCCGGTAAGCGACACGCTCGACGGTCCAGCCGTAGAGGGAGGTAAGTGCCATCGCGATCAGCAATACCAGAAACAGTGCCAGCGGCACGGCTGTGATGCCCATGGCGACAAGCGCCAGGAACGCGATCAGCGCGATAAACGCGCCGACCATGAAAATATCGCCGTGCGCGAAATTGATCATGCCGATGATGCCGTAGACCATCGTGTATCCGATGGCGATCAGTCCGTAGATCGAACCGAGCGTAACCCCGTTGATCAATTGCTGAAGGAAATATTCCATGCGTCCCCATTCCCCATGGTCATCCGGCCAACGACCAACAGGCCCCGCGTGAAGGCTTAACAGGGCAAACCGCGAGCGGCAACGGCGCGCGACGCCGCTGTTGATTCAAACTGAATATGCGTTGAGGGAGTGGGCCCGAACCGCGGCCAGATCGGTCAAAGGCGCGCACCGGCCGCGCGACCTTGCGATCCGGGCAGCTTCGCTGCCTCGATCATGCGTCTAGTGAAGACCACCAAAAAGCCAGATGAGCACCAGAATCGGAATCGGCACCCCAAGCAGCCACAGAAGCATATAGCGTCCCATCGTCGGTTCTCCTTGTTGCAAAAGGGAACTCGAAACGTGGGCACAAGTTCCAGAAACATTGCTTCAATGTGACTCCGGGAACGAATGCATTGGCCGCGAATTGACTCCTGCCATGGAAAACGAGCGATCGAAGTGGCGAACCAATATTGGAGAGGAAAGAACGATGAATCAGAATCCAAATCAGAAGCCTGGCCAGCAAGGTGGTCAGCAGCAGGGTGGTCAGCAGCAGCAGGGCGGGCAGCCGAAGCCCGGTCAGCAGCAGCAGGGTGGCCAGCAGAAGCCTGGTCAGCAGCAAGGTGGCCAGCAGTAGGACGGCCCAAGACCGCTAATTCAATTCGCGTAAGTTCGGGAGCCCCGCACGTCTGTGCGGGGCTTCGCCTTTTCCACCGCCATAGCTATCGACAACCGGCTCGAATATGCTTGGCATATGGGCAACGTCTCGGCACTGCCGCTGTTTCATCTGTACGGCGATCCGCCTGACGATTCCGCCTTTGACTTCATTCATATCGAAACGATCGCATCGCGCTCATCCGTCCACGACTGGACGATCCGCGCGCATCGCCACCGCAATCTTTTCCAGATCCTGCTGATCGAGAAGGGCGGGGGCGAAATGAGTTTCGAAACCGCAACCGCCCGCTTTGCCGCGCCCGCGGTCATTCTCGTGCCGGCAACAACGGCGCACGGATTCCGTTTCACGCCTCAGGTTACGAATGGCTGGGTTGTGAGCTTTACCGAGGACGTCGCCGACGCGCTTGGCGATCAGTCAGGTGAGGCGCTTGCGCGACTGAAAGCAGTGGCCGTCGAGCCGATCTTGCCGCTCGCCGACGTGGCGGAAGCCAAGCGCCTTTCGGCACTATGCGCCGATCTGCACGAGGAGGATTCGCTCGCGCGCGAAGGTTATCGGCTCGCAATGCGAGGGTTGCTTGCGCTTATCGCGATTGAAGTCGTACGTCTGGCGGTAAGCCGGGCACGGAGCGGCGCAGTGACGCTGTCGCGATACGACGTGCGCGTCGACGAATTGCGCCGCCTTGTCGACGAATATTTCCGCAAGGAACGGCTCATCAGTTTTTACGCCGAAAAACTGGCGATGACGTCCGACCGTCTCAATGACCATGTCAAACGCGCGACCGGCGTCACTGCGGGTCATCTTATCCGGCAGCGCGTTCTCACCGAAGCCAAGCGCCAGCTCGTATTCACCAACCAGGCGATCCACGAGATCGCCTACGATCTCGCTTTTTCCGACCCGTCGCATTTCACCCGCTTTTTTCGCAAGCAGACCGGCATGACGCCGCAAGCGTTTCGCGACGGCCGCGGCGGCTAGGTTAGTTCTTTGCGTGCAGAGAATCGCGCCGGATAACGACGGCGGCGATGATCGCCCCGAGCAATTCCGCCGATCCGGCTGCGATCATCGCCGCGCGTAGGCCGGGCATGAAGCCCGCGACAACGTTTGCTTGTTGGCCCGCATAGGCAGCAAATACCGAACCCAGAATGGCGACGCCCATCGTTGCGCCGACCATGCGTGCCGTATTGAGCACCCCGGAGGCAGTGCCTGCTCGCGCCGGCGGTACCGCCGCAACCGCAACGCCATTGACGGGCGCGGTATTCAAGCCAAGACCGATGCCCACCACAAAGAGCGCCAGCTCGACGACGATGAGACTCGTCGTTTCTGAAATGAAAGCGATTGCCAGCGCGCCAAAACCCATGCAGGCCATCCCCGCAGCCATGACGATGCGCGGTCCGAGATTGTTGGTCAGATAGCCGACCAACTGGGACACGACGACAAAGCTGAGCGACATCGGCAGCAGTTCAAGCCCGGCGATGAATGGGGTCGCGCCGCGGATCGTCTGAAAATAGAGCGGCATGATGAAGAGAAGGGCGTACATGCCGAACGTCATCAGGCCGGCGACGGCGAGCGCCGCCGAAAAGATGGGTTGGCTCAGAAGCGACAGCGGCAATAATGGCCCCGGTGTACGTGCTTCTGTCCACACGAACGCGACCGCGGCGAAGACAGCAGCCGCAAGCAAAGTGAAGAGCGGCGTTGTCCAGCCCCAGTGCGATCCTTCGATCGCGGCGAAGGCGAAGCCGCCGAGCGCGATAATGGCCAGGATCTGGCCGGGCAAATCGAGTCGTCGGCCTTCCGGCTCGGTGCTCTCCTCAATCGCGTACAGCGTGAGAAACAATGCCGCCGCGCAAGCTGGCAGGCTCATATAGAAAAGGCTTCGCCAGCCGACACTGTCCACGAGCCAGCCGCCGAACGTCGGGCCGATGATGAAAGCAAGTCCGTTACAACTCGCCCAGATACCCATTGCATGTGCGCGTTCCTCGCGGCGCGGATAGGCGAGGGTCAACAGGACCAGCGACATCGGCAGCGCAAATGCCGCGCCCAGTCCGCTGACGGCGCGGCCGGCGATCAGGACCACGGCGCTGGGAGCCAGCGCGCACACAATAGTACCCGCGGTGAAGAGGGCGATGCCGAGCAGGAAGATGCGGCGGCGGCCGTAGATGTCGCCAAGAGTTCCGCCCGTCAGCAGCAGGGTCGCATAGACGACGTTGTATGCGTCGATGACCCACTGCATTTCGCTGACGCCGGCGTTCAGATCGCGCGCAATGCTCTTCAAGCCGAGATTGACGACGGACGTGTCGATCTGCGCCAGCAGTACACCGAGCGACGTTGCGAGCAGCACAAATCGCGGATCGCGCACAGCGCCATTCATCCTTGTTGTTGTCATGAGTTCCTTCTTCCAATGGCGACGCGGCTAATGGCGTGAACGCCCGATGTAAGAGCCGGGACGCCGGCGTCCCACCCGCTTTCTGTGATTTTTCGTGCGGGAACTCGACGGCTGCGTGGTTAACGCGTGAGCGTTAAGCGGCTCGCCGGTAAGGTAAAATTTCGGTTTCTTTTGAATTTCGCATTTGAAACGATTAGCGGTGAGGCCTTGGTCAGGAGGAATCCGTGCAAAAAATTTCCACGGCCACCGCATCGATTATCGTTCTTATAGCTCTCTATTTCGCATTGTCCTGGGGATATGAGGCGCTCCGGGTTCTGACCTCGCCGAGTTACGGCTTTGAGGATGTGTGGCGTTCGCAATTTCTGTTCGGCATCGGCCGGCTGTTCGATCTCGGCCCGGTCGGGCTGGTCAAGCTTGCCGCATTTTTCGCAACGCTCAAGCTCGCTGTGGCGTGCATCTGCGCGCTGCACATCGCCGATCGTGCGCGGTGCTTCATGCGCGGACAGCCCAATTCCGAAATTTTGGAAGCCGGACTCATCCTGGTCGTGTTGATCAGCATCGCATCGGTCGGTCCCGCGTCATGGGCGCATAGCGCCGATTTGATGCGCGAGCATACCTATCAGCTGCTGTTTGCTGCCATTGCGACCGGGTTGTGCATATTCGAACGCAGTTATGCGCACCGCGCTGAAACGCCGGAAGCCAAGCCGCAGCCCGTAGTCGATGCGGCCGCGACGAAAGCGGCCCCTCGACTTCACGTTTAAAGGCGGCTGGTTCAAACAATGCTCGCCCGGTCTTTCGCCATAGCGCTGCTGTGGGGCATGCGTTTGAGCCTGGTTTGGCTCGTCGCGCACGAATACTTGGCCTTCGTCGACGAGAAACTGACGACAATATCGCGCGCACTCAGCGCGATATAAGGCCGCGGTTATTTTGGCCGCGCCTCGTGCAGGCCGCTATCCGCCGGCTGCAGCTTTCCGGAACGCCTGTCTTTGACCGCCTGTATCAAGGTCAGCGCGGCATTGCGCACGTCATCCTGAAAGTCGATGTCCTCGTCCAAATCGTCGTGGCTGGTGGCGTAGGGCGTGAGGTAGCCGACATAGCGGTCAACGAGCGCGAGGTGGCCCGACGGAATCATGCCGATGTCGCTCATCCAGTCGGTAAGAATACGCCGCAGGTTCTCTGTCCCGGCCGCATCCCCGTGCACCACCACTGAAAAGACTCGTCCGGCGAGATGACGCGGATAGGGCCAGCCGGCCAGCTCCAGCCTTTTGGCCTTCATCGGATCCTTGCCTCCTGTCGAGGTGAGGTCCGGGTTGCCGCCATCCGCACAGACCAGGCGATCGATCATCAGCTTGAGCGAGGAGGGCGCCTGGTACCAGTTGACTGGACACACGATCATGACGCCGTGCGCGGCAACCCATTTCGGATAGATCTCCGCCATCCAGTCACCGGCCTGTCCGAGAGCATGGTTCGGATAACAGCTGCACGGCCAATGGCAAAGCGGCTGCGCTGTGGAGACGCATGCCTTGCACGGATAGATCACTTTTCCATATTCGGCCGTGAGGCGCGACAAATCGAGAATGTCGACTTCGAAGCCGCGAGTTTTTTCCACGGCCTGTTTTGCGAGCGTCACCATTCGCCAGGTTTTTGACATTTCTCCTGGGCAAGTCTGATCGTTGCGTGATGAGCCGTTGACGATCAGAATCCGTGAGAGTGACTTGGGATTTTTGTGAACTGATTCCGCGGCCTGGATGTTGGCCCGGGTTTGCAGCCACTCAACCGGTGCGTCGAAGTCTGGATCGGCGAAGCCTTTGCCGGCTTTTCGGGTGCGTGGTGACTTGTGATAGTCGTCATAAGTCACCCAGGCAGTTTCAACGATCTTGTCGAGTTCGCGCTTTAGCGGTTCAAACTCCGGATCGTAAAATCGCGCCAGGAATCGTTTCTTGAATTCCTGCTTGTCGAGCTGGACGCTCGGCATGCCCTTGCGCACTTTGATCTTGGCCATGGCCGTTCCCCATCATGTGGCCTATGGCCAGCATTGAAGCTCTTTCAAAACGAAATGACGAGGGCGTCACCGCGGGGTGACCATCATTTCGTTTTTGCCATTTCTGCAATGATGTCGGCGGCTTCCTTGAAAGCATGGTTGGCGGCCGGTACCCCGCAATAGATCGCCTGCTGCAGGATGATTTCCTTGATGTCGTCCGGGGTGAAATTGGCCTCGGTCAACGCCGCCCGCACATGCATGCGGAATTCCTCCCACTTGTCGAGGGCGAGCATCGTGCCGATCACCAGGATACGACGGGTGCGCTCGTCATAATGCGGGCGTGTCCAAATCTCGCCCCAGGCGGTGCGCGTGATGAAATCCTGGAATTCTTCGTTGAACGCCGTCTTTCTGGCGTTGGCGCGATCGACCCAGGCATTGCCAAGCACCTTGCGGCGCTTGGCCATTCCCCGTTCGTAGCGTTCCTTGTCGTCCATGGTTCTCTCCGTCAGCCATGGAGGAAGTTGAGTACGGTCTCGGTGTATTGCTTCGGCAGCTCGACATTCGCGATGTGGGCTGCGTCGAGGCTGGCGAGCTTGGCGCCCTTGATTTGTTTCTGGATAGCCTCGCCCGCGGAAGGCGGCGTTGCAGGATCCTGTTTGCCGACGATGACCAGAGTCGGCGCCGTCACGCGCGAATTGGATGAGGTGAAGTCCATGTCCCGGATAGCCTCGCAGCTCGCAATGTAGCCCGCAGGATTCGTGGCCACGAACATTTCAGTCATGCGCGTGATCGCGTGAGGTGTGCGGGCACGGAAATCCTTGGTGAACCATCTCTCCATGTTCGGTCCGACCAATTCGCCGAGGCCTTTCTCGCGCACGAACGTGATGCGATCGCTCCACGGGGTCTTGTCGGCATAGTTGAAGTTGGTATTCGAGAGAACAAGCTTGTCGATGCGGTTTGCGGCATTGGCGCCCAGCCATTGGCCAACCATGCCGCCCATCGAAAGTCCGCACCAGTTGATCGTCTTGATCTTCAGTGCATCGAGGATGGAAAGCACGTCGCGGCCAAAGCGCTCCATCGAATAGGGGCCTTCCGGCACGCCCGATTTACCGTGGCCGCGCCGGTCGTAGCGCACTAGCCGGTAGTGCTTGGCAAACTCAGGCGCCTGGTCGTCCCACATGTGCAGGTTGGTGCCGAGCGAGTTCGACAGCATCAGCACCGGGGCGCCTTCACGGCCTTCAACCACTACATGAAGCGGGCAGCCGTCATCGGCATTGATCATCGGCATTAAGATCCTCCCCTAAAGGCGTGTTTTGATTTGCGGTCTTGCCGTGGTCAAAACCCATAATGCGGCTTATGTGGTCTGCAAAGCTCTTTTCATGACCGCGCCGAGGGCTTAAGTCCGATGGCCGGAGACTTCAGATCGATCGTAGAGGAGATGCCGGATGGCGATGTCAATGACAGGAGAAGTCCAGCTTCCGGCGAGCCGAGACGTCGTCTGGGCGAAGCTCAATGATCCTGACGTTCTCAAGGCCTGCATCCCGGGTTGCGAGGAGCTCAACAAGACCTCGGACACGGAATTTCAAGCCGTCGCAATCACAAAGATCGGTCCGGTGAAGGCTCGGTTTAAAGGCAAAGTGCAACTCAGCGACCTCAATCCACCGAATGGCTACAAGATTTCCGGTGAAGGGGACGGCGGCGTCGCCGGTTTTGCAAAAGGTGGTGCGATCGTCGCGCTCTCCGACAAAGACGGTGGTACGCTGTTGACATACAACGTAGAGGCGCAGATCGGCGGCAAGCTGGCTCAGCTCGGGCAGCGCCTGGTCAATGGGGCCGCCAAAAAACTCGCCGACGATTTTTTTCAGAAATTCGCCGCCTCCGTCGCAAATTCCTGAGCGGGCCCCCGGATCACCGCAGTTTGAAGCGGTTTTCCAGCCTTGAATCCCTTGACCCGGCCCGTACTCGGGGTTCAGACTTATTACTGTTCCAAGATGCGATCGGGTCGAAATCGGCACGATTCCGCGATTAACCGCCGCCGCTCGGGTGATTGGGGGCGAAAAGAGGGCCTTTGGCCCCAAAGTGGGGAGGAAGTTCATGCCTGCCGTGTCAATGACGGTGAACGGCAAAGCCGCCACCGGTGACGTCGAAGCGCGCACGCTTCTGGTGCAATTCCTGCGCGAGAATTTGCGGCTGACCGGCACGCATGTCGGTTGCGACACGTCGCAATGCGGTGCCTGCGTCGTCCACATCGATGGAATCGCCGCCAAGGCGTGCACCACGCTCGCCCTGCAATGCGAGGGTGCCAAGATCACGACCATCGAAGGATTGGCAGAACCGAATGGTCCCCTGCATCCGATGCAGGAAGCATTCCGGGAGCATCACGGCCTGCAATGCGGGTTCTGCACGCCCGGAATGATCATGGCGGCGCTCGATATCGTGCGTCGCCGCGGCAACGATCTCGATGAACACACCATTCGCGAGCAGCTCGACGGAAACATCTGCCGCTGCACCGGGTACCACAACATCGTCAAGGCGATTGCCGCGGGAGCAAAAGCAATGGCCAAGGGCGGTGCTCGACAGGCCGCGGAATAGCGTCAAACATTCCAACGGGAGGAGACCGCCATGAGCGCGACCGGTATCGGCGCGGCGGTGCGCCGGAAGGAAGACCTCCGCTTCATCACGGGCAGAGGCCAATACACCGACGATGTGATCCGGCCGCGTGAAACACGGGCCGTCTTTGTACGGTCCCCGCATGCGCACGCAAAGATAAAGAACATTGATACAAGCGCAGCCAAAACGATGCCCGGCGTGATCGCCGTGCTCACGGGTGCGGAACTGGCAAACGACAAGATTGGCAACCTGATTTGCGGCTGGATGATTCACTCCAAGGACGGCACACCGATGAAGATGGCGCCGCATCCGGCGCTGGCCATCGGCAAGGTCAACCACCAGGGAGATGCCGTCGCCGTCGTCATTGCCGAAACGCAGGTGCAGGGACGCGACGCCGCCGAAAAAGTGAAAGTCGAATACGAGCCTCTTCCGGCGGTCACTGACCCTGCAAAGGCAAAGTCGGGCCCGCAAATTCACGACCTTGCACCGAAGAATACGATTTATGAGTGGTCGCTCGGCGACGCGAAGGCCGTCGATGCTGCCTTCAGTTCCGCCAAGCACGTCACCAAACTCGATATCGTTAACAACCGGTTGGTGCCGAACGCGATTGAGCCACGGGCCGCGCTTGCCGAGTACGATGGCGGCACGGATCAGCTGACTCTTTGGAACACGACGCAGAATCCCCATGTGTCGCGGTTGGTGATCGCCGCTTTTGTCGGCATGGCACCTGAGCATAAGCTGCGCGTTATCGCCCCCGATGTCGGCGGCGGCTTTGGATCAAAGATTTTCATCTATCCGGAAGAAGTCGTCTGTTTATGGGCCGCACGCAAGGTCGACCGGCCGGTGAAGTGGACGGCGGACAGATCGGAATCGTTCGTGACCGACGCGCATGGCCGCGATCACGTCACGCATGCCGAGTTGGCGCTCGATGCCAATGGGAAAATTCTCGCGATGCGCGTTAAGACGATCGCCAATCTCGGCGCCTATATGTCCACGTTCTCGTCGTCAGTGCCGACTTATCTTTATGCGACGCTGTTGTCTGGCCAGTACGACATTCCGCAAATCTATTGTGAGGTCGATGCGGTCTACACGAATACGGTGCCGGTCGACGCTTATCGTGGGGCGGGCCGTCCGGAAGCGACATTTGTGGTGGAACGGCTGGTCGAAGTAGCAGCGCGGCAAATGGGAATTGATCCGGCGGATCTGCGCAAGCGCAATTTCGTCAAATCGTTTCCGCACCAGACGCCGGTCATCATGGCCTATGACGCGGGCGATTATAACGCCTCGCTCAAAAAGGCTCTGGAACTGGCGGACGTAAAGGGCTTCAGCAAGCGCAAGCGCGAAGCGGCCCGTCACGGCAAACTGCGCGGACTTGGTTATTCGACCTATATCGAGGCCTGCGGGATCGCGCCGTCGCAAGCGGTCGGTTCGCTGGGATGCGGTGTCGGCCTATGGGAGAGCGCCGAGGTGCGTGTCAACCCGACCGGCAGCGTGGAAGTTCTTACGGGAACGCACGCTCATGGGCAGGGGCACGAGACAACTTTTGCCCAACTTGTTTCGGAGCGGCTTGGCATTCCGTTCGAGAATGTCTCCATTGTGCATGGTGACACCGACAAGGTGCAGTTCGGTATGGGCACTTATGGCTCGCGTTCCGGTGCGGTCGGCATGTCGGCGATCGTGAAGGCGCTCGACAAGATCGAGGCGAAAGCAAAAAAGGTTGCCGCTCACATGCTGGAAGCGGCGGAAGGCGATATCGTCTTCAAAGATGGAAAATTCACCGTCGCAGGCACCGACAAGTCGGCGGCATGGGGTGACGTCTCGCTTAATGCCTACATTGCGCACAAGTTTGCGGGGCAGGAGCTCGAGCCGGGGCTGAAGGAAACCAGCTTCTACGATCCGACCAATTTCACGTTCCCGGCCGGCTGCCATATTTGCGAGGTCGAGGTTGATGGTGAGACCGGCAAGACTGAAATCGTAAATTGGACCGCCGTCGACGATTTCGGCACAGTCGTCAATCCGATGATCGTCGAAGGGCAGGTTCATGGCGGCATCGCGCAAGGCATCGGGCAGGCCCTGCTGGAGGGCGCGGTGTATGACAAAGACGGTCAGCTCGTGACCGGGTCGCTGATGGATTATTGCATGCCGCATGCCCACGACCTGCCGTCGTTCAAGGTTGGCCTCACTGAAACGAAGGCTCCATCGAATCCGCTCGGCATCAAAGGGTGCGGAGAGGCCGGAGCGATCGCAGCACCGGCAGCCGTGATCAATGCCATCACTGACGCAATCGGCAGTGAGAATCTCATCATGCCTGCAACCGCACAAACGGTTTGGGCAGCGCTCAAGAATGGACAACCGCGCCAAGCGGCGTAGTTACGGGAGATTTGAAATGTACAATTTTACTTTCCATCGTCCGACCACGGTCCGTCAGGCGGCCGGTCTCCTGGCCCGCAATCCGGAGGCAAAACTCCTGGCGGGCGGGCACTCGCTTTTGCCGGTGATGAAGCAACGCCTGGCGCAGCCTTCCGCGCTGATCGATTTGTCTTTGGTCGAAGGTTTGAGCGGTGTCGAACAGAAGGGCCGATCAATCGTGATCGGGGCTATGACGCGTCACGCCGACGCGGCCAATTCTCCTGTGCTTCAGCAACTGTTGCCGGGCCTCGCCTCGGTGCCTGCGTCGGTCGGGGATCCGCAGGTGCGCAATCGCGGCACGATCGGCGGTTCGATCGCCAACAATGATCCGAATGCCGACTACCCCGCAGCCTGCCTCGGCCTTGGGGCCATGATTATCACCAACAAGCGGCGCATTGCGGCCGATGATTTTTTCACCGGCATGTTTTCGACCGCGCTCGAGGACGGTGAGATCATCACGAAGGTGAGCTTTCCGATCGCCAAGAAGGCTGCCTACGAGAAGTTCAAGCATCCGGCGTCGGGCTTCGCGCTTGTTGGCGTGTTCGTGTCGAAGCGTGGCGCCGATATCCGCGTAGCAGTGACCGGCGCGGGCGCCAACGGAGTGTTCCGTGTGAAGTCCTTCGAAGAAGCGCTCAAGAAACGCTTCGCCGCCAAATCAATCGAAGGCATGACGATACCTGCCAACGGCATGAACAGCGATATTCACGCCAGTCCCGAATACCGCGCGCATCTCGTCGGTGTTCTGGCACGGCGTGCTCTCGCGAAAGCGACGACCTGAGCCGCAGTTCTGTCTGTTGCCCGACACAACGAGTCCACAATTTATCCTGAGCATTGATCTCTCAGGAACCGACGCATGATGTGCGCGTTGGAGCAACGGCTGGGCAATTGGGCAGGTCAACGTGTTCGAGAATTTTCCGATCTTCGTGGTGATGCTGACTGCGGCAGCAATGGCGCTCGTGCGCCTGAGCGTCTAGCGCGGCGCCTACTTGTCCGGCCGATCAAGCTCCGCGAGCAGATCGTGGAGATCGAGCGGGTTGGTGTACATCTGCAGCGAGCCGTCCGGCTTTTTCGGCCATTTGTCTTTCGGGCGATCCCAGTAGAGCTCGACTCCGTTGTCGTCGGGGTCGCGCAGATAGAGCGCCTCGCTCACACCATGGTCGCTGGCGCCCTCAAGCGGAATCTTCGCCACGATGAGCCGGCGCAGGGCGTCGGCGAGCAGCTTACGGGTCGGGTAAAGAATAGCCGTATGGTAAAGGCCCGTGGTGCCGGGCGCGGGCGGTGACCCGCCGCGGCTCTCCCAGGTATTGAGGCCGAGATGATGATGATAGCCGCCGGCCGAAATAAAGGCGGCGCCCGGCCGGCTCGTGGTGAGGGTAAAACCCAGCACGCCACAGTAGAAATCAAGTGCTCTCTGCAGATCGGCGACCTTCAGATGGACATGCCCGATCCGCACCCCGGGGTCGATCGTGGGGAATTGGCGTGCCTCGTTCTCGAGGGTTATTGGATTGCTCATAGGTAAATCCTGGCTGTCGGGGCCTTGGCTCCCCACATGTAAGACAGCCGCGTGGTAGGATAAAGTCCCTGCATGACCGACACGACCCTCCCGAATTCCATTGATTCGACACTCGACCTGCTGGCCAAGGCCGACTACATCGCCGACCGCTCGCTGGCGACGGTGCTTTACCTGGCGCTTAAAATGGGCCGTCCGCTGTTCGTCGAGGGCGAAGCGGGGGTCGGCAAGACCGAGATTGCGAAGGTGCTGGCCACGACGCTGGGCCGGCGTCTCATCCGGCTGCAGTGCTATGAGGGGCTGGATGTGTCCGCGGCCGTCTACGAGTGGAACTACGGCGCGCAGATGATCGCCATCCGTCTTGCCGAAGCGGAAGGCGAGGGAGACAAGGCTCGCATTGAGCATGACGTGTTTTCGGAGCGCTTCCTGATCAAGCGCCCGTTGCTTCAGGCACTGGAGCCGGACCCTGCGGGCGCACCGGTGCTCCTTATCGATGAAATCGACCGGACTGACGAAGCCTTCGAAGCATTTCTTCTGGAAGTACTCGCCGATTTCCAGGTCACCGTGCCGGAGCTCGGCACCGTGAAGGCGCCGCACCCGCCGATCGTCGTTGTTACGTCCAACAGAACCCGTGAAGTACACGATGCGCTCAAGCGCCGGTGCCTCTACCACTGGGTCGGATATCCGGATGCCGCGCGCGAGCTGAAAATTCTCCGTGCGAAGGTGCCAGGCATTGCAAAGAAACTGTCGGAGCAGGTCGTCGCCTTCGTGCAGGCGTTGCGCAAGGAAGATCTGTTCAAGTCGCCGGGCGTTGCCGAGACACTGGACTGGGCCGGCGCGCTGACCGAGCTCGATGTCGTGGCGCTCGATCCCGCCACCGTATCCGACACGCTCGGGGTGCTCCTGAAATACCAGGACGACATTGCCCGCCTCGACGGCACCAAGGTGAAGGCCTTGCTCGACGAGGTGAAGTCGGAGCTAAGGGCGGCGGAGTAATATCATGGCCGCGCCTGAGGGACGCCTTGCCGAAAACATTGTCTACTTTGCTCGCGCTCTGCGCGCAGCGGGGATGCCGGTCGGGCCGGGTGCCATCCTTGACGCCCTCGAGGCGTTGAACGTTGCGCGTGTCGGTGCGCGCGATGATTTTTACTGGACGCTGCATGCTGTCTTCGTGAAACGGCACGAGCACACAATTCTTTTTGATCAGGCATTTCGAATCTTCTTCCGGAAACGGGGCTACATCGAGAAGTTGATTGCATCGATGATCCCGCAAACGCTGGAGCCAACCGCGAAATCGCCTGCGCCGGGCGCGCAGCGCATCCAGGAGGCGCTGTTTTCCGGGCTCAACGAACGCGCACAGGATGAATCGGAAATCGATGTCGACGCGCGGCTGACTGTCTCCGATCGGGAAGTGCTGCAGAAGAAGGATTTCGCGCAAATGACGGTGGCGGAGATCGCGGCGGCCAAGGACGCCATCGCACGCCTGACCTTGCCGCTCGACGAGGTGCGCACAAGGCGTCTCACGCAGAACCGGCGCGGCCATCTCATAGACGTCCGGCGCACGCTGCGCGCCAGCATGAAGGCAGGCGGCGCGGTCATCGACTTGAAATATCTCGGGCCGCGACTGAAGGAGCCGCCAATTGTCGCGCTGCTCGATATCTCGGGCTCGATGAGCGAATACACGCGGCTTTTCCTGCATTTCCTGCACGCCGTTACCGACGCCCGCAAACGCGTCACCACGTTTCTTTTCGGCACGCGGCTGACCAATGTCACCCGTGCGATCCGGCAGCGCGATCCCGACGAGGCGCTGGCCGCATGCTCGGCCAACGTGGCCGATTGGTCGGGCGGTACGCGCATTGCCTCATCGCTTCACGTATTCAACAAGCAGTGGGCGCGCCGGGTATTAGGGCAGGGCGCGGTGGTGCTGCTGATCACCGATGGACTCGAACGTGATGCCGACGACACGCTCGCCTTCGAAATTGATAGGCTGCATCGATCATGCAAGCGGCTGATATGGCTCAATCCGCTGCTTCGTTTTCACGCCTTCGAGGCCCGTGCCAAAGGTGTGCAAACTATGCTGCCGCACGTTGATGAGTTGCGGCCGATCCACAATCTGGATTCGATGAAAGAGCTTGTGCGTGCCTTATCCGGTGCGCCGGTAAAGGGTTACAATTCGAAAGACCTGCTGAAGCAGGTTGCGTGATGGAGGATTTCGATGCTTTCGCGCGATGAAGATATTCTCAAGGCTGCCGAGGAATGGCGCAAAGACGGGCGCGAGGTTGCGCTCGCAACGGTGGTTGAGACATGGGGGTCGGCGCCACGACCTGTCGGCTCGAACCTCGTCATCGACAACGAAGGAAATTTCCTCGGTTCCGTATCCGGCGGCTGCGTCGAGGGCGCCGTGGTGACCGAGGCGATGGACGTGATCGAGAGCGGCAAGCCGAAAATGCTCGAATTCGGCGTCGCAGATGAAACAGCCTGGAAGGTCGGTCTGTCCTGCGGCGGCACCATTCGTGTCTATGTGGAGAAAGTAGGCTGACGTGAAGCTCGACGTCCTGCATGCACTGAATGCGGAGCGCGCGGCACGGCGCGCGGCCGTGCTTGTGACCGATGTCGCGAGCGGCGAGCAACGTTTGGTCAAAGCCGGTGAGGTGACCAAGGATCCTTTAAAGGAGGTCCTGGATAAACGCCTGCGGATGGCCAAGAGCGGCATGGAGGAAACGCCGCGAGGGCGTTTTTTTCTGACGGTCTATGTGCCGTCGCCACGGCTGGTGATCACCGGCGCAGTGCACATCAGTCAGACTCTGGCGCCGATCGGGCAGCTGCTCGGTTACGACGTGACGATTGTCGACCCCCGCACCGCCTTTGCATCGATCGAGCGGTTTCCCGACGTGAAGGTGATCGCTGAATGGCCGGACGTGGCATTGCCACCGCTTAATATCGATCACTACACGGCTTTCGTTGCGCTCACGCACGATCCGAAAATTGATGATCCGGCACTCAAGCATGCGCTAGCGCGCGACTGCTTCTATATCGGCGCGCTCGGCTCCCGGAAGACACACGCCCGGCGGGTGGAACGACTGAAGCAAGACGGACTGAGCGAG
Source organism: Pseudomonadota bacterium (assembly GCA_046734435.1). Taxonomy (GTDB): domain Bacteria; phylum Pseudomonadota; class Alphaproteobacteria; order Rhizobiales; family Xanthobacteraceae; genus Pseudolabrys. Next base: position 71,866 of record JBKPRE010000074.1, on the reverse strand, counting down.
GCCGATATCGCTCGCATCCACGCGCCGATCGGGCTCGACATCGATGCGGTTTCGCCGGCCGAAATCGCAGTTGCGATCATGGGCCAGATCACGCAGGTGCTGCGGCAGAAAGCGGAGGCGGAATGAAGTTCGGCTCCGTTCCCATCGCCGAGGCCATCGGCGCTACCGCGGTGCATTCGATCCGGCAGGGCGATTTCGTCCTCAAGAAAGGGACGTTGATTGGGCCCGCCGAAGTGGCGGCTCTCAAGACAGCGGGCGTGAAGGAAATTACCGTGGCGCGCCTCGACCCGGGCGATGTCTCGGAAGATGCGGCGGCGGCCGACATTGCAGCGGCGATTGCGGGCGAAGGTGTGCGCACCGATCGGGCTTTCACAGGTCGCTGCAATCTGTTCGCCGAGAGTGCGGGAATTCTGGTTGTCGATCGGGATGCGGTCGACGTGCTCAACCGGATCGACGAGGCGGTCACACTGGCGACGCTGCCGGCCTACAAGCCGGTGGTCGAAGGCGAAATGATCGCGACCGTAAAGATCATTCCATTTGCGGTGGCGAAGGCCGCGCGCGATCAGGCGATGGCCGCGGCGGCAAAAGCCAGACCGGTTATCCGCGTCGCGCCCTACAAGCTGCGCAAGATCGGCGTGGTGTCGACGCTATTGCCCGGTCTTGCTCCGAAAGTCATCGAAAAGACGCTGAAAATTACCACCGCGCGCGTTGCTCCAGCCGGTGCAACCATCATCGCCGAAAAGAGAGTGCCGCACGATCAAGCGGCGCTGGCGCGCGCAATCGACGAACTGCTCAAGGCGGGGGCCGAACTCGTCATTGTTTTTGGCGCCTCCGCGATAGCGGATCGCCGCGACGTCATTCCTGCAGCAATCGAAGCGGTCGGCGGCGACATTGAGCACTTCGGCATGCCGGTCGATCCGGGAAACCTGATGCTGATCGGGAGGGCGCGTGGTCAGCCGGTGCTCGGTGCTCCCGGGTGCGCGCGGAGCCCGAAAGAGAATGGTTTTGACTGGATCCTGATGCGTCTGCTTGCGGGATTACCGGTCACGCGGGCGGATGTCACCGGCATGGGTGTCGGCGGACTGCTGATGGAGATTGTCACGCGTCCGCAGCCGCGCGAGGAACGCACCCCACAGGCCGGACGCCGTGTTGCGGCACTGGTGTTGGCGGCAGGACGCTCGACGCGCATGGGCGCCGTCAACAAGATGCTTGCGGAAATCGGCGGCAAGCCGCTGGTGCGCATTGCGGCAGAACAGGCCGTTGCTTCCCAGGCGCAGCCCGTCATTGTCGTGACCGGTCACGAGCGCGAAAAAGTCGAAGCTGCGCTCAAGGGATTGCCGGTCCGCTTTGTGCACAATGCGGATTATGCGGAAGGTCTTGGCACGTCCCTCAAGGCCGGAATTGCGGCGGTGCCGGAAGAGGCCGACGCGGCCATCGTCTGCCTCGGCGACATGCCGCAAGTCGATGCCGCCTTGATCAACCGGCTGATTGCGTCCTTCGATCCGGAGCGTGGAGCGCTTGTAATTGTGCCGAGCATCGATGGCAGGCGCGGCAATCCGGTGGTTTGGTCGCGCCGCTTCTTCCACGACCTGATGGCGATCCAGGGAGATGTCGGCGCGCGCCACCTGATCGGCAATTATGCCGAGGCGGTCGTCGAAGTGCCGGTAGCCGGCGAGGCGGCGCTGACCGACGTGGACACTCCCGAGTCGCTTCTGGCGGTCAAGACCGAAATTGAGCGCGCCTGAGATTCGAATCATTGATCGTCCTGGCCGACTCGCTCCTAGCTGAAAGTAACAGCAGGGAAGGGCGATGATCGGCGTCTATGCCCCGTTGATGCGTGCGCTCGTGGTCGTGGCCTTGATGCTCGCCACGGCCACGCTGATGTACGTGGCCGTGAACACGGCGCGTGCCGCGATTGCGGCCACCTTGATCTAACCCCCTACAATATCTGCATAATTGAGGCCGCTTGCGATTGACGGTCCTTTGCCCTAAATTATGACTGACCGGTCAGTCATAAATAAAGGTGCAGCGATGCGTCGCGTAGCCGGGTTTCGACAATCAGCAGCAAGCCGTGCCGGCCGACGGAAACGTGCCGCCGAGGCGGCACGTGCTGCGGCGGTGCCGGCCAACGCCGGGCGTAGGCCGCGCAGCAGCGAACGCCGCGAAGCCATCCTGGCCGCCGCGCTCGACGAATTTTCCAGCCGCGGCTTCGAGGCCGCCCGCCTCGAGGATGTGGCGCGCCGCGCGGGCGTCGCCAAAGGCACGATCTATCTCTACTTCCGCGACAAGGAAAACCTGTTTCAGGAACTGATCAGGACAATGCTGACGCCGTTGGTTGGGACGATCGAGGCGATGGGGCAGGCCGATGTGCCACTGCCGATGCTGGCCGACCGTATCGTCGATCTCTTCGTCAGCCAGGTTTACGAAACGCGACGGAAGGATGTCGTGCGCCTCATGATTTCGGAAGGGCGCCGTTTTCCCAAGCTCGCCGAGTTCTATTACCGGGAAGTTCTTTCCCGCATCATCGCGGCCATGCGGGCGCTGCTGGGGCGCGCAGCTGCACGCGGCGAAGTGCCGGAAGGCCTCGCGGACTTTCCGCAAATCATTGCCGCGCCGGGTCTCGTCGCCATCGTCTGGAGCGGCTTGTTCGAACGTTTCGAGCCGCTCGACGTTCGCAAGATGATGAAGACCCATCTCGACCTGTTATTCGCGCAGGGGCGAGTGCCATGAACAGGACTCTCGCCAGTCTGGCCCTTGTTTTCGCGACGCTTTTGCTCGCAGGCTGTGACAACAGCAACGACCGCGTTCTGCAAGGCTGGGTCGAAGCAGAGCTGGTTTTTGTATCGCCCGACGAACAGGGACGCGTCGAAACGCTGAAAGTTCGTGAGGGTGATCGCGTCCAGAAGGGTGATCTGCTGTTCACGGTAGACGACGACCTGCAAAAAGCGGATGTCGTCGTCCGGAACACCGCTGTCGTAAATGCACAACAGGCTTTCGACCGCGCCAAGGAGTTGCTGAAGTCGGCGGCCGGCACGCAGAAGACCTATGACGATGCCGAGGCGGCGCTGCGCCAGGCCAAAGCCAATCTGGAATGGGCGCAGACCCGGCTTGCTCGCCGCAACGCCCATAGTCCGGGCGATGGCACCATCGAACAGATCTACTACCGGCCGGGAGAAACCGTGCCCGCTGGGCGGCCGGTCGTGGCGTTGCTGCCGCCCGGCAACCTGAAGATCCGTTTTTTCGCGCCGCAAGCTGTGTTGCCAGAGCTCAAGTATGGCGACGTCGTCGGAGTGTCCTGCGATGGTTGCGACAAGGATCTGACAGCAAAGATCAGCTTCATCGCGCGCAGTGCCGAATACACCCCGCCGGTGATTTACAGCCAGGAGGAGCGCGCCAAGCTTGTCTTTCTGATCGAGGCGCGGCCGGAGCATCCTGGGAAATTCCGCGTCGGCCAGCCGGTGACGGTGACTTTGCCGCAAGGATCCTCCAAATGAGTGAGGCCGACATCGTCATCGATGTGCACGGCCTGACAAAAAAATTCGATGGCCGCGCGGTGGTTCGTAACCTGTCGATGCAGGTGAAGCGTGGCACGATCTATGGCTTCCTGGGCCCGAACGGCTCCGGCAAGACGACCACGATCCGAATGCTGTGCGGGCTGCTGACGCCGGATGAAGGGACCGGCACTTGCCTTGGCTACGACATCCGCACCGAGACCGACAAGATCAAGCTGCAGGTCGGATACATGACGCAGCGTTTCAGCCTCTATCAGGACCTGTCGGTGCGCGAGAATCTGGAGTTCATCGGCCGCATCTATGGTATCGCGCAGCCGGCCGCCGCGGCGCGAGCCGCCATCGAACGTCTTGGCCTGACCGGTCGCGAGAATCAGCTTGCCGGCGAACTGTCGGGCGGCTGGAAACAACGGCTGGCGCTCGGCGCCTGCACCCTGCCAAGCCCGAAACTGCTTCTGCTCGATGAGCCGACGGCGGGCGTCGATCCGAAGGCGCGGCGCGAGTTCTGGAACGAAATCCACGCGCTGGCGGCCGAGGGCCTGACGGTGCTGGTCTCGACCCATTACATGGACGAGGCCGAGCGTTGTCACGAGATCGCGTATATCGCCTACGGCGAGCTGCTGGCGCACGGCACAGTCGAAGAAGTCATCGAGTCCTCGCACCTGACGACCTACATTGTCAGTGCGCGCAACGGCGAAGGACTCAACGCGCTCGGCGAAGAGCTCAACAACAAGGCGGGCATTGCCATGGTGGCGCCGTTCGGTACCAGCCTGCACGTGTCCGGACGCGATGCCGACAAGCTCGAGGCGGCGATTGCGCCCTATCGGAAAAACAAGGACTTCGAATGGCAGCGTTCGGAGCCTTCGCTCGAGGATGTTTTTATCGATCTCATGGGCAGGGCCCGGGATAATTTCCAATGACCCACGTGCTGCCCGCGCAGGCGCCGCGCCGGACCCGCGGTAATTTCTGGACCAGGACCTGGGCGGTTCTGGTCAAGGAATTCATTCAGCTCAAGCGTGACCGCGTTTCATTCGCGATGATCATCATGGTCCCGCTCATTCAGCTGCTGCTGTTCGGCTATGCCATCAATACCAATCCGCGGCATTTGCCGACCGCCGTCCGGCTGCAGGAGAACAGCGATCTCGGGCGCTCAATTCTGGCCGCGCTGAAAAACACCGACTATTTTCGCGTTATCGAGCGCCCGCGCAGCGAAGCCGAGCTCGATGAGATGCTGGCGTCCGGCAAGATCCTGTTCGGTATCGAAATCCCGCGTAATTTCGAACGGTCGGTCCGGCGCGGCGACAAGCCGGCAATGCTGATCGTTGCCGATGCGACTGATCCGGTGGCGGCAAGTGCTGCCGTGGGCGCGCTCGGGCAGGTCGTGCAAACTGCGCTCTCCCATGACCGTGGGCTGCCGGATCCCGGAAAGCCGACGTTCGAGATCAGGACTCACCAGCGCTACAATCCGGCCGGATTGACCCAACTCAACATCGTGCCTGGGCTGGTCGGCACAATTCTAACGATGACGATGCTGATCTTCACCGCGCTTTCGGTGACGCGCGAAATCGAGCGCGGGACGATGGAAAACCTGCTGTCGATGCCGATCACGCCGGTCGAGATCATGCTCGGCAAGATCATTCCGTACATCATCGTGGGTTTCGTGCAGGCGTCTATGATCATCGGGATCGGCGTGCTGCTGTTCGGCGTGCCTATCCTCGGCAATCTCTTCGCGCTTGCCGCACTGAGCACGCTGTTCATCGCCACCAATCTTTCGATCGGCTACACGTTCTCGACCATTGCGCAGAATCAGTTGCAGGCGATGCAGATGTCGATCATGTTTTTCTTGCCGAACATCCTGCTGTCCGGCTTCATGTTTCCTTTCGCGGGAATGCCAACGTGGGCGCAGTGGGTCGGCGAGGCCCTGCCGTTGACGCACTATCTGCGCGTCGTGCGCTCGATCATGCTAAAAGGATCATCGATCAGCGACCTCCATTACGACGCAGCGGCCATGTTTGTGCTGATGCTGGTGGCGATGACGATCGCCATTACGCGATTCCGCCGCACGCTCGACTAATCATCGTCGGGTCAGAATGCTCAGCCGCACATAGGGGCTCGAACGCCCCGCAGAGTCTCTCGCCCAGCCGGCGGCGGCGGACCATTCGGCATCTTCGGTCTTCATGCTGGTGATGTGCATGCCGAGACGATTGTGCCGGTAGCCATCGGAGCCGAAATATTGAACTTCCGGTCCGATATAGATCCCGCCAAGCAGCGTCTCTTCGAGCACCCGCCAGCCATAGGCGATGCGTGCCGAGTTGCTGGTTGCGATCGAGGACAGTGAAACGTCGGCCGCGATCATCGTTTCCGCCGTTGGCTCATACCAAGCCTCCGCCGCGACGCGCAGGCCGTATGAGTAACCGCGTAACCGATTGGCGGAATCGTCTGGCCGCAAGTAATGGTTTTGAATTTCGGGCCCCATAAACACTTTGAATTCGGCATCGCCACGCTTGATCCGCCAGCCCGGCAAAATGTTCGTAAGCCACTCTGCGCCAACGACGCGGTCGCCAAGATTTTGCGCGTCGTAACGGTAAAGCCCGGCCGACAGCATGATTTTCAGAAGCAACCCGTCCTGGTCGAGCCCGCTCGGAGCAACGATGAAGCCGCCATAGGCGAAGGCGCCGTTGCGCCAGATATCCCGCCCGGAAAAAAGGAGGACATGATTCTCGTCAGAGTCGTTGGCGTCCGCGGGCGGCACGCAGACACAGCAAAAACAGAGAGCGGCGGCGGAACGAGCCGCCACCCAAACGCGCCACCAGCAACTCACGGAACTAACCCTGGATTGTTGCAAAATATCGCTGCAATCCAAGGGTAAATAATTGTATGGATACAACCAACAGTCGAACGGATGAGGGGCGTTAGGACAAAGCTCCATCAATGGGTATATGCATGCCAACGACTCCTTCGCGCCGAATGGAATCCGGGAATGAGTGCTGCCACCAAAGCCCGCCATATAGCTGACGATCGCGACCGCCGGCGATCGATCGCTTTCCTGAACTGGGCCCATGCGATCGACCATTTCGTACTGCTGATCTACCCAACGGTCGTGATCGGGCTTGAGGTCGTCTACCAGCGCTCCTACAGCGAACTGATCGCTCTTTCGAGCACGGCCTTCGTCGCCTTCGGCGTGTTCTCTCTTCCGGCGGGATGGCTCGCCGACCGCTGGAGCCGCCGCAACATGATGGCGGCCTTCTATATCGGCTGCGGACTTTCCCTGGCGGCTGCCGGATTTGCCCCGAACCTTACGACGATGGCGGTCGCTATGTTCGCGCTCGGGATGTTTGCAGCAATCTATCATCCGGTCGGCATGGCGATGCTGATCGAAGCCACGAAAGCGCGCGGGCGCTCGCTGGCTTTCAACGGCGTGTGCGGCAATCTTGGTGTCTCGCTCGCTGCGGGCATCAGCGCAGCGCTCGCCACCTGGCTGGGCTGGCGGGCAGCTTTCTACGTGCCGGCCGTGTTCTTCGTTCTCACCGGCATCGTCTACCTGTGGGTCACGCCGGACGACCGCCACCAGGCGAAGTCTCGCGTATCCGCACCCGCGGTTCCGCTTACGCCTCGGCTCGCGGTGATGCTGTTCGGGTTGTTCATCGTGATCGCATTGAGCGCGGGTCTTACCTTCAACGTGCTCACAATCGCGCTGCCCAAGATCGTGGATGAACGGCTGTCCACGGATCTGCCGCTCTTGCTCGTCGGCAGCATTGCAACGGCTGTGCTGGTCTGCGGCGCATTGGCGCAATTGACCGTCGGACGGCTGGTCGAATGGGTTCCGCCGCATGTGATATTTGCGATCGTCACCGGCCTTGGCTTTCTGGGGAATCTTTGGGCTGCCTATGCGGGCGGCACGGCGCTTCTGGTTGCGCTCGCGATTGCGGTGGCCGCCATCTACGGACAGGTCACCGTCAACGACATGATCATGGCGCGATATACCGCGGACGCCTGGCGCGGCCGTGTCTACGCCGTGCGTTACTTTCTGCTGTTCATCAGCGCCGGCGCCGCAATCGGGATGATTTCGCTGCTACATGAGACCGGCGGCTTCGCGCTCGTGCTTGGCGTCAATGCCATTATCGCGCTCTTGCTGTTTGTGACGACGCTGGCTCTGGTTGCAATGATCATCAGCGTTGAAGGCAGGCAGCGCACGCAGCCCGCCGAGTAATTCAGAACAGCGGCGGAATGAGGTCGGTGACCTTCACCGCCATTTTCTTTTTGACGTTCGCAACAATGCGACTGCGGTGGCAGGTCTTCGGGTCACGGCAGTAACAGAGCAGGGCAATTCGTTTGCCCGTTTTAATCAGCGTGATGAGTTCACGCAGCTCATTTTGTGCTTCCGCCCCTCTGATGTGTTTGTCATAGATACGCCAGAGCGCGTCGGTATCCCCACCACGGGCGGCGGCACGTCCTTCCGCCGGCGTGCCAAGCTTCTGCAGATGGATATAGCCGATGCCTTCCTCCTCGAGCGCCGCCGCGAGTTGGCGTTTGGAAAAGCCGGGCCTGCGCGAGGCTGCGACAGCGCGCGTATCGACCAGCAGTTCGATTTTTGCACGCTTGAGCTCGCCGAGCACTGCGGCTGGCCTGGCCTGCTCGTATCCGACCGTGAACAGCGGCGCCGTTTTTATTGATTTCTTTTTCGGCCTGGCTGTCATTTCAATCTGTCGATCAGGGCCATGGCGGCGGCGGGCGCGCGTAGCTTCGCCTCGTGAATGAAATAGATAAATGTGTCGCGGGGCTGCGTCTTTGCCGGTGTCTTGTCGATGCGTGGCAGATCTTTCGGTTCACCGCCTTTTGCCCAGGTCTTGGCGCGCGCAGCCCAGGCATCGAGTGCCTTCGGCGGGTAGCCGGCTTTCAATTTCTCGTCGCCTTTCTGCAGCCGCGCATAGACGAAATCGGACGTGACGTCTGCAATTTCTGCGTACTTGTCATGTTCGGCGTAGACAATGCCGACGCCGAACTTGCGCGCCAGCGCGATGAAGGCCGGAGTCTTGAAGGTGTCATTACGGACCTCGACCACATGGCGCAGTCTGTGGCCGTCGAATATCTTGGGCAGCAATTCGAGGAACCCGCCGAAGTCCTTCTCATCGAATTTCTTGTAAGGTGTGAATTGCCAGAGCAGGGGACCAAGCCGCGTCCCCAGCTCGGTCACTCCGGACTGGAGAAATCGTTTGATCGAGTCACCGGCCTCTGAGAGCACTCGCCGGTTTACGGCGTAGCGCGGTCCCTTCACCGAAAACACGAAGCCGTCCGGCACTTCGGAAGCCCATTTGCGAAATGTCGCCGGCGTCTGGGTGCGGTAGAAGGTGCCGTTGATCTCGATTGAGGTCAGGTGCACGCCGGCATAAGCGAGCTCGCGCGCGTGCGGCAGGCCCTTCGGGTAGAAAACGCCCCGCCATGGCTCGTAAGTCCAGCCCCCGATACCGGCGTAAATCCGCCCTGTCGCGTTTGTCATGCTGTTGTCATGTCGGTGATGTAACATGCTTTGCAAGTGGTGAAGACTATGTCGCGCCACGACGGCCACTGCGACGAGGCGACGCCGGATGAACGCGCGCCTTTTCGTGTGTGGTCGTTTCTTTTTAGCGAGGCTTCCTTGAAAGCAAAAGGCCCGGGAAAATCCCGGGCCTCCGCATTTCGTGTCTGAAGCGGACCGATCAGAAGTCCATGCCGCCGCCCGGAGGCATGGCCGGCATCGCTTCTTTCTTCTTCGGCAGTTCCGCGACCATGGCTTCCGTGGTGATCAGAAGGCCTGCGACGGACGCCGCATTCTGGATCGCCGCGCGCACGACCTTGGTCGGGTCGATGATGCCCTTGGTCATCAGGTTGCCGTACTCGCCGTTCTGGGCGTCGAAGCCGTAGGAGTATTGATCCTTCTCCAGCAGCTTGCCGACAACGACCGAGCCGTCAGCGCCGGCATTGGTCGCGATCTGGCGGGCTGGCGCCTGGATCGCCTTACGCACGATATCGATGCCGTGCTTCTGGTCCTCGTTCTCGACCTTGAGGCGCTTGAGGGCCTCGACCGAGCGGAGCAGGGCGACACCGCCGCCCGGCAGGATGCCTTCCTCGACCGCGGCGCGGGTCGCGTGCATCGCATCATCGACGCGATCCTTGCGCTCCTTAACCTCGACCTCGGTGGCGCCGCCGACGCGGATCACCGCCACGCCGCCCGCAAGCTTGGCCAGACGCTCCTGCAGCTTCTCGCGGTCGTAGTCGGAAGTGGTCTCCTCGATCTGCGCCTTGATTTGCGCCACGCGTGCCTCAATGTCGGCCTTCTTGCCGGCACCGTGCACGATCGTCGTGTTCTCCTTGTCGATCATCACCTTCTTGGCGCGGCCAAGCATGTTGATCGTAACATTCTCGAGCTTGATTCCGAGATCTTCGCTGATGGCCTGGCCGCCGGTCAGGATAGCGATGTCCTGCAGCATGGCCTTGCGGCGATCGCCGAAGCCCGGCGCCTTCACCGCCGCGACCTTGAGGCCGCCGCGCAGCTTGTTGACGACGAGCGTGGCAAGCGCCTCGCCCTCGACGTCTTCAGCCACGATCAGCAGCGGCTTGCCGGTTTGCACGACCGACTCGAGCAGCGGCAGCAACTCTTGCAGGCCCGACAGCTTCTTTTCGTAGATGAGAATGTAGGGGTCCTCCATCTCCGTGCGCATCTTGTCGGCATTGGTGATGAAGTAGGGGGAGATGTAGCCGCGGTCGAACTGCATGCCCTCGACCACATCGAGCTCGGTCTCGAGAGATTTTGCCTCTTCGACCGTGATTACGCCCTCGTTGCCGACCTTCTGCATGGCCTTGGCGAGGAAGTTGCCGATCTCGCTGTCGCCATTGGCCGAAATGGTCCCGACCTGGGCGATCTCTTCGTTCGAGGTGACCTTCTTCGAATTGGCCTTCAGGTGCTCGACGATGGCGTCGACGGCAAGATCGACGCCGCGCTTCAGGTCCATCGGGTTCATGCCGGCGGCAACCGCCTTGGAGCCTTCCTTGACGATCGAAGCAGCCAGCACGGTGGCGGTGGTGGTGCCGTCACCGGCGAAGTCTGACGACTTGGAGGCGACTTCGCGCACCATCTGCGCGCCCATATTCTCGAACTTGTCTTCAAGCTCGATTTCCTTGGCGACCGTGACACCGTCTTTGGTGATGCGCGGGGCGCCGAACGATTTATCGAGCACGACGTTGCGGCCTTTGGGGCCGAGCGTCACTCTCACCGCGTTGGCGAGGATGTCGACACCGCGCAGCATGCGGTCGCGCGCGTCGACGGAAAATTTGACGTCTTTAGCAGCCATTGTCTGTGTTCCTCTGATTTGAAATTCGGATCGGCAGCCTTAGGCGGCCTTCTTTTTGGCGGCGCTGCCGCCTTCGATCACGCCCATGATGTCGGACTCCTTCATGATCAGGAGATCCTGGCCGTCGATCTTCACTTCGGTGCCCGACCACTTGCCGAAGAGCACGGTGTCTCCGACTTTGAGATCGATCGGGATGAGCTTGCCGCTCTCGTCGCGGCCCCCGGGTCCAACGGCGATGATCTCGCCCTGCGAGGGTTTCTCTTTGGCGGTGTCAGGAATGATGATGCCGCCGGCAGTCTTTTCCTCGGCATCGATGCGCTTGACGACAACACGGTCGTGAAGCGGACGGAACTTCATGGCAGTCCTCCTAAGCTATTGGACAATCTATATTTTTGGTAGCTGACTGGTCCCCCCGCCAGCTCCTCGCCGCCACATGGGTTGCGGCCTTTTAGCCCGCAAGAGGCGTCGAAAAATTTTTTAGCACTCATCTTCGTCGAGTGCCAACAACAACTAAAAATCCAGTCGCTGCAATGGTTAACGCTGAAGTGATGGGAACAGCCGCAAGCGCCCTCACGTTGCCTCGTGCGGGCCGGCAACAGGCGGTCGCCGGGGCAAAATGCCTGCTGCTATCGCCTTGATTTTAAACAGCTTGTTTACCTTTTCGGCTTGCAATGGTCGTTGCCGGAAAGGGAAACTTTGAGTCCGACTCGCACGGAGGACGAAATGGTTTCAGAGGATTTCCGTAAGCAAGTGAGTGGTTATGGCCTGACGACCGCGCACATCCTGTACCGCCGTCCCGATCATCGCTGGCTGCTGCAGTCTTACGTTTGGCAGAACTACGACCTGTTCCCGGAATTCCCTGAGCTGCATCGTTTTCTGGCTTTCTGGAAGGAAAAACTGGAAGGCCCGCTGCATTCCGTGCGCGTCGCGCACTGCAATCTGATCAAGCCTGCCGAACTGCGGGCCATCAACGGCGAATTTCGCCTGCATTAGAACCTGTGCTGGCGCGCGGCCAAGGCGCGCGTTGCCAAGGCCGCCCCACTGGTGAGAATGAGGTGAAGGCCTCAACTCATCGGAGAATGCAGTGGCGCGTATTCGCTTTGATTTCGGCACGCTCACGCTTGATGCCGAATTGCTCGACACGCCGACGGCTAAGGCAATTGCCGCGGCGCTGCCGATCACCTCGTCGGCGCTGACATGGGGTGAGGAGGTTTACTTCGATGTGCCGGTCGAAGTGAAGCGCGAAGGGAACGCGCGCGCCGTAGTTACGCCCGGCGAAGTCGCCTATTGGCCCGAGGGGCCGGCAATCGCGCTCGGCTTCGGGCGCACGCCGATCAGTCAGGGAAACGAGACGAGGCTGGCGAGCCCGTGCAATATCTTTGCGAAGGCGCTCGGCGACGTGAAGGCCCTCGCAAAGGTCAAAGGCGGGACGAAGGTCGAGGTGAGGGTGCTTGAATAAGCGACTTGGCGGACTGAATATTCCTTACATGCGGATGGGTTAGACGATTCCGCGCAATCAACGGGTGAAGTGATGGCTGGCGTATTCCGGGATGACCAAATCTTCGTCGGCAAAAGCAAGAAGCCCGAATATCTCACGCTCAAATTTGCAAACCGCCATGGACTTGTGACCGGCGCCACCGGCACGGGTAAGACCGTGACGTTGCAGGTGCTGGCGGAAGGTTTTTCGCGCGCCGGCGTCCCGGTATTTGCTGCCGACATCAAAGGCGATCTGTCAGGCATCGCCGAGCCCGGCGAGGCCAAGGATTTCCTGGTCAAGCGCGCAACGGACGTCGGCTTCAAATATCAGACCGACGAATTTCCTGTGGTGTTCTGGGACCTGTTCGGCGAGCAGGGGCATCCGATCCGCACGACCGTTTTCGAGATGGGCCCATTGCTGATCTCGCGGATGCTCGATCTCAACGATGTGCAGGAAGGCATCATCAATATCGCGTTCCGTTTCGCGGACGATGAATTTGGGTCGAGTGACGCCGCGAACAAGGGATTGATCGATCTCAAGGATCTACGTGAGCTTCTCGCTTACCTGTCAAAGAATGCAAAAGAGGTCGGCGCAAAGTACGGCAACGTTGCGACGGCGACTGTCGGTTCGGTGCAGCGCCAGCTTCTGGTGTTGGAAAACCAGGGCGGCGCCAAGTTCTTCGGCGAACCGGCACTCAAGCTTGAAGACATGATGCGTACCGACCGGGATGGCCGCGGCATCATCAACATTCTTGCGGCCGACAAGCTGATGGAGAATCCGCGTCTCTACGCCACCTTCCTTCTGTGGCTCATGTCGGAGCTGTTTGAGTCGCTGCCGGAGGTGGGCGATCTCGACAAGCCCAAGCTCGTTTTCTTCTTCGACGAGGCGCACCTGCTGTTCAACGAAGCGCCGAAGACCTTGCTCGACAAGATCGAGCAGGTCGTGCGGCTCATCCGCTCAAAAGGCGTCGGAATCTATTTCGTCACGCAGAATCCACTCGACGTCCCTGACAAGGTGCTGGCGCAACTGGGCAACCGCGTCCAGCACGCGCTGCGCGCCTTCACGCCGCGCGACCAAAGGTCGGTCCGGGCGGCGGCGGAAACATTCCGGCCCAACCCGAAACTCGACACGGCAAAAGTCATCACTGAGTTGGGCAAAGGCGAAGCGCTGGTGTCGTTTCTGGAAGGCAACGGCACGCCGTCGATGGTCGATCGCGCATTGATCTGTCCTCCCTCCGCCCGCCTTGGCCCGGTGACCAGCGCGGAACGCAAGGCCGTCATCGCCAAGAGCCCGATCCGCGGCAAATACGACCAGACCGTCGATCCGGAATCGGCGTACGAAATATTGCAGGGCCGGGTGCGGGGACGCGCCGGCGCACCTGAAGCGGCGCCAGCTGGCGGCCGCAAAGGCGCGGAGCCTGCGTCCCCACCTCCATCCTCCGGTGGTGGCTGGACCGATGTGCTGGGGGGAGTCCTTGGGGGTGGCTCGTCAGGCGGCCGCTCGCGGCGCATGTCGACCGGTGAAGTCGTCGTCAAACAGGTAGCGCGCTCGGTCGCTTCTCAAGTCGGCACGCAGGTTGGCAAGGCGCTCATTCGCGGACTGCTCGGAAGTCTGGGTGGCGGAAAGCGCTAGGCTACTTCGGCCGCCGTTCGTCGGCGTGGTGCCGCACCATGGACAACGTGAGGTCCCATGCGTTGCGGATATTCACGATCGTAAGCGCAAGCAATGCGCCGGCCAGCACTTCGGGTGCGTAATTCATTCCGGCATAGATCATGATGCCGGCGATCAGCAATGTGAGGTAGGCCGCGACCGGCAGCAGCCCGTAGGCAAAGTAGTCGGGCACGTACTGCGTCCAGTCCCGGCGTATGACCTGCACCGAGGTGAACCCGGACACGGCAATGCCGAGAACGGCCGTCGCCGCAATCAACGCGGAAAAGAAAACCGGTCCGTGCGACGGGATCAGGCAGACGGCGGCGAGGAAAAACACGCTGGTGAAATGGATCACCACCGGGCTCATGAAGGTGCGTGTCGGGGCCTGATGCTGGCTTGTCAGGTATCCGGCGCCAAGCGACACGGCGACGAACAGCAGCGCAAGCACGGTTGCGGCGGCGGTGCCCACGAGCAGATAGAATTCATGCCACGCGTGCAACGCTTCCATGCAGTCAGCCTCTGCCGACGAACGGCATCTTGTTGGCCATCACGGTCATGAACAGGACATTGGTATCGAGCGGCAGGCCTGCCATGTAGACCACCGCGTTGCCGACGTGATCGGCCTCCATGCGCGGCTCGATCATCTTGCGGCCGTCCGGCTGCAACACACCCTCGCCCTGAACCATGCGCTCGGTCAGTGGTGTCGCCGCGTTGCCGATGTCAACCTGGCCGCAGCAGATGTCGTACTGCCGGCAGTCAAGCGACGTCGATTTCGTCAGGCCGGTGACCCCGTGCTTGGTCGAAGTATAGGCGACCGAATAAGGCCGCGGCGCGTGCGCCGAGATCGACCCGTTGTTGATGATGCGGCCGCCGCGCGGATTCTGGCTCTTCATGATCTTGATGGCCTCCTGCGTGCACAGGAACATGCCGGTCAAGTTTGTCGCGACCACGTTTTGCCAGGTTTCGAAGGGCAGATCCTCGAGCGGGACCGCCGGCGCCCCGATGCCGGCATTGTTGAACAGGACATCGAGGCGGCCGAAGGTCGATTTGACCGTCGTGAACAGCGACACAATTGATTCACGCTTCGACACATCGGTCGGGACAGCGAGGGCTTGCGCGCCGAGCGCGTTGATCTCCCCCGCAACCTTGTCGAGCATCTCTTTGCGCCGGCCGGCAAGGACGAGGTTGTAGCCGGCCTTGGCCAGCGCAATGGCCACTGCCCGGCCCACGCCGGTTCCTGCCCCGGTCACCAGCGCAATCTTTGCGGAAGCCATCGGATGTCCTTTCTTGTGGGGAAGTTCAGGACGTCCGCAATATCATAAAAGCGCGCGCTCGCCACCACCGGCGGCAGCGGGACGCCTTGCGCGAAGCCGGGATCAGCTCGCCAGCGCTGTAGGAATTTCGTGGGGCTGAAAAGCGCCCGGGCTCTGGAGACGTGCCGAGATTTCGGCGATGCTGACCGGCCGCCCAAAGCGGTAGCCCTGCATGGAATGCACGCCGGCGGCGCGCAGGAACAGCTGCTGGTCGGCCGTTTCGACGCCTTCGGCAGTGACCTTCATTCCGAGGCCGCGGCCGAGGCTGACGATCGCGTGCACGATGGCGGCGGCATCAGCAGCCTTCTCGATTGAGCGCACAAAACTTCGGTCAATCTTGAGCTTGTCGAACGGAAAGCGCCGCAGGTAGAGCAAGCTTGAGTAGCCAGTGCCGAAATCATCGAGCGCCAGCCGCACGCCCAGCGCCTTGAGGCGGACCATTGCGGTTTCAGCCGAGTCCACATTGCCGAGCAATACGCTTTCGGTCAGCTCGAGTTCAAGCCGCGCCGGATCGAAATTCGTGTCCTTCAGGATTCGCTCGACCACGTCGACGAAATCCATGCGGCGGAATTGCAGCGACGAGACGTTGACCGCAATGGTCAAATCCGGCCATGCCCTGCCGTCGACACAGGCGCGACGCAGCACCCAGTTGCCGAGATCGATGATCAATCCGCTGTGCTCGGCGATCGCGATGAATTCGGTCGGCGGGATCTCGCCGCGGGTCGGATGTTTCCAGCGGCACAGCGCCTCCACTCCGACCACGGTATCGCCGCTCTTGTTCACGACCGGCTGATACAGCAATTGCAGCTGGTCGGATTCGATCGCCTCGCGCAGATCCGCCTCGAGCAATTTGCGTGTGGAGAGATCGGCATCCATCGCCGCGTCGTAGATGCAGGCTCGGTTGCGCCCTTCATTTTTGGCGCGATAGAGCGCCATGTCGGCGTAGCGCATGATGTCGGTTGCAGTGCCGCAGTTCTTGTCGATGACCGCGATTCCGATCGAGGCTCCGATGATGATGTTTTGCCCGGTGATCGCGTAGGGAGAGCAGATTGCCGAGATGATGCGCTGTGCGAGGGTCGTCATCTGTTCGCTGTCGCCCGCGATCGAAGAGATCACCGCGAATTCGTCGCCGCCAAGACGCGCAACAAGGTCGCCGCCGCGCAACGTATGCGACAGGCGCAGGGTGACGTTGCGGATCAGCTCATCGCCGACATGGTGTCCGAGCGTGTCGTTGACGTCCTTGAAATGATCGAGGTCGATATAGAACACGGCCGCAGGCGCACTGCCGTTACGAACTTCTTCGATCACGGCCTCAAGACGCTCGCCGAAGAAGATGCGGTTCGGCAGTCCGCAGAGCGGGTCATGCATTGCGAGATGACGCAGGCGCGACTCGCCGGCGGCGATCGCGGCGGCGGTGCGGCGCATGTAGCGCAGCACGAAGGCCGCGAGCAGGGCGAAGCCGGTCAGCGCCACGGCGACGAACGGCACCACGTTCTGGACGATTTCAGCGCCGGGCTGCTTCGGTGTCCAGGCAAAGCGCGCGATAACGCTGCCGTCGGGACCGGTCAGGTCGTAGTTGAGGTCACCTTGCGGCACGGGCACCTGATCGATCTTGCGCAGGTTCACGAGCCGGAGCTGCGTTGCGATGCTAGCGAGCGCTGCCTCATCGATGAATTTCACGGACATGATGATCGGGGCATCGCCGTCGACTGATTGAGGGATCCCGTCGATGGGACCGACGGCGACCGCCGCGATGACCGCCGGCTTGCCCATCACGCGGCGTATCACAGCCGATTGGGGATGCGCGCCGCCTTCGGTAAGGCTCGGCTGATTGAGGCGGATGGCGCCGTGCAGCCGCGGGTCGCGCCCACGCATGTATTCGATTACCGACGCGAAATCGTTGCGCGCGTTGGCCATCCATTTGGCGTCGGGGGCGCGGCTGCCGAGCAGCGAGTAGATCAGCTCGTCGTTGCGGTTGAAAATGAAGACGTAGTCGTGATCGAAGTACGTTTCGAGCCAGTTTCCGACCCGGTCCCTGGCCCAGGCCGGGTCGAACGAGCGCCGGATGTTCTGGATGGTGGCCGCGGCAGACGCCACGCTTTCGACTTCGCGCAACACGCGTTCGCCGTAGTTCGTGATGGCGCGCGAGAACAGCTGCTTTTCATGATCGACCGCGACGATGTCGGCACGCTGGGCGGACGACAGCACCGCAACGACAATGCAGACGATCGCGACGGCGACGATGACTCCAATGGGGACGACGACGCTCAGGCGAGCGCGATCCCAACTGGTGTATGGCCGCGTGTCGGGTGCACGCGGACGAGCGACAGCCGGCACGATTGAAGTCCCTTACAGCGTCCTGCCCATTGGCGTTTCGTCGCCGGAAGCTAGGAAACAAAGCTTGCTATTCGCTTTCGTTTTGCTGGAGTGAGGGCCAGTTAGCGGCAGGAACAGGCAATTCGCCCGGTTCTGTTAACCGGCGGTAAATGTAAAGCAACACCGCACCGTGTATCCCTTTGTAAGAGTTGGCTTTCTTTAACCTGTGCCGGAGCCCCGATAAGGCGGACGCGGGATTGCGATGTGGGCGGCGCGCAAGGCGGCCGACCAGCGGGTTCGCAAATCCTGGAAATAGGGCTCGCCCGGCTCGATCCTATAGTTGACCTCGGCATCACAGACATCGGGGCGCACGACGAGTAGGTCGATCGGCAAACCGACTCCGAGATTGGAACGCATGGTGGAGTCCATCGAAATTAGTCCGATCTTCAGCGCGTCATAAAGGTCGGTGTCGTAGCCGATGGCGCGATCGAGCACCGGCTTGCCGTATTTATGTTCGCCAATCTGCAGATAGGGCGTGTCTATCGTGCACTCGATGAAATTGCCGGCCGAGTAGATCATGAAAAGCTGCAGACGGGCGCCCTTGATCTGGCCGCCGAACAGAAAGGAGACGTCGTGCTCAATGTGCGCCGCCGCCAGTGCCTTACCTTCGACGTCCTGCACTTTTGTTATCGCGCGTCCGATCCGTTGCGCGGCCTGAAACATCGTCGGCGCATTCATCAGCGTTTCAGTTTCGCCGGTCTCCGCGTTCTCCATGCCTTCGGTCAATGTCGAGCGAACCGACTGGCTGAGCGACAGATTTCCCGCCGAGGCAAGCGCCATGATGCGCTCGCCCGGTTGCGTGTAAACGTGCAGTTTGCGAAACGTGGAAATATTATCGAGCCCGGCGTTGGTGCGCGTGTCGGCAATCATGACGAGCCCGGCCCGAACGAGAATTCCGCAGCAATAGGTCATGGTCAGATTTTCCGCCGGCAGCCGGTTGTTGCAACGCGCATCGCGATGGTCCGTTGCATCGCCAAAACATCTTTTCCGAACGCTAAAAATACCATTAAAACCGCATGTTAGCGGCAGCGCAAACGAGGTCAGCGAACGCCGCGGCGGGTGGCTTGAGCGGGTGCCGGGGTCACGCTACGTCTTCTGGGTCGCCCACAGGATACCGTCATGAGCAGCAACTCCGACATCATCACTGCCGCCGTGTTGGTGATTGGCGACGAGATTCTGTCCGGCCGGACGAAGGACAAGAACATCGGCTACATCGCCGACTACCTCACCGCGATCGGGATCGATCTCAAGGAAGTGAGGGTGGTCTCGGACGAGGCCGCAGCGATCGTTGATGCACTGAATGCATTGCGGGCAAAATATACTTATGTGTTCACAACCGGCGGCATCGGGCCCACTCATGACGACATAACGGCTGATTGCGTCGCTGAGGCTTTTGGCGTCGCGCTTGAGTTCCACCCCGAAGCGATTGCCATCCTGAAAGAGCGGTTGGCAAAAACCGGTGGCGAGCTCAACGAGGCGCGCCTGCGAATGGCGCGCATTCCGAAGGGCGCTGCGCTTGTCGCGAACAAGGTCTCGGGGGCTCCCGGATTCTGGATCGGCAACGTCATCACCATGGCGGGAATTCCGGCGGTGATGCAGGGCATGCTCGACGAAGTAGCCCCGAAGCTCAAGGCCGGCACAAAATTGCTGTCGGAGACAATCCGCGCCGATGCCAAGGAAGGCGATGTCGGTACCGAGCTCGGCGCTATTGCCAAAGCACACCCGTCGACGATCATCGGCAGCTATCCTTTTATTGACGAAAAAAACGGACCGAACACGAACATTGTCGTACGCTCCCGCGATGCGAGCGAGCTTGCGGTCGTGAAGGCTGAAGTCGAGGGGATGCTCAAGAAGGTCAAAGCGCAGCTTCCTCCAGCGCGCTGACGCACCATGGCGAAATCGCCCGCAGAGACACCTCGTCCCGAAAAAATTTTCCCGGTGTCGTGGGATCAGTTTCATCGTGACTCGCGTGCGCTCGCGTGGCGCCTGCACGAATCCGGGCCGTTCGAGGCGATCGTCTGCATCACGCGCGGCGGTCTGGTGCCGGCTGCGATCGTCGCGCGCGAGCTCAACGTTCGCATGATCGAAACCGTATGCGTCGTCAGTTATCGCGACTACAACAACCAGGGCGATCTGTCTGTCCTCAAAGGGGTGGCGCCGGAAGTGGTTGCGCTTCATTCGCAGGGGAAGCGGGTGCTGATTGTCGACGATCTTGTCGATACTGGAAAGACCGCGCGTATCGTCCGCGATCTCCTGCCGAACGCTCACTTTGCAACCGTCTATGCGAAGCCGATGGGACGGCCGCTTGTCGACACGTTCATCACTGAGGTGTCGCAGGACACCTGGATCTATTTCCCTTGGGATACGGGCCTGGCGTTCCAGCCGCCCATCCGCGAGGGAGGCGACTGACAAAAAATTACATTCGGGAGGAAACGCAATGCTGACACGACGTCATCTGCTCGCCGGCGCGAGCGCCGCCGCAGTGTGTGTCGCCTCGTCGAGGGCGGACGCTCAAACGACCTATGCGAGTCAGCCGGTCCATATCCTCGTCGGTTACCCGGCAGGTGGCGGCGTCGATATCATCGCCCGCCTGTTGCAGGACCCTTTGAAGGCCGCGCTCGGCCAACCGATCATCGTCGAGAACCGGACCGGCGCGAGTGCCATGCTGGCAACGGGGGCCGTCGCCAAGGCCGCGCCCGACGGATACACGCTGCTCGCCTGCGCATCCGGCGAAGTCGCCATCAATCATTTCCTGTTCAAGGAGAAGATGGCCTACGATCCGGCCAAGGAGCTTGCGCCGATTGCACTCGTCGGAATCGTCCCGTGCGTGGTCGTGGTCGCGAGCACGACACCGGTTAGCAACCCGAAAGAGCTGATCGCCTATATCAAGGAAAACCCTGGAAAGCTGTCGTTTTCGTCGTCGGGGATCGGCAATCCGCAGCAGCTTGCTGGCGAATTAATGAACACAATGGCGGGCACCAAGGTCTTGCACGTGCCCTATCGCGGTGCCGCGCCGGCGGTCACGGATGTCGCGACTGGCGCCGTCACGATGAGCTTTACGAGCTTGGCCGCAGCGCTGCCATTGATCCAGGGGGGCAAGATAAAAGCCGTCGCCGTCACCTCGCGCGAACGAATGCCGCAACTACCCGATGTGGCACCGCTAAGCGAGGGAACGCCGGGTCTTGCGGGCTACGAATTGCTTAACTGGTTTGCCATCTTCGGAACAGCAGGAACGCCGCCGGGAATCATCGAGCGCCTCAATGGCATCATCAATAGCGCGCTCCAGGACCCTGCAATTTCCGGCAAGCTTCTGCCACAAGGCATCGTGCCGAAGCCCATGAAAGTTGCGGAGTTCAAGGCTTTCGTGGAGGCCGAGCGCACAAAGTTCGGCAAGATTGTTGAGCAGGCCAACATCAAATTGAGCAACTGACCCTGTTTCGTATATCATCGCGCATAGAAAAAGCCCCGCCGGGGAGGATGCAATGAATGTCAAACCGAACACGCAGGATGCCAAGCCAATCGATGACAAGCGCTCGCATTACGTGCGTCCACAAGATCTTCCATGGGAGAAAATGCGGTTTCCCGGGTGCCAGACAAAGACCCTGCTGTTCGATCCCAAGAGCGGCCTCGCGACCGTGCTGATCAAGATGGAGCCGGGCGCGACCTTGCCCGATCACGAGCACGTCCTGATCGAGCAGACATACGTTCTCGAAGGTTCGTTGGTTGACAAAGAAGGCCCTGATGCCGGTCTCGAAGTCGGGCCGGGCGAATTCGTCTGGCGTCCGGCGGGCAGCCGGCACGTCGCCTGGTGCCCCAAGGGCGGCACGATGATTGCGATCTTCCAGGTGCCGAACAAGTTCTTCGAAAAGGACGGTAAGGTGACGGATGCCGGCGGCAAGGACTGGCAGTCGTCCTGGGGACACGTCTTATCGAATTAGCGTGACGCGCCGCCACCGCAAGTCGGCTGTAGCCGACTTGCGCGCGAATTATTCCGATCTCGGGTAAACCCGATCGGAGTGGCTCCACCCGCCGCGCGCCGGCGGGTGAGTTGGGATTGCCACGCGGACGTGGCGGAATGGTAGACGCAAGGGACTTAAAATCCCTTGGGAGATTTCCCGTGAGGGTTCGAGTCCCTCCGTCCGCACCAACAAAATCAAGGGATTTTTGGGCTCTTGGAGCCAAAAATGCGTTGATGCACCTATTGATCTTGCTCAACTTCCAAGAGAGCGATGCGTCTTAGAATTTTTTTGTGAGGGATCGAGTCCCTCCGTCCGCACCAGTCAAATCGGGGGATGACGGCTAGGCAGGCGGCTCATGAGGAACAAACGAAACAAAGACAACGGCGGCGACCGCATCGACGAGTATGGCAGCTATACCGGTCCATCGATTATGGCCGTTGCCGTCATCGTCGGCATAGTCGCCCTGATACTTTTCTACAGCAGCTCGCCACGTGTTGGCGTGTTGAGCGTGGCGGTCTTTTTGCTCGCCATTGTCGGCGTCGCCGCCTTGGTGCAGAGGCTCAGCAGTTAGCGTTTCGATTTGAGCGTGGTGCCGCCGGCGTTACTTGCCAGTCGCAGCGCATCAGCACCGGTTATTTCTTTTTCTTCGCGGTCTTCTCTGGCTTCTTGTCCTTCTCGTCCAGGTGCATGCCGAAATAGACGGGAAGGGACCAGGAGGGGAGAATCAATGGCAGGCCGTCGCGCAGAGCACGCAACGTGTTGTCGTGCTGCTTGGCAATTTCCTCGGCCTCTATGGCTTCTTTCGATTTCTGCTTGCCGGCCGCGGCGGCGGGTGAAATGGCAAAAGCCGATATGACAAGCAGCAAAAAGATTCTCTTCATGGATGCCCCCTATGTTTCCACTTGTTGCCCTTGTCTATTTTGCATGAAATCAATGCGGTACACAGGAACTCTAAAAGGAAATCGGAGCTCTCCACTGGAAAAATTCGGTTATGGCCACCAAGAATGGCGTCTGAGGCCCCGCGCATGCGTCTGACCATCAATTGCGACATGGGCGAAGGTTTTGGCCTGTACCGCATCGGTGACGATGCGGCGATGATGCCGCACATCGACCTGGCCAACGTCGCCTGCGGTTTTCACGCGTCCGACCCGCCGACCATGCGCGCGACGGTACGCCTTGCGAAGCAGCATTCGGTCAAGGTCGGGGCGCATCCTTCGTTACCGGATCTTCAGGGCTTCGGCCGCAGGGCCATGGTGATTTCGCCGGCGGAAGTGGCAGATCTGGTGACATATCAGGTCGGCGCCCTGAAAGCGTTTCTCGATGCCGAAGGCATGCCGCTCAATCACGTGAAACCGCACGGCGCGCTCTATGGCATGGCGGCCCGCGACGAGAAGATCGCCGCCGCCATTGCCGACGCCGTCCTCCCATTCGGTGTGCCCATTCTCGGAATGGCCTTCACGGCACACGAAAAAGCCTATCAGGCCAAAGGCATCACGTTCGTTCCTGAATTTTATGCTGATCTTGAATATGACGGCGAGGGCAATCTTATTTTGAGCCGCGTGCACGACGCAGTTGACCCGGCAAGAGCGGCCGCGCGTGTTCTACGCGTGATTAAAGAGCACGTCGTAACCAATACGGCCGGCAAGGACATTCCCGTGAAGGCCACGACGGTCTGCGTGCATTCGGATACGCCGGCGGCTGTATCGATTGCCGCGGCGGTGGCCCGCGTTCTGAGGCAGATGCCGGCGTAACGTCAGTTTCCTGGGTTCCTCGCAGACCCCGGCCGCAAAAGTCGGCTGACCTCAAGAGTGCGAAATTGATCTGTATCAAGGCAGGTATTGGCATTCTTGTTTGAATTTGCGCATGCGGAGAAAGTGCGCACTACGCGCGGACTTTGCGCTCGCCATTTATCGAACGGCGAGAATTGCTGTTGTTGCCGCAGCTTTGTTGGTCGCCTGGTCGGGCGGAGCAGCTCAGGCATGCCCACAAAACAAAAGCGAGTCTTTTCCAGCAGTTCATAAAATTGAGCGGTCAGTTCACGACAAACTAGGAACGACCCCGCGCTTATACAAAAAATCGCAAACGCCCAACGTCTGCCGATTTTAGGTACGATCACCGTCGCTAAATGACCCGAACGGTCGGATGATCAAGGAAAAAATTAATCGTATCGACTGACAAATCGCCTCAGGCGCGGACGATAAGATGCACGAGACAGTCTTCACCGCTCAGCACCTGACCAAGGTCTACACGACTGGCGAGGTCGAAGTGCATGCGTTGCGCGGTGTCGATCTCGAAATCCTGCATGGTGAAGTGGTCGTTCTGCTTGGGCCATCGGGGAGCGGGAAGTCGACGCTTCTGAACATCATGGGTGGCCTCGATCATGCGAGTAGCGGACATCTGTTTTTCAAAAATGTGGAGCTGACGGCCCTCGATGATCGCAGCCTCACGGCCTACCGGCGCAGATCAGTGGGGTTCGTCTTCCAATTTTATAATCTGGTGCCGAGCCTGACCGCTTACGAGAACGTCGTGCTTGTCACCGAGATTTCAGACAACCCAATGCAGCCTGAAGAGGCTTTGGCGCTCGTGGGTCTTCTGGACAGGAAGGACCATTTCCCGTCGCAGCTGTCCGGTGGCGAACAGCAACGGGTGGCAATCGCACGTGCAATCGCGAAGCGGCCCGAGGTGCTGCTTTGTGACGAGCCCACGGGTGCGCTTGATTCCAAGACGGGCATTCGCGTCATCGACGCTCTGCTGACCATCAATGCCCAGCTTGGCACCACGACGCTGATCATCACGCACAATGCCAGCATCCAGGGGGTCGCGCATCGGACGCTGTTTTTTGCGGATGGGCAGATATCCCGGATGCAAACAAATGAAACGCGCCAACCCGCGGCAGTCTTGAGCTGGTGACCAATGGCGATGCTCGACCGCAAGCTGCTTCGCGACGTCAGGCGCCTCTGGGCGCAGGCCCTCGCGATCGCCCTCGTGATCGGCGGTGGCGTTGCGACGCTGATCCTTGCTGTCGGCTCATACCGGTCACTCGATGAAACGCGGACCGCTTATTACGAACGCTATCGTTTTGCCGATGTATTCGCGGTCGTGAACCGGGCGCCCAGAACACTCGTCGACCAGGTGGCTGAAATTCCCGGTGTGGCCGCAGTCGATGCCCGCATCGCCAAGCTCGCGCTGCTGGACATTCCGAATTATCCCGAGCCGGCGACCGGTCAGGTGATTTCATTGCCCGACATCGACGAGCCCAAGCTGAATCTCTTGTACATGCGGCTGGGGCGTACGCCGGAACCCGGGCGGACGGATGAGGTTGTGGTCAACGAGCCTTTTGCCAAAGCGCATGGGTTTGGCCTCGGCTCGCGTTTCTCGGCGATCTTGAACGGGCGCAAGCGGGAACTGGTGATTGTCGGAACCGCTTTGTCCCCGGAATTCATCTATGCGATTGGGCCGGGCGATCTGATGCCCGACGACCGCCGTTTCGCGATCATCTGGATGTCGGAGAAGGCGCTGGAGGGTGCCTACAATCTGGATGGAGCCTTCTCCGCGATCAGCGTGAAGCTGCTCCGCCATGCATCGGAGCGCGAAGTCATCACCCGGCTTGACGCCTTGCTCGATCGCTACGGCGGTCGCTCGGCCTATGGGAGGAAGGACCAGACATCGCATGCCTGGATCGATCATGAACTGGACATGCTGAACAATATGAGTCGCACGCTCACACCTATATTCCTTCTTGTATCCGCATTTTTGGTGAATCTTACGCTGAGCAGGCTCGTTGCATTGGAGCGCGAGCAGGTCGGTCTGTTGAAGGCGCTGGGGTATCGGAACGGCGCGATTGCCTTTCACTACATCAAGTTCGTCATTGTAATTGTCACGGTTGGAGTTGCCATCGGCGGCTTCGCGGGAACCTGGCTAGGCGTCTACGTTACGCGCATGTTCGGCGACTATTTCCGCTTCCCGTTTCTGGTGTTTGTTGCCAGTCCCGATCTGTATCTCATCGCTGCCGGGCTGAGCTCGCTGGCAGCCATCCTTGCAGCCGTTCATGCTTTGCGGGACGTCGTGAAGCTTGCCCCTGCGGTCGCGATGCAGCCGCCGGCGCCGGCGAAATTCAGAAAGATGCTGCCAACCGCCTTCAAAATCGACAAGCTCGTCTCGCAGCCGATCGTGATGATGCTGCGCAACCTTGTGCACCATCCCGTTCGCGCAGCATTTACTGCAATCGGGATGGCATCGGCCACCGCGATTCTGATCGTGTCGATGTTCGTTTACGACACGATGGAATCGCTGGTCGACGTGACATATTTCATGGCTGACCGGCAGGATGCGACAGTGAGCTTCACAGAAAAGCGCTCAAGCGACGTCACGTTGCAGATTGCACGTCTTCCCGGTGTGATCGGTGCAGAGCCCTATCGTGAAGTGCCGGTCCGGGTCCGTTTCGGGAACATCGAGCGAAGGGTGATCATCAGTGGCAGACCTCGTGATGCCGACCTCAACCGTATTATTGACGTCAATCTAAAACCCGTCGTACTGCCGGAAACCGGACTAGCGATCTCAAGCATGCTGGCCCAGATCCTCGGGGCGAGGGTGGGGGATTCGATCGAGATCGATCTCCTCGACGGCGCTCGCCGGACGGTTTCCCTGCCGGTGACGGCATTGGTCGAGGACTACTTCGGCATCAGGGGAATGATGGATTCCGAAGCGCTGGCCCGCTTGATGCGGGAGCGGCCCGTCGTCAATAGCGTGAACCTGAGTTTTGACCAGAGTCAACGTGATGAATTTTATACGGCGATCAAGAACATGCCAGCTGTCAGCGGCTTGGGCCTGCAACGCGTTTCCCTGGCGAACTTTCGACAGACAATAGCTCTACTCGTTACTACGATGGCCAGCATCTATACCGGACTGGCGGCGGTGATTGCTTTTGGCGTCATCTACAACAGCGCGCGCATCGCTCTGTCGGAGCGTGCCCGGGAACTGGCGAGCTTGCGCGTCCTGGGATTTACCGCGGTGGAAGTGCTGTGGATCCTGCTGCTCGAGCTCGCGCTTCTCACGCTGATTGCCCAACCGCCCGGGTGGCTAATGGGTTATGGACTTGCCTGGTTCATGAAGACGCAGCTTGCCGGTGAGTTGATGCGGGTACGCCTGGTGGTTACGTCGTCAACTTACGTCTATGCCAGCGCGATCGTCATTGTTGCAGCGGTCATCTCCGGGCTGGTTGTCCGCGAGCGCGTCAATCGGCTTGACCTCGTCGACGTCCTGAAGACAAGAGACTGAACCATGCCAACAAATTGGACAAAACGGGCGACGCTAGGTGCGGTTTTGGCGCTGATCGTTGGCGGCCTCATATGGTTCGCCTGGCCGGCGCCCACGCCCGTGGATCTCGCGACAATTGCCAGGGGAGCGATGGAGGTGACCGTCGATGACGAGGCAAAGACCCATGTGCGCCACATCTATACGGTCTCCGCGCCGATTGCAGGGAAGGTCCTGAGGATTTCCCATCCGTTCGGCGAAAAAGGCACGATTTCGGTACATGTCGGCGATCAGGTGAAGGCGGCTGAAACTATCGTCGCCGTCATGCAGCCGACGACTCCGAGTTTCCTCGATGCACGTTCTCGCGAAGAGCTGCAAGCAATGCTGACCGCCGCAGATGCCGGGGTTACGCTTGCTGAGGCGGAGGTTCGACGCATCGAAGCGGCGCTCGAGTTCGCGCGCAGCGAGCTCCGTCGATCCGAAGCGCTGGCGCGCACGAGTTCGATTCCCGAAAGGAGCCTGGAAAAGGCCCGCCTGGATGTGGCGACCAACGAAGCCGCGCTCGCCAGTGCGAAGGCGCAACACGATGTCCGGCGCAGTGAACGTGCCAGCGTCGCTGCACGGTTGATCAATCCGCTCACTGCCACACCCGAGTCGCGTTCGGACTGCTGCATTCAGCTCCGCGCTCCCGTGACCGGTGTCGTATTGAAGATCGTCCAGGAAAGCGAAGCGGTGGTTTTGCCGGGCGCGGCTTTGATCGAGATCGGCGATCCGCAGGATCTCGAAGTGGTGGCGGATTTGCTGTCCACCGATGCCGTTCAGATCAAAGTCGGCGCATCGGTGCGGTTCGATGGATGGGGCGGCAGCCCGATCATGGGCCGCGTTGTCAGGGTCGATCCGGCGGGCTTTCTCAAGGTGTCTGCGCTGGGCATCGAGGAGCAGCGGGTTCGCACGACGATCGATTTTTCAGGTCCGCCGGAGGAGTGGTCGCGGCTCGGGCATGACTATCGGGTGATTGTGCATGTCACGGTATGGGGTGCAGACGACGTGTTGCAGGTGCCGGTGGCAGCCCTGTTTCGTCAGGGCAATCAATGGGCGGTATATGCCGTGAAGAACGGACGCGCCCGCGTAGCGGAGGTGGCGATTGGCCACCGTAACAACCGGACCGCGGAGATTGTCTCTGGCCTTGCCGCCGGAGAAACGGTCATCCTGCATCCGAGCGACAGGATAAAAAACGGATCGCGAGTCACTCAACGCCAGACCGAATAAGCCTGTCGAAAGACCCGCGCGAATTATGACTCGAGCACGTAAGTCCCGGGGGCGTCGTCCAGAGGCTTGTCGCCACCTGCCATTTTAGGCGGCGCCACTTTTTCTTTCGACGACTGTCTAACGAGCCAATCGCGCCAGCAAGGCCACCACGATCCCTCATGCCGCTCAGCGGCTTTCTGCCACGCATCGGGATCCACGTATGTTTCCTGTTCCTTATGCGTTGCGATCTGATGGTAGCGACCTGGACGGCCAGGCGGATTGACGACGCCGGCGTTGTGCCCACCGTTCGACAGGACAAATGTCACATCTGCGTGCGTCAGCATCTGGATCTTGTAGACAGATCGCCACGGCGCGACGTGATCGGTGACGGTGCTCACCGCAAAGATCGGAATATGGATGTCACGCAGGGAGACGGGACGCCCGCCGACCTCATAACGGCCTCCGGCGAGATCGTTATTGAGAAAGAAACGTCGCAGATATTCCGAGTGCATACGATAAGGCATGCGTGTTGTATCGGCGTTCCATGCCAGGAGATCGAACATCGGCTGCCGTTCGCCCATCAGATAGCTGTGCACGATTTTCGACCAGATGAGATCGTTTGAACGCAACAACTGGAAGGCGCCGGCCATCTGTTTTGTGTCAAGGAAGCCTCGATCCGCCATCATGTGCTCGAGAAAACTCACCTGGGCTTCATCGATAAACAGAGTCAGTTCACCTGCCTCGGTGAAGTCGGTCTGGGCCGCGAACAACGTTACACTCTTCAATCGGTCGTCACTGTCGCGCGCCATCGCGGCGGCCACGGTCGACAGCAGCGTGCCTCCGAGGCAATAACCGACGGCATGAATTTTTCGGTTGGGCACTATGGCCTGCACCGCATCTAGCGCCGCCTTCACCCCGAGCTCTGCGTAGTCGGTCAGTCCGAGATCGCGATCTTCTGCCCTGGGATTTTTCCAGGAAATCATAAAGACGGTGAAACCTTGCTGCGTGAGGTATCGGACCAGCGAGTTTTCGGAGGAAAGATCGAGAATGTAATATTTCATGATCCATGCGGGCACGATGAGGATCGGCTCTGCATAGACAGCATCGGTGGCGGGAGCGTACTGCAGCAGCTCGATAAGCCGATTGCGGAAAATGACCTTGCCCGGAGTGACGGCAACGTCGCGGCCGACCTTGAAGGCGTCGGCCCCCACCGGTTTTTCACCGGTGACGGCTCGCCGCCAGTCCTCCCAGAAATTGAATGTTCCGCGAACGAAGTTCATGCCGCGCTGCTTTATGGCGGCATCGATAACGGCAGGATTCGTAAGTGGAAAATTTACGGGTGAAAACACGTCGAGGATTTGCCGCGCGGTGAAGGACACAACGTCTTGATGATGCTTCGAAACGCCTTCGACGTCTGTTGTCGCGTTGTGCCACCATTGTTGCGTGAGCAGGAAGCCTTGGTACATCGCATTGAAGGGCCAACGCTGCCAGGCCTCACCGCGAAAGCGGGCGTCCTGTGCAAGCGGCTCGATGCAGTCGGGGCAGGTCGGGTCTGTGCATGCGCGGGCGCAATATTGAAGATAGCGCGTCCATTTGTCGGCTGCTTTCCTGACGAGCTCGATCTGCTTGTCGGGAGAGAACAACAGATGTTGGAGCCAGTCGGAGTAGGCCTGCGTCAAGGCGGCGGGTGAAATACCGCCGGTCAAGCGCGCCGTCGCCGCATGCAACGGGAGATCGAGGGATCGAACAGTCCCTTTGGTCGGCGCGACACGCAACGATGCAGCAGCGTCTTTCGCCGCCTCAGAACGTGCCTTTTCCGCCGCTCGGATGCGGTTGGTGAGATCGAAGCTGACGCTCATTTGTCACGTCGCGCCCGTTTCAGAGTTCTCTGAAAAACTATCAGCATCCGGCCTCGAGCCTTTGATGCAAATCAACTCTCCTCGGCGCGGAGTCGCGCCATGACACTCACTTTCCTTTTTCGATCTTGGTCACCACGAACTGCCCGTTGACGTTTTCTGCGTCGAATTTGACCTTGTCACCCGCTCTCACGGCTTGCAGCATGGCCGGGTCCTGGGCGCGGAAGACCATCGTCATTCCGTCGTCCATGTCGAATTTCTTGATCGGCCCATGCTTGATGGTGATCTTGCCGGCCGATGTATCAACCTTGGTGATGGTGCCGTCGATGAGCGATTGTGCCCATGCGCCGGGCGCCATCGCCAGACTCAGTACTACTGCAACCATCGTCGTTGTTTTTTTCATCGTCACTCTCCGCTTGCACATTTTCACTTCACAGCGACCGTGCCGTGCATGCCGGCCTCGCGATGTCCGGGGATGAGGCAGGCGAACTCGAACGTGCCTGTCTTACTGAACCGCCAGAGGATCTCTGCCGTCTTGCCGGGATCGACGCTTTTCGCATTCGGATCATCGTGCTCCATATCGGGATATTTTTTCATCAGCACAGCATGCTTTTTGTTGTCGTCAACGCTCGCCAGCGTGAACTCGTGCTTGAGCACGCCCTTGTTCTGAATGACAAAGCGGACTTGCTCGCCTTTTTTCACGTCGAGCCGATCGGGGCTGTACCGCATTGCACCGTCGTCGTCGGTCATGATGACGGCCACGGTGCGTGCCGGCTTTTTTGGATCGCCAGGTTGGCCGGCCGAAAAGTGTTCCGCATCATGGGCGATGGCGACCGATGTTGAGCCGAGCAACAAGACTGCTGCAGCGATCAACTTCGATTTATTCATATCCAGACTCCTGGTTAATGGTGGCCGCTTGTGCGCGGTTTCACCACAGTGACTTCGATGTCATTTTGTTGGGGCACCGCAGCGCCTTTGCGGCTCGGTGCTTCGGGTGCGACTCCTTTGAATTCGTAAGCCACGGTTCCTGGTGGATTCTTGTAGGGGCCGGGATCCTTGTAATCATCGCGCGCGAGCCCCTCGCGAACTTTCATCACCGAGAACATGCCGCCCATCTCGATCGGCCCGAATTGCCCATAGCCGGTCATCATCGGCAAAGTGTTGTCGGGCATCGGCATTTCCATCGAGCCCATTTCCGCCATGCCGGCCGACCCCATCGGCATGTAGTCGGGCAAGAGCTTGCGGATCGCCTTGGTGAGATCGCGTTGCGGCACGCCGATGAAAGTCTTCACGTTGTGGCCCATGGCGTTCATCGTGTGGTGCGATTTGTGACAATGGATCGCCCAGTCGCCCGGCTCATCGGCGATCAGCTCAAAGGCGCGCATCGCACCAACGGGCACATCAGTTGTCACTTCCGGTAAGCGCGCGCTTTCGGGAACCCAGCCGCCGTCAGTGCAGGTCACTTCAAAGTGCGGCCCATGCAGGTGAATCGGGTGATTGGTCATGGTGAGATTGCCGATCCGCACGCGCACGCGGTCGCCACGGCGGACCACCAGCGGGTCAATGCCAGGAAATACTCGGCTGTTCCACGTCCAGAGATTGAACTCGGTCATGGTCATGACCTTGGGCAGGTAACTGCCCGGGTCGATGTCGTAGCTGCTCATGAGAAAAACAAAATCGCGGTCGACCCGGCGCTGGCTGGGATCACGCGGGTGAACGACGATGAAGCCCATCATGCCCATCGCCATCTGCACCATCTCGTCCGCGTGCGGGTGGTACATGAATGTCCCGCTCTTGCGGATTGCAAATTCGTATACAAAGGTTTGGTTCGGTTTGATGTGCGGCTGCGTCAGGCCGCCGACGCCATCCATTCCGTTCGGCACCAGCATGCCGTGCCAATGAATAGTGGTGTGCTCAGGCAGCTTGTTGGTGACGAAGATGCGAACCTTGTCCCCTTCGATGAATTCGAGTGTCGGTCCCGGGGACTGGCCGTTGTAGCCCCACAGATGCGCTTTCATGCCGGGTGCAATCTCGCGCGTCACCGGCTCCGCGACCAGATGGAACTCCTTCCAGTCTCCGTTCATGCGCCATGGCAATGTCCAGCCGTTGAGCGTGACAACTGGCTGGTAGGCCGGCCCGCTCGACGGAACGAGAGGCGGTTGCATCGCCGGTGATGTGGTCGTGACCGCCTCGGGGATCGCTGCCGCCTGCACGCGGCCGCTGACGGCCGCCGCACCAGCAAGAATGGCTGAGCCGCCGATAAGATTGCGCCGTGAGATCATGGGTGTCTCCTCATCTATGTCAGTGCCCGGCTGAGCCGCCGGCGGCAGGGGAAACGACGCTCGGCGCTTCCGCGGGATTCACCCCGCCACCGGTCATCGCTGCCGAAAGATCCGCACTCGCCAGCCAGAAATCGCGGAACGCATCGGCTGCTGCGGCGTTCGCGTTCAACTTTTGCTGCGCCTCGAGCAAAAGCGTGAAAACGTCGACCTGCATTGCGCCATACTGCAGCATCATTTCGTCAGAAATGATCTTGCGTAGCGGCAGCACGTCGCGCTGGTAGTGGCTCGCAATATCGTAGCTCGAGCGATAATTCCGATAAGCCTCGCGCGCCTCGGAGCGCACATTCACGGCTTTTTGCGCGAGCCGGTTGACCGCCTGCATATATGTCTGCTCGGCCTCACGCACGCGCGCCTCGCCGAAGTCGAACAAGGGAACCTCGAACAAGAGCGTAAACCCGCGGTCGCGGATGGTTTCGCCGGTCTCTTTGTCTTTGGTGATCTTGTCGGCATAACCGGCGTCCAGAACGTCGATGAATCGAGTCGCATTGGTGAGGCCATAGGCCTTGGCAAGAGTATCAAGCTCGATTCGGGCGATCTGGAGATCGACACGGCGGCGTACTGCTTCCTGCTCGACCGTTGGCAAGGCAAAGGGTCGTTTCGGCAAAGCCGGCAGCGATTTGGGCAGGGTGAATTTGAGATCGTTGCCCCAGAGGCCAAGCGCGCGCACCAGACGTTCGCGTTCTCTTGCGGCACGTTGCTGTGCGCTGGCGAGGCGGACCGCGACGTCGGAATGGAACGCCTGCTCGCGCGCCTGATCGAGTTTGTTCATTGCGCCGGTCTCGCCGAGACGCTTGGCGAGTTGCGTCATCGTTCCGGCAGCCTCGTTGGCCTGTGCGAAAAGGCCAACCGATTCTTGCGCGGCGACGGCGCGATAGAAGGCGCGGCGCGCTTCGGCGGCGACGCGCAATGTTTCGAGGGCCGCTGCCAACTGCGCCTGATGAAATCGGTCGGCTGCAATTTCGCTGCGCACCGGAAGCGTGGCAAGGGCGAGAATACTGGCGACGATCTGGCGCTCGATCTCGGTTTCGACCGAGCCGGTCATGCGGGTGAGGGAGAAATGCGGGTTGGGTGGAAGCGATTGCTGAACCCTGACCGCCTCGGCGATACCAAGCTCGTTGTAAGCCACCTGCAGACCGCGGTTGTTGAGCAGCGCGATCTGCACGGCCGAGTCTGCTGTCAAGGGACGTTTGAGCAGGCGTTCAACTTCGGCGCGTGCGGCAGCGGCGTCTTCTTCTGAACGGATCGCGGCAACGTTTTTGTTAAGAGTCTTCCCGGCAATTTCGGCCGTTACCGACATGCCTCCATCCTGGGAAAACGTCTGACAGGCCGCGAGCGATGCGCAGCTGATGACCGCAATTCCGCGGAACATGGTCAGGCAACGCCTCACGGCTTTTCCTTGCCAGAACGGGATGGATCGCGGGCGGTCCAAGGGGATGGTTCGACCGGCGCGATATCGCGTCGGTCAGTGAGCACCGAGCGATAGGCAACTGCCGGAACGCGAACGTCGGGATCGGCAGGATCAGGGCCCGTCAATGAACGAGTTGCAGCGCAGCCCTGAATCACGAGCAACACCGAGATCAGCAACGCGCAATGCCTCGCACGCCGCATGGCAGCAATCCAAACCCAACGCAAAGTGGGGGACATCAGAATCCCTCATCTGTCTGACATTGATGACGCACAACGGACGCCGCCGTCGTGCGTCAGCTCAAAGAGACAGCAGGGATCTCGGCGGCCGGTCGATGCGGTCGAACCCCCGCCCGAGGAGATTTTGGGAGGGGGCAAGCGTTATGCTGGCGGCAACGACCACCGGCATATCTGTAATCACAAAAGCCGGGGCGATGGCCGTCACGCCAAAAAGGCCACAACAATTCTGGCTTTGGTCACTCGGCTGATTTGCGGGCACAGAATGGTGATGATCGGAATGATCTGCTGATTGATGGTCGCTCACCAGAGCATGAACTTCTTTGAGACAATGCGAATCGGCAGACAGCGCAACAGCGGTGACCGGAGCCGCCAGGGTCAGCAGATAGAAAGTGGCGGCCAACTGGCCCACCAATCGGCGCCATCCTTTGCGCGCAATCCATAACATTGCTTTTTCTTACCAGCTTCGCCGGATTCGTAACAGTCGTTAGTTAGCGCCGAAAACAGTGATATTTTAGCTTGCTCTGGGTGCCATATCGACACCATTGCAATGCCAGAATCATGCAATAGGCGGACCCGATGCTAGCGCGCGCACTCCTGCTGATCGGAATTCCTGCTGCCGGCGTGCTTGCCGGCTGTGCCACATCCGACGATAGCGCCGGGCGCTTTTTCGTTCAGCCTGACAGATACCAACTTTATAGCTGCAGGGAGCTCGCCGAGGCGGCTCAGGCGGTCCGCGCACGTCAACTGGAGCTTGAGGGATTGATGGCGAAGGCTGGGCTGGATGCAAGTGGTCGTTTCGTCAGCACGATCGCATACCGGCCCGAATATCTGCAATTGCGCGGCCAGATGAACGAAATACACAAGACCTCCACCGAGAAGAAATGCAAATTCAACCTGGATGCTGCTCCAGGCGCGCGCGTGAGCGACCAGTTCATACGCTGACCAGATCGCCGCTGGATGGAACTTTTATAAGCTGTGGAACTTGTAGCCGTGGAACCCGCCACGGATGTGGCACTACAAGGGGGCTGGCATGGCACTTCTGATCAGCATTCTTATTACATTTCTTGTCGTTATCCTGGTTCTCTATCTCATCAACATGCTTCCGATCGATGGGCGGGCGAAGCAGATCGTCCGCGTCATCGTCATCATCATCGGCGTGCTGTCGCTGCTGAAATATCTCGCTATCTTTTAGCGCTCATAGTCTGACGCGGCGCAGACGCAAGGCGTTGCCGACGACGCTGACGGACGACAGCGCCATCGCCGCGGCGGCGATGATCGGCGACAGCAATACGCCGAAGAAGGGGTAGAGTACCCCGGCGGCCACAGGCACGCCGAGCGCATTGTATATGAAAGCGAAAAACAGGTTCTGCCGGATGTTGCGCATCACGGCCTCCGACAATGCGCGCGCCTTGACGATACCGGTCAGGTCGCCCTTCAACAGCGTAATGCCTGCACTTTCGATGGCGACGTCTGCGCCTGTCCCCATCGCAATGCCGACCTCGGCCGCCGCGAGAGCGGGGGCATCATTCACTCCATCACCCGCCATCGCCACGACGCGCCCATCGCGCCGCAGTTTTTCCACGACGGCGCTCTTCTGATCCGGAAGGACTTCGGATTCCACGTCCGCGATGCCGAGGCGGCGGGCGACGGCCTGGGCCGTCGTGCGGTTGTCGCCGGTAAGCATGACGACGCGAATCCCATCTTCGGCAAGCACCTTGAGTGCCGTGGGCGTGGTCGGCTTCACCGGATCGGCGATTGCGATAACACCGGCCGGTTTGCCATCCACCGCCAGGAAAATAGCAGTCGCCCCGTCCCCGCGCAGACGCTCCGCTTCAGCCGCGAGAACGGACGTATCGACGCCGAGTTCGGCAAGGAATTTGGCGTTGCCGAGCGCCAGTTTCCCGTCGTCGACTGTGCCAACCACGCCTTTTCCGACGGGTGAATCGAAGCCGGTGACGTTCATGAGTGCTATCTTCCGCTCGGCCGCTGCCGCAACAATGGCGGCTGCCAGCGGATGCTCGCTGCCGCGCTCGACGCTCGCGGCGAGTTGAAGGACTTTCGCTTCGTCGAACCCGGTGGCCGGCGTAATGGCCACCACCTTCGGCTTGCCCTCGGTGAGAGTGCCGGTCTTGTCGATCACGAGCGTATCGATCTTTTCCATCCGCTCCAACGCCTCGGCGTTCTTGATCAGGACTCCCGACTGCGCGCCACGGCCGACGCCGACCATGATCGACATTGGCGTCGCGAGGCCGAGCGCACAGGGGCAGGCAATGATTAATACGCTGACCGCTGCGACCAGGCCGAATGCGAAGCGTGGCTCCGGACCAAACATTCCCCATGCAACGAATGCGCCGAGGGCTATCACGATGACTGCCGGAACAAACCAGGCGGAGACCTGGTCTGCGAGCCGTTGGATGGGCGCGCGGCTGCGCTGCGCGCTCGCGACCATTTGCACAATCTGCGACAGCAAAGTGTCGCGGCCGACTTTCTCGGCCTGCATGACAAAGCTGCCGCTCTTGTTGATCGTGCCACCGATCACGCGCGAATCTTTTTCCTTGGTCACCGGCATTGATTCGCCGGTCACCATCGATTCATCGACTGCCGAGCGGCCTTCGAGCACAACGCCATCTACCGGCACCTTGTCGCCTGGCCGCACGCGCAAACGGTCGCCGGCGTGCACGCTATCGAGTGCGATGTCCTCATCGCTTCCGTCATCTTTTACCCGGCGCGCAGTCTTGGGCGCGAGATCGAGCAGGGCGCGGATCGCGCCCGACGTCGCCTCACGCGCACGCAGCTCGAGGACCTGGCCGAGCAGGACCAATACGGTGATGACCGCAGCTGCTTCGAAATAGACCGCGATTGCACCATCAGGGTCACGGAACGCCGGTGGGAAGAGCTGGGGTGCGACGACGCCGACAACACTGTAAATCCACGCGACACCCGTCCCCATTGCGATCAACGTGAACATGTTGAGATTGCGGGTGACGAGGGATTGCCAGGCGCGCACGAAAAACGGCCAGCCGGCCCATAGGACGACGGGTGTTGCGAGCGCGAATTGGATCCAATTGGAGAGGGTCTTGCCCAAAAGCATATGCAGATTGGTGAGATGGCCTCCCATCTCCAGCGCAAGGACCGGAAGGGACAGGACAAGGCCAATCCAGAAGCGCCGCCTCATATCGACGAGTTCGGGATTGGGGCCGGTGTCTGCGCTCGCGATTTCGGGCTCGAGCGCCATGCCGCAGATCGGGCAGGAACCGGGCCCGACCTGCCGGATCTCCGGATGCATGGGGCAGGTGTAGATCGTGCCCTCCGGCACCGATTCCAACTCACGATTGCCAAGATATTTTTGCGGGTCGTTGACGAATTTCGTGCGGCAGCCGGCCGAGCAGAAATAGTAGGAATGACCCCGGTGCTCCGCGCGGTGCTTGGCCGTGTGCGGATCGACCGACATGCCGCATACCGGGTCGATGTTGCCCTGCGCGGCCTTGCGCTGATGATGGTGATGCCCTGACGCCACTGATCGATGCCTTGCCTAAAATACCCCTAGGGGGTATATAGACCTCATGGCAAAAGACAGCAAGACGGCAAACCTAAAGCGATTGAACCGGATTGAAGGACAGGTGCGCGGCCTTGCCCGAATGGTCGAGGACGACCGCTACTGCATCGACATCGTGACGCAGATCGGCGCCGTCCGGGCCGCTTTACGCCGCGTTGAAGAGGAAATTCTGCGCGAGCACGTCGCGCATTGCGTAGATCACGCGATCAACAGCGGGAACAAAGCCGACCAGCGGCGCAAGGTCGCAGAGCTGATAGATGTGATGGGCCGAGCGGGGCGCTAGCGCCGCTAAACCAAATCTCATTCTGCCGGTCGCGCGTGCAAGGGCCTCTTTGCTGGGCTCGGCACGCCGGGAAGATCTCCGTCAACGTCGTTTCCCAATTCGCTTGTCCAGGGCGACCAAGTTTCGAGCGTGACTAGAACGACAATAATCAAAGCAACTAGAACGAGCGCGCCAGTCCAATAGGGCACGCCGACGAGGCTGGTGAAGACGAGCTTTGGTGCGTTCTGGCCCAGAAACGTGTTGGCAAGCGCGGGCTGTGCGTAAGAAAATGTAATCGCGCCAAACAGCCCGCCGGCGACCGTGAACAGCGCGTCGCGATAACCCGCGCCGACCTGCGCCAGCGTTGTGCCCGGGCAGGCGCCCGCGAGCGAAATGCCGGCGCCCAGCAGCAGGCCGCCGACAATGTCAGCTCCATAGGCCGCGGCTTTCGGCTGAAGCTTGACGTAGCCAAAACCGTTAAGGATCGCGAGAACGACCGCGCCCGTTGCCACTGCGGTAAGGAAGATCTTGAGCATGATGAAATTTCGCAATTGCATTTGCCCGACAATGATTCCTGGCTCGAACACGCGCGATTTTTCCAGCGCGAAGCCGAAGACGATTCCCATCGCAACTCCGACGGTGACAGCGAGAAAGAGCGACATGGGAGAGTCTCCTTTCAAATCCGGCGTAGCAGAAGCATCGCGGTCGCGATTCCACCGACAAACATGGCCGCGACTGCGACGGTGGAGCCGACAGCCAATTGCGCCACGCCGGACAGGCCGTGGCCGCTTGTGCATCCGTCTGCGATGCGCG
The DNA here is from genome assembly GCA_046734435.1 of Pseudomonadota bacterium. Taxonomy (GTDB): domain Bacteria; phylum Pseudomonadota; class Alphaproteobacteria; order Rhizobiales; family Xanthobacteraceae; genus Pseudolabrys. The sequence continues at coordinate 33,280 of JBKPRE010000074.1, read as the reverse complement.
CGCCGAGGAGCAATATGAAACCACCCAGGAACGCGACGGCGTAACGCCTGGCTGGCGAGGGCGACCCAAGCGCGCGTTGCCATATGGGGGAGACCGCATGGCGTTTCGCGCCCGACAGTCTCATTGAGAGGAACGCGCCAACCGCAATGCCGAAGACCAATGCGACCTGCCACCAGTTCTTGCCGGTCGCGGCCACATGGCGGGCGACGTAGTCGATTTTGAGAATTGATGGGTCGATCCAAGAGGTGACGGCGCCACCGACCGTCACATAGGACGACGAGGTGCCGAGGGCGGTCTCGATCAGCAGGAAGGCCGGTATCTGCAGGAGGCCGATGACGATTCCTGCGAAGTATGGCGACCAAGCTTTTCTGGTAAGCATGGACGATCCTCCAGCTCAGCTGCGGCCAGCACGCGTTTCATATATTTAAAAGTGAATGTAATTCAGCGCCTTGGTTTCGCCTTGACCTGGATCAAGCCACAGGACCAAGGGGCAAAGAGAGCACGCTGCTTTCGCTCGGAGCCCAAATCAGCTGTATTTTTGTCGTGCCAAGGCGGCGCCAGCTCCCAGCGCCTTCAGCTTCGCTTCGGCGATATCGCGCCGCATCGGGGCCATGCCGCAATTGGTGCAGGCGACGACTTTTTCCTTCGGCACCACCTTGATCACGTCGCCGATCACCTGCGCCACTTGCTCCGGAGTTTCGATCTTGTCAGTGGCGACATCGATCACGCCGACCAGCAAATCCTTCCCTTCCAGCAACGCCAGCAATTTCAGCGGAACGCGTGAATTGATGCATTCCAGTGAAACCTGGCCGATACGACTCTTGGCAAGCGCCGGGAAAAACTTCTCGTATTGCCGCCACTCTTCGCCGAGAGAATTCTTCCAGTCGATGTTGGCCTTGATCCCATAGCCGTAGCAGATATGCACGGCGGTCTTGCACTTGAGCCCGTCGATGGCACGGTGCATCGCTTCGATACCCCAGTCCGCAACGTCGTCCATGAACACATTGAAAGCCGGCTCGTCGAACTGAATAACGTCGACGCCGTCTTTCTCGAGTGCCCGCGCTTCCTGATTCAGCAGGCCGGCAAAAGCCATCGCCATCTTCACCTTGTCGCCGTAATAGGAGTCAGCGATCGTGTCGGCGATCGTCATCGGGCCAGGCAAGGTGATCTTCAATTTACGATTGGTGTGTGCGCGGGCGTGCCGCGCTTCGGCCTGGTGTACACGTCCTTTCAATTTAAGTTCACCGCGCACGACCGGCACCATCGCTTTGTAGCGATCGGCGCGGATTCCCATCTCGACTTTGTGCGCAAAGTCGATTCCGTCGACATATTCGAGAAAGCCGTGCACGAAATGCTGACGCGACATCTCGCCGTCGCAGACAATGTCGATACCGGCGTCCTCCTGCCATTTGATCGCGAGCAATGTGGCGTCGAGTTTCGCAGCGGCGAGTTCTTCGCCTTGCAGCCGCCATTGCGGCCACAGCTTGTTCGGTTCGGCCAGCCAGGATGGTTTTGGCAGGCTGCCGGCGACGGTCGAAGGAAACAACATGTCTATGCGGTCTCGAAACGTTGCGGAGGCCGCCAACTATAGAGCCAATCGTAGCGCGCGCGCAGCTTTTCTCCGCCCATTCCTCGCATCGCCAAATTGCGCACGAAGGCTTCAGGTCCGGTCAGCCCATAAATGCGTGCCTGGCGACGGGCCGCTTGTTGGGCGCGCATCGTCCGGTGCCAGCGCGCACCCTCGTATGCGCGTAACGCGTCGGATGGGTCGTCGAGATATTTGGCGAGCATGTCAGCGAGCACGGCGGCATCTTCGATCGCCATGGCAGCGCCTTGAGCGAGAAACGGCAACATCGGGTGGGCGGCGTCCCCGACCAGCGTCACCGGCAAGCTTGCCCCGCGAAATGGGAGCTTGCGGTCGAAGAGTGCCCATTTCAGCCAGCGATCAGGAATTGCAATGAGCGCTCGTGCCTTTTCCGACCAGGTCCAGCGGACAAAGTGGCGGAGCACCTCTGTGCGACCGCCATCGGCCGACCAACCGGGCTCGTTCCACTCGTCGCGGACGATGCCGACAATATTGATGAGACGGCCGGACTTCACCGGGTAGTGGACCAGATGCGCGTCGTGCCCAAGCCAGAGATGAATGAATGGCTGCCGAAATTCGGCTGGCACCGACTCGACCGGGACGAGGGCGCGCCAGGCCGTGCGATGCCGGAACGTCGGCTGTTGCTGACTGTGCAGGCGCTCGCCAACTGTTGACCAGATACCGTCAGCACCAATCAGGGCGATGCCGCGCTCGTCGAGCACCTGCGAACCGCGCCTGCCGAGGACACTCACGCCCCTGATATGGGCGGCAAATTCCTCCACGCGCACGCCCAGCTCAAGTGTCACGTCGAGAGCATCATTCGCCGCATCGCCAAGTGCCGCTTGCAGGTCGCTGCGATGGATCGACCAATACGGCGCACCATAGCGCCGCTCGGCCTCCTCCCCCAGGGGAATGCGCGTGATCTCGCGTCCGGAACCCCCGGCCATCACGCGGATCGCCAGCGGCTTGACGGCAGTCGATTCGATCCGCTCGCGCAGGCCCAGCGCGATCAATATGCGGCTGGCATTCGGTGAAAGCTGCAGGCCGGCGCCGGCTTCTTCAAGTTTTGCGGTCTGCTCGAGGACCGTGACACGCATACCGGCGCGTGCAAGCAGCAGCGCTGACGTCAGGCCGGCTATTCCACCGCCGGCGACAATGACATGACGCGCGGGCGCCATGGTCTATTCGATCAGGCTCAGGCGGCGGCGGAATGCGGCAATGCACATTCGGACGGGCGCGCCGAATGCGAATCAAGTGCCGGGTCGTAGCGATAGAGCGTCGAGCAATACGGGCAGATGATTTCCTTATCCTCGCCCATGTCGAGGAAAACATGCGGATGATCGTAAGGTGGCGTCGCCCCGACGCACATGAACTCCCTCGCGCCGATCTCGATTACCGGCACGCCAGGGTCGTTATGGAAGTGGGGGACGATATGTTCCGCCATGGCATTTCCTCTCGCTGCCGCGGATCGCGCGGCGAAGTTCCGGCGGCACCATAGCGGGGAGGTTGTGCGATGCCTAGCTCCATCGCAAATATCTGGATGCCGCCGTTGAAACGCCTTGGTTGTCCGGCAAAGCAGCGTCGGGAGAGTGGGTTTGGAACCAGCGACGCAAAACGTCATGCGCAAGCCGCGCATCGGGATCACCTTGCTCGCGGCAGCCCTGTTTGCGGCGGCAGCGACCTATGCCGTGCCGCGCGCGGCGGATGCCATTTCGGGTCTCGATGATCCTGCCCGTGTCGCGAACGGAGCACTCGACGGCGCGTTCGATGCAATGACGGCACGGCGCGAAATCGAAGCCGCGTTAGCCGCGCAGGACGCCGAACTTGCACAAAGCGTCATCGACCTCGCAGGCGCGCGCCACGTCGCGATCGACCCCGCGCTGGCGGAAAAGGTCGCGGTGGCGACCGCGGAGGCGGCGACCATGCGGCACCGCACGAAAAGCTTTGCGCGCGGGCTGGTGACTGGCGAGCCCCAGGACATCGCATCCCTTGCCGGCACGACGCTCGGTGATCTGTTCGTTTTTGGCGATATCCGTGACGCCCTGCGCGAAGGCACGCGGTATGTCCGTGGCGAGCAAGTGGACCAGGTGGTTCTGGGGCTTGCGGCGACCGGCATCGCGATTACAGCCGGCACCTATGCGACATTCGGGGCGGCCCTTCCTGCACGTGCTGGCCTCACTCTTGTAAAGGCCGCGCGCAAAACCGGGCGGCTGGGTGCCGAGTTCACCGAAACTCTCGGTCGAATGGTGCGACAAACCAGTTTCCCGGCAGCGCGCGCCACGCGCGAAACGGCAAAGGTCGAGCGGGCAGGCGGTCTACTGCATCTGGTTCGCGACGTCGGCCGCGTCGAAAAGGCCGCCGGCGGGCGCGCGGCGCTGGACGCCCTGAAGATTGCCAAGGAGCCCAGCGACATCACACGTGTCGCCAAGCTCGCCGAGAAGGAAGGCAGCCGCACGCGAGCGATTCTCAAGATCGCGGGGCGCGGCGCGATCATGCTTGCGGCGCTCGCTTTCGATGCAAGCCTCTGGCTTCTTGGTGCGCTATTTGCCGTATTGGGTTTTATGTCCGCGCTCAAAGGTGTGGTCGAACGCACGGCGTTGCGAATCTTTCGCCGACGGCGGGAGCGACGCCTGCGCAGAGCGATGCAACAGATTGCTCCCTTGCCCGCTCAGGGCTAGATACGGCCATGCCAAGCTTCAAAAACGGTGACGTCGAGATTGCCTATCTCGACGAGGGGGAAGGCGAGCCGATTGTGCTCGTGCACGGTTTTGCGTCGACAAAGGAAGTGAATTGGGTCCAACCCGGTTGGGTCAGCACACTCAACCGCGCAGGGCGGCGCGTTGTTGCGCTCGACAATCGCGGGCACGGTGCGTCGAGCAAACTTTACGACCCGGCCGCATATCACAGCGCGGTTATGGCTGATGATGTCCGTACGCTGCTCGACCATCTGAAAATCGCGCGCGCCGACATCATGGGCTATTCGATGGGTGCGCGCATCGCGGCCTTCCTGGCAGTGAAGCATGCCGAGCGGGTGCGTTCGGCAATACTGGGCGGACTTGGTATCCGTCTTGTCGAAGGCGTCGGCCTGCCGGAAAGCATCGCCGAGGCCCTCGAGGCGGATTCCCTGGATGACGTCAAGGATCCCACAGGCCGCCTGTTTCGCGAATTTGCAGAACAGACGAAGTCCGACCTGCGGGCCCTTGCGGCCTGCATTCGCGGCTCGCGGCAAACCTTGACGCGCGCGGAAGTTGGCGCAATTCGCGCGCCCCTCCTGGTTGCCGTCGGCACAAAAGACCTGGTGGCCGGATCGGCACAGGGCCTGGCTGCGCTTATTCCTTCCGCACAGGCGCTCGACATCCCGAACCGCGACCATATGCTCGCCGTCGGCGACAAGATCTATAAAGCCGGCGTTATCGACTTCCTTAACCAACGCGCATGAGCCATGCGCGGGCCGCGTTGCCGCGCCCTCCTTGCATCTTCGAATTTGTGATAAAAGAACTAGGTAGGAGATCGAGAGGCGTCGGGAGAACAGGTTCATGGCTCAGTTTCAGACGCGGCCCGCAAAGGGCCTCGACAAGGTCGATCCGGTCTGGGCGCGAATTCGCAATGAAGCGGAGGATATCGCGCGCCGCGAACCGGAGCTCGCCACCTTCATCTATGAAAACATCCTCCATCACGACGCGCTTGAGGCCGCGATTGCACATCGAGTCAGCCAGCGGCTGGATCACGCCGACGTGTCGGCCGACATGATCCGCCAGGCCTATGATGACGCGCTCGAGGATCAGCCGGCGCTTGGCGAAGCCTTCCGCGCCGACATAGTCGCGACCGTCGATCGGGATCCGGCGACCAGCCGTTTTATTGAGCCGGTGCTCTACTACAAGGGCTTTCACGCTATCCAGACGCATCGGCTCGCGCATTGGCTTTACGGAAAGGGCCGGAAAGACTTCGCGCTCTATCTTCAAAGCCGCGCGTCATCCGTCTTCCAGTGCGACATCAATCCGGCGGCGAAGATCGGGCGCGGCATTTTCCTCGATCATGCGACCGGCCTGGTCGTCGGCGAGACGGCCGTCATCGAAGATGATGTCTCGATTTTGCATGACGTGACGCTCGGCGGTACCGGTAAGGAGCACGAAGACCGTCATCCGAAAATCCGCCGCGGCGTAATGATCGGCGCAGGGGCGAAAATCCTGGGCAACATCGAGGTTGGCCACTGCGCGCGCATTGCCGCGGGATCTGTTGTCATCAAGCCCGTACCGAACAATGTCACAGTTGCCGGCGTGCCGGCCAAGGTCGTCGGGGAGGCGGGCTGCCCGGAGCCCTCGCGTGCCATGGACCAGATGCTCTACGGCATCATGTTGGACGGCTGACGCCTTTTCATTGCGCTTGCCCTGCGCCCTTCGATCGGGCATTGAAACAGTGCCTCAAGAAGGAGTGACGCGTTGGACGTCCAGGAAGTCAGAAAGCTCGACGGCTATTTGAAGAAACTTTTCGGCAATGCGCAGATCCGCGTGGTGCCGAAGGGGCGGGACAATGCCGAGGTCTTTGTGGGACCCGATGATCTTGGCGAGCTCACGGTCGATGATGAAGACGGCGAACGCTCCTACAATTTCCGCATGGTCATCCAGGTCGGCAACGACCCGAGTATCCAGCCGGTGCCAACGCTCAACGCCTATCTTCGCAGCAAATTTGACAACGAGAATATCCGCGTCGTGCCACGGCCGAAGAAAACCGATTCACTCGAAGTTTATATTGGTGACGAGTTCATTGCGGTTCTGTTTCTCGAAATTGAAAAAGGGCGGCGCTCCTACATTCTCGAATTGCCGATCCTCGACGTGGATCTGGTCGACTAGCAAACCGCGATTTTCTGGCTCGTGGCGGCCATGTTCCCGGCTGCGTTTTTTGCGTCAGCTGGCCGGATGCAGTCTTGCAACAAGCCGGTCGATGCCCTTCGCAACGTTTTCCCAATCCGGCAGCCAGTCGCGCGGAAAGCGGAAGGTAATGTCGGCATCACCGATGCGGCGCTCAAGCAGACAGACGCCTGTATTGGTCACGCCCTTGCGCGAGCAGCGAGCCAGGAAATGCTCAGGCGCGTTGGATTCAAATACCAGGTCCTCGCCTTGGTAGGGCGAGTCGTCGCGAAACCCGCGATAGGTCAACCCGGGAAAGCCCGCGACCGGCTGAGGCACGAGATAGCGCGGGTAGATCGTCTGAACGCGCTCCATCAAAGGCAGCGTTGCATCACCCGCTGAGAGAGTGACGAACAGGCGCTCATTCGGATCAAGCGGTGTTCCAACCGTCGGTTTCACCGCGGGATCGGGTGGCACCAGCGACGGCCATAGATAGCTGAGATCGACACGTTGCTGCACGCCGGGCCGGCGCTGGACGCCGATGCGGATTGCCGCCGGCTCGACGTTGAAAGTTACGCCGGACACGACGATCGGTAGCGACGGTGCGTTGAGCGACACGGGCCCCTGCTGCCATCGCGGCCACAGGATGTAGGCCACGTAAGCGGCGGCCAGCAGAACTACCGCTCCAAATATCATCAGCGGGGCTGTGAGCGGGTTGTGACCCGCATGCCGACGCCGCGGAGTGCCCCGCGGGGCGGATCTGGTGGGTCCCTGTGCGAGAAAAGCCACGGCGGCTCCTGCGTGCGAATCGCGCGGATTATGCCACGTCACGCCGCGCGGAACGGCGCGGCTGCCATTTACCATTCGTTAAGGATTGGCTGGCGCGGGCCCCGCTGGTTTGCAACAGATGATCCTAGGTGGCGTTGAGGCGAGTGATGACCCCTGAGTCCGTACAAATGTTGTTCGCGCTGGCGTTCGGCTTTGCCGTCGCAGGCGTGTTCAGCTCGGGGTACCGGCTCGTCACTGATCGCCTGCCGAGCTTCAATCAGCTAAGTAACGGTCCGGCCGCGGCAACCTTCGCCGTCATCCCCTTGTTGGTTGTTGCCGCGCCGTTCCTCATTATGCGCAACACGATCCTTGGTCAGCGCCAGGAGGGCCGCCGTTTCGAATTCGTCTTCCTTGCAACGCTGATCGCCGGCTTCTGGAGCCTGATGTCAGGTCTGGTTCTGGTCACGACCCTGCAGGCCCTTCTGCTCGTCTAGGACGCTTCCCTCGAAAGCCATGTTCGGGCAAGTTCGCGCCTTCGCGGAGGGCGGAATGCCTATTTACGAGCTCGACGGTCAAGCGCCAGAACTTCCTGGCGACGGCCAATTTTACATCACGGAAACCGCGGTACTGATCGGCCGCGTGCGGCTCAAGGCTGAATCCAGCGTCTGGTTCGGCGCTATTTTGCGCGGTGACAATGAATGGATCGAGTTGGGCGAACGGTCGCAGATCCAGGATAACGCCACACTTCACACCGATCCGGGATTCCCGCTGACCATCGGTCGCGACTGTGTCATCGGCCACAATGTCATTCTTCACGGCTGCACGGTCGGCGACAATTCCCTGATTGGAATGGGCGCGATCCTGCTCAATGGTGCAAAGATTGGGAACAACTCGCTTGTCGGTGCCGGCAGCGTGGTCACCGAAGGCAAGACCTTCCCTGACAACTCGCTGATCGTGGGAGCACCGGCGCGCGCGATCCGCACGCTCGACGAGAAAGCGATCGCAATGATCCGCGCCGGCGCCGACATCTACGTGGAGCGCTCGAGGCGTTACGCAAAGGGTCTCAGGCGTACGGGCTGATCAGGCGGCAGCCTTCTTGGTATCAAGATGTGGCGGGACGCGGAACGCTATCGAGAGTCTGTTCCACGTGTTAATCGCAACGGCGGCCGCAGTTAGATCGACAATTTCTTTCTCCGAAAATTGCTTGCGAACCGTCTCGAAAACCTCGTCGGGGACGTGTCCGTCTGTCAGCAGCGTGATTGCTTCGACCCACGCTAGTGCCGCGCGTTCGCGGGCGCTGTAGAGCGGCGTCTCGCGCCAGGCATTGAGGAGGTGCATTCGCTCGTCGGTCTCGCCATGCTTGCGTGCGTCGCGCGTGTGCATCGCCAGGCAATAGGCGCAGCCGTTGATTTGCGACGCACGGATTTTTATGAGCTCGCGCAGTTTCGGATCAAGCCCGGATTTGTCGACATAGGATTGCAAGGCAGCCACGGCCTGAAACGCGGCCGGGCTCACTTTGGTGACGTCAATTCGTTGTTGCATGGGAGACTCGGGATGGCTGACGTCGCCCCGCCTCGAAGATTGCACGCCAAAAATGCCGTCAGTCTGACCGCTTCGTGACGATCACGTGGAGATGGAACGCAAAGTCTGCGATGCTTGTCGTGGGAACAGCGAAGAGCCCAACCCTAAGAACAAGGATTGGTATTACTTGCTTGACACCTCTGATGCCGCAATCAAGAGTCGATGAAAGTGAATTTTTCTTCAAAAATGCCTTAGCGAGCTTGCCGGGGGATGCAGGGAGCAGGGGAGCGCGCGGGCGGAATGAGCGTCGCGAATAGCGGGTCGCGCGACGAACTTCTTCGACAAGATTTGCCGGCGCTGACGGGGCTGCGTTTTGTCGCGGCCTTTTCCGTGCTTGTCGGGCACGGGTTTGCATGGATCCTGGCCGATCATGAAACGCCGGGTGGTGTCGTTTTTTGGGTCAGCCAGATTTCCGGATTTGGGATGACTCTTTTTTTCGTTCTGAGTGGTTTTGTCATCCACTACAATTACGGAAAGCTCGTGAGCACGAAGGGGTTGCGCGGGGTCGGGGCTTTTTTGTGGGCGCGGTTTGCGCGTCTCTATCCACTTTTTCTGCTCATGATGCTGGTTTATGTAGCCCTGAGCAGCAGGACGCTTGCTCTTCTTTCCGGAAATCCCGAACGATTTGGCAGCATTCTGCAAGCGCTTCCTTATTTCCTCCTCTCAATCCACACCTGGATTTATTCGCTGATTGGCGAAAACCCGGTGATCGACGCGATTGGCGGCGGGTCCCCGATTACTTGGTCGATCAGCACCGAATGGTTTTTCTATTTCGCTTATCCGTTGCTCGCGTGGCTTATCCTGCGGGCGCGCACGCCACGACTCGCGGCCGCGCTTGCCTTGCTCTGGTCCGCACTTTGGATTGCAGTGACAGTCGGCCTGCACGATTGGTCTGGCGCAATCGATGCGTGGGCGGTCCGCCATTACGGCCCGATCGCCGGAACTCAGGAGCATTTCCAGACGTCTTTTGTGCGCTGGTTGTTGTACTTTTCGCCATATGTGCGCTTGGGCGAATTCTTGCTCGGAACGTTGGTGGCCCAACTCTATATCAATCTTGAACGGCGCCCGACCTCCAATCGGGAAAACTTCGTCGGCACGGTCGTATTCTTTACGGCGGTAATCTCCATCGCCATGATCACTTATTTGAATTACAGCGCGATTGCTTATCTGACCAATGGCCCGAATTCCGGCGCGAACATGGCTTGCACGAACCTGGTCTGCAAGATGAACATGAATTTCGCGCTGGCACCAACTGCAGCGCTGCTGATCTTTTGCGGAGCCCGCTACAGAAATATTGGCTCGCGTGTGCTGGCGTTGCGCCCCGTGCTTCTCCTGGGCGGTGCAAGCTATTCTATTTACCTCGTCCACGATGTGGTGCTGGGAATAGCCGTGAAGCTGACCGGATCGGCAAAGCATTCCATCGTCTACGATTCGGCGAAGCTCGTGCTTCTTCTCGTGGTTGTCCTGGCGATTTCGCTGGCTCTCTATACTTTTTATGAGGCTCCGGCCCGCAAGTGGCTTCGCGGGCGGCGTCGGGGAGCATCGGTTTCGTCGGCTGTGCAAGCGACCACCTCTTCCGGTGTATCGCGCTAGCTTTCGCCGTCACGAAATGGCACGCACAATTTCAGCATTCCTTGCATAAAAATGTGCGGCCGGATCTTGGGGGAGATCCGGCCGCTCGCGAACCCGGTCTGGGGACGGGGAGGGGTGGGGACGTGACCGGGAACGCGAATTCCTTTCCTTTTTCAGCGTGCCGAAACGATCGCCGGCGCAGCAGGCGGTTCGCCAAGCAGAACCCAAATATTCGGATCTGATTGCGCCTGACGTTTCACGAAGCGATAGCCAGTCCGCTCCCACGACAGGATCTGCGGTTCCTGATTATCGAGAATGAATTCGCCGCGATCGGTCTTGACGGTGAGCACGGCATGGCCGTCGCCCTTCTTGTCGCGCACGACCGTGATGAGTAGCGCTTCGCGCGGCCATCCGGCCTGCATCAGCATGCGCCGCTTGAGCAGAACGTAATCCTCGCAGTCGCCATAGCCATCGTCGGGGTAGTTCCAGCGCTCGATGACACCCCAATGCTCGGTGTCGGTGATCGGTTTGATTGCCTGGTTTGCCCAGGCATTGACCTTCACAATGTCGGCCCAGGCCTTGGCCGAAAGCACGACGTCGCGCGGTGCAGACGGCTTGGTGGCGCATTCCGGCTGGTATTCGATGCAGAAATCCACCCACCCGATCGGCGGGCGCGTCGGTTCCCCGACTGCGATGTAAATCGACCGTTCCGGCGGCGGGAGCGGGCTGCCCAGTGACGCCGTGCGCTCTCCGGCTGCCGTTGTGCCTGCTGAGGCCGCGAGCATAGCTACCGCCACGATGGCGCCGGTCCGAAGTGCCTGTTTGAAACGCCTAGCCATTCGTGGCCCCTTCCCGTCTTGTTGGGGCCACATTTCCCACAAACGACTTGTATTGGGGCTAAGTTGCGGAAGTCACTTTAAGTAGAAATCAAGTAAAACACCGGTCTAATGCTTTTAAAGCTCAAATAGAATTTGCGTAAAATCTTGACGAATACAATCTAAATAAAATTTTAGGTATTAACGGATGGCGCGCGAAATTATGCGCCCGCGCAGGCTTTCTGCGCGCGCCTTTACTTTTGTCGGCCTTTGGATTTCGCCTTGGCCCGCGCGCCGCGGACCGCTGGAGCTAGCACCCTGTTACCGCGAGCGCGCAATTCCGCGCACCGCGTTTACGGCGCAGTCACGTTATTCGCCGGTCACGTTTTCTTCAACGAAGTCGGGATGCTGCAACCGCATGAACTCGATGGCAAATCCGTCATCGATGTGACGCACGACGCGGCCCTGCGTCTTGCCAACGGTGACCACAACGCCAATCGGCGGCCGCAGCTCACCGGAGATGCCAATCGCTGCGCCGGACTGCGACAGATCGATCACGCGGCAGGCGACATTGGTGCCATTGGGCAGCACGAGGCGCGCCGTTGGATTGCGCGGCGCAAACCGGCCGTGGCGGCGATCCTCTGGAAGGTTGAGAATCTGCCGATTGGCCAGCCATGTAAGCTGCGCCGCGAGCTTGTCGCGCTTGCGCAGCGTGGCCGAGATTGTCATCGCAAATCCGTTCTCAAAAGTGCGCGCGATCTTGCCTTCGAGGCGGCCAAGATGGTCCACGTAGGCAATCACACGCTCGCCGGGCTGCCCGGCTATCGGAGCTTGGAGCGCCATACCACCCGGCGACATGTCGACAACCTGACAGGGGAATTCGCGCCGATCTGCCAGCATGTAACGGCCGAGCAGGTTGACCTTCACGCGCTGATGGCGCCGGCGTTCCTCGGCCAGAGGCAGAATAACCGGTTTGGTCAGGGGCAGGGCCATAGTTGTCGGGATCGGAAAGCGTTTATTTTCCGCAGCTAAGCCTATGAGCCTATCGTTAACGTTGCGTTAGTTTGTGCCGTCGTCCGGCCTGATTTCGCGCCCGCCGCTATAGACTAGGAAGCCATGTTGCATGCGCAGCCCGGCGCCACTTCGAAATCGCGGTACCGCGACGTCGGGTTGCGTGGCGCCGAGATGGCGCAGTGTCTTCAATTCCAACTCGACGATGGGCTCTTGGCCGAGCCAATAAGGCGGTGTCAGGGGCGCCAGCGAACCAAGGGCGCGAACGCGTGTGCGTCCATCATGGCCAATCGGCAGCAACAACAGTTCCAGTTCAGTTTCCGCACCCCTTTCGGTCCGTCCAGTAACACCGGCGACGGCCCCGATCGCCTCATTGACGGCTGCATTGCCAATATCCGCAACCTGCGCGCGGCTCGCTTCGCTCCAAAGCGCGTTAAAACGCTCTCCTTTGATTTCGCGGCCAAAGAGGGCGCACACGCGGGTGCCGGCAAGACGGAACCGAACCCCATCAATGAAGTCGGCCGCGAGCATAAAGATGTCGCCGAGTGCGTGACGGATAGCAGCCGGATCGATTTCGGAGCGCGTCGGCGCGGAACGTTCGCCCCGCTGACGGTTCCAATAGTCGAAAATAAGGCGTGTCGATGTATGCTTCACGAGACATCCTGTGCCGCCGCGAAACGTTAAAGGTGCCGCGCCTGTCCCCGATCGGCACAGGCGCGCCCGTGTGGCGCGGCTACAGGAGATGTCGTGCAGAGATCGTGCCCGGTGCGGTATTTGGCGGCGGCGCTCTGCGGTTAGCGTTAAGACGAGAGTTGGGTTGGCAAGAACGGCCGCTTGTGGTCCCTTTCATCCGTTCGAAAGCGCTCCGCTCAGTCTTGCCGGCGCGCCGAAACAGTTACGAGCCCGGGGAGGCGAGGGGATGTGACCAGCCGCAAAGGCGGCAATAACCCCGCAACGTGGCTCAAGGGAGGGCGAAAGCCCTCCCTTTTCATTTGTCGCCGATCCGACTTGCGGCTGGGCGGCCAAGCGGCGTAACTCATGGGTCCCACCGGAACCTCGTGAGTGAATCGCGAACCGATTTTCAATATCCCGCCGGTCGTTCTCGCTGTGCTCGCGGTATTATCGCTGGTGCATCTCGCCCGCACGTTGCTGTTGACCGAGCAGCAGGACATCGAATTTCTGCTGACATTTGCTTTCATTCCGGCGCGCTACGACAACTCGGTCGTACTCGGCGGCACCTTGCCAGGCAGCGGCGCCGAGATCTGGACTTTTGTCACCTATGCGTTGATTCACGCCGACTGGACTCATTTCGGCGTCAACGCGGTATGGCTGCTGCCATTCGGCAGCGCAGTCGCGCGTCGCTTCGGCGCGCCACGCTTTCTTGCCTTTCTCGCCGTCACTTCGGCGGCTGGTGCTGGATTGCATCTCGCCACCCATCCTGGCGAACAGTATCCGATGATCGGTGCGTCAGCGGCGATCTCCGGCACGATGGCCGCGGCGATGCGATTCGCATTCCAGCGCGGCGGGCCGCTGGGGCTATTTCGCGGCGGAGACGATCGCGCCTATCGCGTGCCGGCAATACCGCTGACCGGAGTCTTGCGTGATGCGCGCGTGCTGCTGTTCCTCGTTGTCTGGTTCGGTATCAACATCCTCTTCGGGCTTGGCTCATTTCCTGTGACTGGCGGCGAGCAACCGGTGGCCTGGCAGGCGCATATCGGTGGATTTCTCGCCGGCCTGTTGTTGTTCTCGTGGTTCGATCGCAGGCCAGATTTGCCCCAACTTGAGGACACTGCTGCAACGCCACATTAGCCAATTGCGCGGCGCGTGGCTGACCTCACGGAATTGCGTGTTGACGGAACCGGCAGTCCGGCGGGATCGTTACCGCAATCCGGACTCGGGTTGCGAGGTCGGGTCATTTACGCAGATCGCATTTTAAAGGCGATCCTGCTTCAGGGAGGCTGCCATGAACGTGAAGACGATCCTGGCCGCCAAGCAGCGAAACTTGGGCGGCGACATCGTCTCTATCGAACCGACGGCCGATCTCGCGGCTGCGGCAAAATTGCTTTCCACACATCGCATCGGCGCAGTCGTCATTCTCGGCGCGGGAGGGCGCCTCTCCGGCATATTGTCGGAGCGCGATATTGTGCGCGCGCTCTCCGAACATGGTGCAGCAGCGCTCAACTTTCCGGTTGCTCAGGCGATGACACGCAATGTCGCGACCTGTACCGCCGATGAGTCGGTTGCCAGCATCATGGAGCGCATGACGGCGGGGAAATTCCGGCACATGCCGGTCGTCGTCGATGGGCAACTCACCGGACTTATTTCAATCGGCGACGTCGTCAAACATCGCGTCCAAGAGATTGAGACTGAATCGGAGGCGATGCGCGACTACATACGAACCGCGTAACCTGCTTCATCCTACGCCCGGTTCGCCCGGCTGCGAGAGAGCGGTCACCGCCTCGCTGACCGCGTCCAGCGCTTTTGTGGTGGCCTCACTACCGATTTCCACGGCCTCAGCGGCGCGATGAAAATCGAACCAACCGATGCCACCGAGCCGCGGACTGATCAGGACATCGGGCGGATCGCCGGCAAGCCGCGCCCGCGTAATGCGGTCCTGCATGACATTGAAGGCTTCCACCATGACAGTCGGTAGCCCGGGCCTGCCGCGTCGGCCGAAGAACTGCCGTCGCAGCGAGCGCTCTCCGCTGAACATCCGGCGAAAGCCGTTGACCTTCGGCGGCTCAGGAGCGGTGTCGTTTTCGTCAGGACCATGATTCGCGATGATCGTACCGCGGCCGAACAGGTCGGAATTGAGGTTGACCGCGATCACCAATCGGGCGCCGAGAGCGCGCGCTGCCGAGACCGGCACCGGATTGACCAGTGCGCCGTCGACCAGCCAGCGTCCGCCGATCAGCACGGGCGGGAAGATTCCCGGGAGCGAATACGACGCACGCAATGCGTCGCTCAGGCGACCGCGAGTAAGCCAGATTTCATGACCAGTGTTGAATTCCGTCGCAATCGCCGCGAAGCGGATTGGAAGATCTTCGACGCGGCTTTCCTTCAAGCCCGTCTCAAGTTGCGCAGCGAGATGGCCCCCGCCGATCAAGCCGGAGCCAGACAAGCTAATGTCGAGGTAGCTGAGCACGCCACGCACCGTCAAGGTGCGCGCCCAACTGTCCAGGTTGTCCATTTCCTTGGCGGCGTAGCAGCCGCCGACGACGGCACCGATGGAGGTGCCAACGATCACATCGGGCACGATACCATGTGCTTCCAGGGTGCGGATGACGCCGATATGCGCAAACCCGCGGGCGGCGCCGCCACCTAGCGCAAGCCCGATAGTCGGGCGAACGGCGACCGGCTGCGCATGCGTCGAGGCTTCCGCCGCACGGTCGCCGTTGCGCGCTCGCGCGAATAAGCCTTCGAAAACCACGCGTCGTTTCTCCTATGCCCCCGAGGCTAACGCAGGAGTGTCAATCAAACAGCATTGCTGGCGGAGTGTTGTGACAGAAACGTGACGGGAGCCTGCGCCCGCAAAATTACGTAAATATTAAATGCCGCATTGGCTCGAATGGTTCCTCAATCGCCGAAGCGCGTGACGATCGCATCGAGTTTTGGCCGATCTCTGTCCTCGGGAGGCTTTACCGGCCGGCCAATATGAACGAAGCCAGCAACGCGTTCATGCGGCGCAATGCCAAGCGCATCGAGAACTCGCCGATCGTAAGCGTACCACTCCGTAATCCAACTCGCGGCATAACCCATGGCGTGCGCGGCAAAGACGAGGCTCATTGCGGAGGCGCCGGCGGAGAGCTGCTGCTCCCATTCCGGGATCTTCACGTGCGGACCGGCGCGGCTGACGACGGCGATGACAAGCGGCGCGCGTGACAGGCGCTTGCGTTCGAATTCGATCTGGTCGGGCGTGGCCTCAGGATGGTCGGCGCGATACGCGGCCGCGATTGCGTCTCCTGCGACGGCACGTGCATTGCCTTCGAACACGATGAATCGCCAAGGCGCGAGCTTGCCATGATCGGGGACCCGCGAAGCGATTTTCAGCAGCGTGTCGATCTCGGATGGTGCTGGTGCCGGCCCCTCCAATTCCATCGGCTTGACCGAACGGCGGGTTTTCAGGAGATCAAGAGCGTCAGGCATTGTCGACCTTTCGGAAATTGCGGTGTTGCGACTAGCATGGCGTTAACGAGGTCACAAACATGCGGCCAATCGGCTTGAAATCGCCTCGATTTGAGCCGAAAACATCAGGCGTCATGAACAGGACACCCGCAACCGCCGCCGTTTGCGGCCGGCTACGGCCGGCGCTCGGGCTGATTCTGGCTCTGGTTGCGAGCGATCTACTGCCTGCACAGGCCCAAGCGCCTGCGCAGAATTCGCTGTTTTCCGCGGTGCCGTCGACAGGGCTGATCTCGCCGTCGCCGTCGACGCGCACTGATATCTTCGGGCCGAGCAGCCTCCCGCCGTCGCCGCCCGCGCCGATTCACAACGCGCCTCCTCCAACCACTGCATCGATTCCCCCAATTCCGGCAGGGCAGGTTGCGTTGGCGTTAAGCGCACGTTTCGGCAAGGACGCGCAGCCGATCGGCGGCGGGCTGACGTGGCGCGTCTATAACGCGAAGCCGGAGGCGAATGGCAACTTCAAACTGGTGAAGGAAGACAAATCGGCGGCGCCGACACTGGTACTTCCCGCCGGCGCCTACATTGTCCACGTTGGCTTCGGGCTTGCGACCGCGGTCAAGCCGGTCGAATTGCGCGCATCAAGCGTCCGCGAGGAGTTCGAGCTTCCAGCGGGTGGGTTGCGCATCGAAGGCAAGGTGGGCGACGTTCGCATCCCAGCCGGGCAGATTTCGTTTGACGTCTACAAGGGTAGCCAGTTTGAAGCGGGTGACCGGCGGCCGATCGCCGAGCACGTAATGACCAGCGATGTCGTGGTCGTGCCTGAGGGCACTTATTATATCGTATCGAATTACGGCGATGCCAATTCGGTTGTCCGTTCCGATATTCGTGTGCAGGCTGGAAAGCTTACTGACATCACCGTCACGCATCGCGCCGCCGCCATCACGCTGAAACTGGTTACCGATCAGGGTGGTGAGGCGCTCGCCAACACCGCCTGGTCGGTGCTTACACCGGGCGGCGACGTGATCAAGGAATCGATCGGCGCATTTCCACGCGTCATTTTGGCCGAGGGCGAATATCGCGCGATCGCGCGCAATGAAGGAAAGGTCTACGAGCGCGAATTCAAGGTCGTTACCGGCGTCGACGGCGATGTCGAGGTGCGGGCCCGCTAGGACCGCGCGGTCCATCGAACTTTCTTGCATCGGACGGAATTATAGTTGTGCAGATAATTGCTAATGACCCCGTCATGGACGTTTTTTCTGGTCTGGATTTGAAAAAGATCGCTCTGCTTCTCGATGTGGACGGCACAATTGTCGATATCGGCCCGTCACCGGACGAGGTGCACGTCTCGGACGCATTGCTCCGGTCGCTCGCAACGCTGCACGAATTGGCGGATGGTGCGGTCGCATTGGTGAGCGGCCGGCGTGTCTGTGATCTTGATCGACTGTTTTCTCCGCTCGTGCTGCCCTCGATCGGCGGTCACGGTGCTGAGATTCGCGTTAATGACGGCGAGATCTTTTACTGGGCGACGCCGTTGCCAATTGATTTGCGCCGCAGGCTTGCGGCCGCCGTCGATATCGGGCCGGGCATCGTCATCGAGGACAAGGACCATTCACTCGCGCTGCACTACCGGAAGGCACCGAAGCATGCCGAGCAGTTGCGCCGTCACATCGCGGCCGCACGCACGGCATTCCCGGCCGAGCCGACCGAGCTGCTGCTCGGCAAGGCGATGTTCGAGGTCAAACGGCCGGGAATCAGTAAAGGAGAGAGCATTCGCAAGCTGATGACGCATGCGCCATTCAGGGGGCGCATGCCGGTGTTCATCGGCGACGATGTTACTGATGAGTCGGTATTCGAAGTCTTGCCCGAGATCGGCGGAAAAGGTTTTGGGGTTTCTCGATATTTCCCGGGGCTCGCCGGAGTTTTCAAGGATCCGGAGCAGGTGCGCAGCGCGCTGGATTCGCTGGCCACAAAAGGGCGGGCGCGCGTATGACCGACTACGGGCTTGACCTCGCGGTCATCGGGAATGGCCGCACCGCCGCATTGCTCGAGCCCTCGTCGCGGATCGTGTGGTGGTGTCTGCCGCGTTATGACGGGGATCCGGTGTTCTGCCGGTTGCTTTCGGGAGGCGATGACAAGGGATTCACCGACGTCGTGCTCGAAGGGCAGGCCGTGGTTCGCTCAAACTATGTTCGCAACACCGCGATCGTGGTGACCGAACTGATCGACGACAAGGGCGCCGGCGTGCGCATCACCGACTTTGCCCCGCGCTTCCAGATTTACGGGCGCACGTTTCGGCCACCGCAGATCATCCGCATCATCGAGCCGATCGGAGGGATGCCGCGCATCATCATTCGTTTTCGCACGACACATCGCTACGGCGAGCCGGTCGCATCGCGGTCGTCAGGCAGCAATCATATCCGTTATTGGCGCGACGACGTGCCGGTAAGGCTGACGACTGACGCGCCGCTCTCTTATGTCGAGAACGAAGCTTCGTTCATCTTGACTCGGCCGGTGCACATGGTCTTCGGCACGGACGAGCCATTCGAGGGCTCGCTCGAAACGACCTGCCGCGATTTTTGCGAACGCACGCGTGACTATTGGCTTGAATGGGTGAGGCGGCTTGCGTTCTCGATCGACTGGCAGGACGAAATCATCCGCGCCGGCATCACGCTCAAGCTGTGCAGCTACGAGGAGACGGGTGCGATCGTGGCTGCGCTCACGACTTCAATCCCTGAAGTGCCGAAATCGGGCCGCAACTGGGACTACCGCTTTTGCTGGATGCGTGACGCGTTTTTCGTCGTTCGCGCGTTGAACCGCATCGGTGCGACGCGCACGATGGAAGACTTCATATCGTACATCCTGAGTGTCTCGGCTGGGCGGCTGGATGAGGTGCGTCCGCTCTACGGTGTCGTGCATACGGACTCCCTCGAGGAGCGCACCGCGCCTGCGCTCAGCGGTTATGGCGGCGATGGACCCGTGCGCATCGGCAATGCGGCAGTCAATCAGAGTCAGCACGATGTCTACGGCAGCATCATCATGGCCGCGACACCAATATTCTTTGACCGCAGGCTGCCTCGGCCGGGCGATGCATCGCTCTTTCACACCATCGAGCCACTCGGCGAGCACGCAGCGAAGCTCGCGCTCAAGCCCGATGCCGGCATCTGGGAATACCGTGGACGCATGCGCGTGCACACCCATTCGGCCGCAATGTGCTGGGCAGGCTGTCAACGTCTCGCAGCCATCGCGAACCACCTTGATCTCCCCGAACGCGCCAACCATTGGGCCGGTATTGCCGAACGCATCGGAGAGGAGGTGCTCAAGCGCGCCTGGAGCCCCAAACGCAAGGCGTTTTCTGCCGCATTTGAAAGCGAAGATCTCGACGCCAGCGCGCTCCTGCTTGCCGAGCTTGGCCTGGTATCGCCTGAGGACCCACGGTTTATCGCAACCGTCGAGGCCATCGGACTTGAACTTCGGCGCGGGTTTCACGTTATGAGGTATGTCGCTGCTGATGATTTTGGCCTGCCGGAATCGGCTTTTTTGATTTGCCGGTTCTGGCTGGTCGATGCATTGTGGGAAATCGGGCGGCGGGACGAGGCGCGCGACATGTTCGTCGACGCGCTTCGAATGCGAAATCGATACGGCCTTTTGTCGGAGGACGTACATCCGGTGACCGGAAAATTGTGGGGGAATTTTCCGCAGACCTATTCGATGTCAGGATTGATATTGACGGCAATCAAGCTGTCGCGAAGCTGGGGAGACCGGTATTGGCGCGGCTCGTCGTAGTCTCAAATAGGGTTGGTGTGCCTGATCGAGCGGCACGGGCCGGCGGGCTCGAGGTGGCGATCCGCCCGGCTCTCAAGAGACATGGCGGTCTTTGGTTTGGCTGGAGCGGCCGCGTCGCCGAAAATACACCACGGGCCGTCAAGTCCGTCGCACACGACAATATAACGTACGCGACAGTTGACCTGAGCAAAGATGACTATCAGGAATTTTATAACGGCTTTGCCAATCGGGTGCTGTGGCCGATCCTGCATTATCGGCTTGATCTAGCGGAGTTCACCCGGCGCGATCTCGGCGGCTATTTCCGGGTCAACCAATATTTCGCCATGCAACTTGAATCGTTGCTGCAGCCCGACGATGTCATCTGGGTCCATGACTACCATTTGATTCCGTTGGCGAAGGCGCTGCGTGATCGCGGCCGCAACAACAAGATCGGCTTCTTCATTCATATTCCGTTTCCGCCGCCGGAAATTCTCACCGCGTTGCCAAATCACGACCAGCTTATTCCCGCGCTGTGCCATTACGACCTGGTCGGATTCCAGACGGAGGTTGATGCCGCCAATTTCTCCCGCTACATCGCCAACGAATGCGGGTTGCCCTGGGCAAGCGGCAATAGCTTTCACTTCGGCAATCGTGTGGTGCAGATCGGCACCTTTCCCGTCGGTGTGGAGACTGAGGCCTTCGCACGGCTCGCCCGCCGCGCCGTTGAAACGCATTTCGTCCGTGAGGTGCTGGATAGCCTGTCCGGCCGCGCCATGATCATCGGGGTTGATCGGCTCGACTACAGCAAGGGCATCCCCGAACGCATGAGTGCGTTCGAACGCTTTCTTGCCAATTTTCCCGACTGGCGCGGCAAGGTCACTTACCTCCAGATCACACCGCGCAGCCGGACTGGCATTCCAGAATATGCCGACATGGGCCGAGCGGTCGGGGAGGCGGTGGGTCGCATCAACGGCGCATACGGCGAGGCATCATGGACGCCGGTGCGGTACATCAACAAGGCGCATAGCCGCACGGCGCTCGCGGGACTTTACCGTGCCGCCCGCGCCGGATTGGTGACGCCGTTGCGCGATGGCATGAACCTGGTCGCGAAAGAATTTGTGGCCGCGCAAAATGCGGACGATCCGGGTGTGCTCATCCTCTCACGGTTTGCAGGCGCGGCGCACGAATGCGCGGCCGCCCTGCTGGTCAATCCGTACGATCCGGAAGGTGTCGGCAACGCCATCAATCGCGCATTGTCGATGCCCTTGGACGAACGTCGTCAGCGGCATGCCGCCAATTTCAAGATGCTCGTGCGCAACGATCTCAGCCATTGGGCGGGGCGGTTTCTGCGCATGCTCGACCATCCCCCGGGCAGCGCCGATACGATGCCGCTCGCGCGGGCGGCCGGCGGACGCTGAACGAGCGATCTCGTCACAGACCCGACCGACTACTTTTTGGTCCGCCGTTGGTCAGGCGGCATCGCTTCTTCTGCAAGCGACTTGAGCGCTGCTTCGAGCGACATCACCTCCTGGCTGTCCTTACCAAGGCGCCGGATGGACACCGTATGATCGGCCGCTTCCTTCTTGCCGACCACCAGCAAAACAGGGACCTTGGCGAGAGAGTGCTCGCGCACTTTGTAGTTGATCTTCTCGTTTCGGAGATCGGAGTCGGCCCGGAGTCCGGCCTTGCGAGCGGCAATCGTTGCGTCGCGCGCATAGTCGTCGGCATCGGACGTAATGGTGGCGATTACGGCCTGTTTAGGCGAGAGCCATAGCGGCAGGTGGCCAGCGTAGTGCTCGAGCAGGACGCCGAGGAAGCGCTCCATGGATCCGCAGATGGCGCGGTGGATCATGACCGGCGTTTTCTTCGAACCGTCGGCCGCGATGTAGAAGGCCTCGAAGCGCTCCGGCAGATTGAAGTCGACTTGGGTGGTGCCGCATTGCCAGTCGCGGCCGATAGCATCGCGCAGCACATATTCGAATTTTGGCCCGTAGAAAGCGCCTTCGCCGGGGTTGATCGCGGTCTTGATGCGCTGATTATGGCCCTGAGCCTCGATACGCTTGAGCACGTCGCGCATGATGTCTTCGGCGTGATCCCAAGCCTCGTCGGATCCGACGCGTTTTTCCGGGCGCGTGGAGAGCTTCACCGTGAGGTCGCCAGTGAAGCCGAAATCGGCGTAAGTCGACAGGATCAGATCGTTGATCTTCAGGCACTCGTCGGCCATCTGCTCTTCCATGCAGAACACGTGCGCGTCGTCCTGCGTGAAGCCGCGAACGCGCAGGAGGCCATGCAGGGCGCCCGATGGCTCATAGCGGTGCACGGCGCCAAATTCCGCCAGCCGCAGAGGCAGATCGCGATAGGACTTAAGACCGTGCTTGAAGATCTGGATGTGGCCGGGGCAATTCATCGGCTTGATCGCGAAGATGCGCTCATCCTCGGTCTCCTCGCCCGCTGAGGTCGCCTGAAACATGTTTTCGCGGAACCAGCCCCAGTGGCCAGAAGTCTCCCATAGTGATTTGTCGAGCAGTTGCGGAGCATTGACCTCCTGGTAGTCGCCCTTCAGTCGCCGCCGCATATAGGCGACGATCTCCTGGAAAATCGTCCAGCCGTTGGCGTGCCAGAACACCGCGCCCGGACCCTCTTCCTGGAAATGGAAGAGGTCCATTTCGCGGCCTAGTTTTCGGTGGTCGCGCTTCTCGGCTTCCTCGAGTTGATGAAGATAAGTGTCGAGCTCGTCCTGCTTCGCAAAGGCCGTGCCGTAGATGCGGGTAAGCATCGGATTATTGGAATCGCCGCGCCAATACGCACCGGCGACCTTCATTAACTTGAATGCATTGCCGACCTTGCCGACCGACGTCATATGCGGGCCGCGACAGAGGTCGAACCAGTCGCCTTGCTTGTAGATCTTGATTTGCTGGTCGGCGGGGATGGCGTCGATCAGTTCGACCTTGAAGGCCTCGCCCATGTCGCGGAAAGTTTTCTTCGCTTTCTCACGCGTCCACACTTCCTTAGTGAAGGGTTTGTCGCGCGCAATAATCTCTCGCATTTTCTTTTCGATGACCGGCAGATCTTCCGGCGTGAAGGGCTGGTTGCGGAAGAAGTCGTAGTAGAAGCCGTTCTCGATCACAGGACCGATGGTGACTTGCGTTCCGGGCCAGAGCGTCTGCACGGCTTCGGCGAGCACGTGCGCGGCGTCATGCCGGACGAGCTCGAGTGCGCGCGGGTCTTCGCGCGAGATGAATTCGATCCTGGCGTCGCGATCGATCGGATCGGTGAGGTCGGCGAGCGTACCGTCGAGTGCCATGGCCACCGTGCGTTTGGCCAAAGAGGGCGAGATGCCTTTGGCGATGTCGAGACCGGTTGTGCCTGAGGGGTATTCGCGGCGTGCGCCGTCGGGGAAGGTCAGCGCGACCATCATTGTCTCCTGTGCTCACTCGCTGCCTACGAATGCAGGTAAGCGTGGAACTCGATATAGCAGCCGAATCGCGCCGCGCAACTAGTTGGGCGGGGTGTCGTGGGCGCGGCGCCAGCGTCCGTAACGCCAGGGCAGATACCAACGGGACTGTTGGGGCAGGACCGCCGGCACGAAATCAAGTCCCGACGTGCCCCACGGATGGCATCGCAGAATGCGAGCCAGAGCCATCCAGCCACCTGCCCACAGGCCGAAGCGGTTAATGGCTTCGTCGGCGTATTCCGAGCAGCTCGGTAAATGGCGGCAGCGCGGCCCGATCAAAGGGGACAGCGTGACCCGATAGACGACAACAAGGCCGCGCCCAGCCAGCCGCGGCAATCGGGCAAGTACCTGATGGGTTGTATTGAAGACCATTCAAGTTCCAGGGGAAGTTTAGATTGGCCGGTTCGAGCTCGAAGTTCCATTGGCGCACCCAAGCCAATGGAACTTCTCGCCTTTCCGGGGGTATAGCGACTTTTTTACACTAGACCCGAATCTCGCAAGTGCACTAAGACGTAGGCGCGCGGGGGTATTTAGCGCCGCCAAAGCCCAGCCAGAACGTGGACAAACCACGCCAGAAGACGGGCTTGGTGGCGAGACAGGGGTAGAATGAACCGATCAGTCTTGATCGCTGCGCTCGCTTTGGCGGCGCCACTGGCTTTGCTGCCGGCTTCTCTCCATGCGTCCGATCGGTCGCTGCCGATGCGCTTTGAAATGCGCGTGCAGGGGCCGGCGGAAGTCTGCGGCGACAACTGCAAGACCTTCATCGCTGCATCCGGTGCGATCACCGCTGACACTCCGCGTCATTTTCTTCAGTTTGTGCAAAACCACGACGTCGCCGGCGCGACCGTCGTCCTGAATTCGGACGGCGGGTCAGTGCATGGCGCGATCGCTCTCGGGCGGGAATTTCGCAAGCTCAAGCTCGCGACCACGGTCGGCAGCCTTGTCGATATTGCTGCGGACAGCGAGGACAAGCCGCGCGTGAAGGTCTCACCAGAAGCTGATTGCGAGTCGATGTGCGCATTTGTGCTGCTTGGTGGCGTACGCCGGACAGTGCCGGCGGAGTCGCGGGTGATGGTGCATCAGATTTGGCTTGGCGATCGCCGCGAAGATCCAACCGCCGCCGGCTATTCAGCGGAGGATCTCGTGCTGGTGCAGCGCGATATCGGACGGCTGGCGCGCTATACCGCCGACATGGGTGCCTCTGCCGATCTGCTCGAAGTCGCGCTGCGGATCCCGCCCTGGGAGCCGATGCACGCGATGACGCGCGACGAGCTCAAGCTTACCAAGTTGACGACGGAAGATGCCGACGTTCCGGCCGCCGCTGCGACCGTCGCGGCTTCTTCGCCCGCGCTGGTGCCGCAGCCGGCTCCCCGGGCGACAAGCGGTTTGCAGGCGACCTCGATTAGCGAGCAAAGGTGGTCGCTCGTGGATCGCGCCGGCTTGGTAACACTTGCGCGCCGTCATCCACTCACCGTCGAAGGCGAAGAGATCGGCTCTTTTGATTTAGTTGTGGCCTGTAGCCCGGGCGCCGACAGCTACGACGTCAGCTATGTTGAACGCCGGCATCGCGGAGAACAGACATCGCTTCCAGCAGCGATTGACTCGATCACCCTGCGTGTCGGCAGCAATTCGGCGGTATTGAAAATCGTCTCGAGCGAGCGACGCAGTGAACCGGACCAACTTTTGACCCACGCATCGGCACGCGTTCCCTCAACGCTGATCGGTGCCTTTGCTGCAATGGGCAGCCACTCAATGGTGATCAAGACGCACAGTGCTCAACTCGTTACCGGAATTCGCCTCGGCAATACCGGCGCCTCACAGAATTTGCCGCGTCTCTCGTCAGGGTGCCGAAAGCCGGCCAACGACCGGGCTGAGTTGCCGCGGGCAAAAACCGGCGGTTTGGCTGCAGCGAAGTAACTACTCGGCGGCCTGCGTTCGTTTGGTGGCCGACTTCGCCTCGATCTGATCCAGGGCAGACACCACGGCATCAAAGGTGAGCATGGTCGAGGCGTGGCGCGCCTTGTAGTCCCGTACCGGTTCGAGCACGGCAATATCCGCCCATTTGCCGGCTGGCGGGGGTCCGTTTTCTTTTAGCATCCTGCGGACCGTTTCGCGCAGTTCGCGCAGTTCTGCAGGTTTTGCCCCGATGACATTCCGCGCCATGATGGAAGATGATGCCTGGCCAAGCGCGCACGCTTTCACGTCATGGGCGAAGTCGCTCACCGCGCCGTCGCTGACTTTCAGGTCCACCGTGACCGTGGATCCACAAAGCTTTGAATGGGCAGTCGCCGTCGCGTCGGGCGCGGGTAGCCGGCCCAAACGGGGGATGTTGCCCGCAAGGTCGAGGATTCGGGCGTTGTAAACGTCATTAAGCATGGGTGATCTACCGAATATCCAACGCCGGCGGATTGCCTCGGTCGCGTAAAAGAATATATAGGGACTGACCCGATGGCGCGAGAAGGGGTTCTGCGCGCCAGCATGGTGCAAGCCATGTGAAATGGGAATGCGGCGTCCAGATGCTTTGGCTTGAACAGCCAGGCAACAACTGACGCGGCCACCCCGGTGACACATCCGGCGCTGCCTTCACGGGCGAGCGCCGGTCGAACGGAGAGACCCGTCATGGACGCAAAGAATACAAACGTTAAGCCGTGGCCAAAGCAGGGCCTGTCGGATCACGTGCGGGCCGCACCCGCGCCGGTCGAACCACGCCCGTCGCGCGAGCAGGCAGAAGCCGCCGTGCGCACTCTCATCGCTTATGCCGGCGATGATCCGGCACGCGAAGGCCTGCTCGACACGCCGAGGCGGGTTGTCGGCGCTTACGACGAAATCTTCCAGGGCTATCGCGAGTGCCCCGTCGAGGTTCTCGACCGAACATTCAGCGAGACTGGCGGCTACGATGATTTTGTCCTGGTGCGCGACATCGGATTCAATTCGCATTGCGAGCATCACATGATGCCGTTCTACGGCAAGGCACATGTCGCTTACATGCCGACCGATCGTGTCGTGGGCCTGTCGAAGCTCGCTCGCCTGGTCGACGTTTATGCGCGTCGGTTGCAGACGCAAGAGCATCTCACCTCGCAGATTGCGACTGCGATCGACGAGATTCTGAAACCGCGTGGTGTTGCGGTCATGATCGAAGCCGAGCATATGTGCATGTCGCTGCGTGGCGTGGAAAAACAGGGCGCACTGACGGTGACGACGCATTTTGCCGGCGCATTCCGCGATGATGCCACCGAGCAGGTGCGATTCATGACGATGCTGCGCGGCGCCCAGCGGTAGCAGCGCGTTAGTATTCAGCGTCGTACGAAGTGGTTGGCGGGCCTGGCCCGGCAATTCATGATGACGTGATAGTTGGCGCCCATTTCCCATGACCACTAAAGCGGCAGACATCGAGGAAGGCCTGGCCTTCACACCGAAGTTCGACGCCGACGGGCTTGTCACCGCGGTTGTCACGGATGCCAAATCGGGCGACGTGCTGATGGTTGCTCACATGAATGACGAGGCCATCAGGAAAACCGTCGCGAGCGGCGAGGCCTGGTACTACAGCCGCTCACGCAAGACCCTCTGGAGAAAAGGCGAGACGTCCGGGCATATGCAGCGCGTCGTCGAACTGCGCGTGGACTGTGACCAGGATGCACTTTGGCTGAAGGTCGAGCAGGTGGGCGAGGGCGCTTGCCATACCGGCCGGCGCTCGTGCTTCTACCGCGCTGTTCCTTTGCGCAAAGCGGGCGCGGTCACGCTCGAATTCCGCGACGCGGAAAAGCGCTTCGATCCGAAAAAAGTATACAAGTAGCTCGCCCTTCAGCCCTTCACGCTCGCCAACAAGGCCTGGGCACGGGCCAGGTGAGGGCGGTCGTACATCTTCCCGTCGATGCCGACCGCACCGGCACCGGGCTGCGCCGCAAAAGCTGCAACCACGGCCTTGGCCTTTGCGATCTGTGCGGCGGTGGGGGTGAACACGTCGTTGATCACCGGCACTTGAGCCGGGTGAATGGCCAGGCGCCCGGTGAAGCCATCACGGCGCGCGGCTTCGGTATCGCGTCGCAAGCCGTCCGTATTGCGGAAATCGACGTAGACGGTTTCGATGGCCGGCACTTTCGCCGCGGCTGCCGCGTACAGGCACATGGAGCGCGCAAGACGATAGGGCTCGGTCAGCTCTCCCTGTGTATCTCGATTTGTCTCGGCACCCAGCTCGGCTGAAAGATCTTCCGGGCCCCACGTCAGTCCGATCAGGCGCGGGCTCGGGTTGCGGAAATTACCGGCGGCAAAAAGGCCCGCCGCCGATTCAACGGCCTGTGCCAGAATCTTGATCTGCCCTTCGGGCACTCCGGCTACGGCTTCACGGGCGGTGAGCTTTGCGTCGAGATGAACGACGCTCGGTCCGCCTTCGGCCTTCGGAAAGACCACCGCGTCCGGCCGGCCGACGACAACTGCATCGAGATCGGCGTCGGTCATGCCCGTCTCGAGACCATTGATGCGCACGAGCAGGCGGGGGCGCTGCCTGGCGGCCCCGGCCCGCTTGAGGAATTCCAGCGCGGCGGTTCGGGCAGCCGGCTTGCGTTCCAGGACGATCGAATCCTCCAGATCGACAATGACCGCATCGGCCCCGCTCGCCAGTGCCTTGTCGAGCTTGGGGCCCCCATCGGCTGGAACGAAAAGAAGAGAGCGCATGTGCCGGTCCTTGCTGAGCTTTTTTGAACTTACCCGAAATACCGCTCAGGTGCGCGTTTTTGGCGCAGGAATTAGTCCTGCTCTACGGGGTTTGGGTCGGGGGAGGTATCACCCAGTGAACAGCAGGCTTCTAGCGCTCTCGGTAGCCATCTTCACGGCCGGTTGTGCCACAACCGCAATGGCGCAAGCGCCGGCTCAACAGCCGATGTTTGCAACCACCAAGGTCGACGGCACCGACAATGTCTATATCTTCCGCTATCAAAATCATCAGGCGATGTTCGTCGTCACGCCCGCCGGCGTGATCGTCACCGATCCGATCAGTTATGGTCGTCCGCAAGCGGCGAAAACTTATCTGGACGAGATCCGCAAGATCACCAAGGCACCGGTCAAGTACCTGATCTACAGCCATCATCACTACGACCACATTGCCGGCGGCAAAGTGTTCAAGGACGAAGGGGCGACCGTCGTCGCGCATCGTCGCGCGAAAGAACGGCTGGCCCAGCTCAAAGGCGTGGATGTCGTCGTGCCTGACCAGGTGGTGGACGGCAAGCACACGATCAAGCTCGGTGGAACGACGCTCGACCTCGTATATACCGGCCGCAATCATTCGGACTCGTCGATCGTGATGCTGCTGCCGAAAGAAAAGATCCTGTTCGCCGTCGACTTCAACTCGCTTGGCGCCGTGCCCTCACGCCTTGCCGTGAATGACTCTTATCCGACGGAATGGGAAGCGTCGTTGAAGCGCACGCTCGCCCTCGGATGGGAGCGCATGATCCCGGGCCATCCCGGACCGGGCGGCCGGCTTGGCACCAGGAAGGACATGGAGGAACAGATTGCCTTCATGACCGATATGGCCACCGAAGTGAAAAAAGCCTCGGATGCCGGAAAATGCTTCGACCCCGCGACGAAAGAAGTGCGTGTGCAGAAATATGCAACGCTCGCGGGTTACGAGCAGAACCTCGAGTGGAACATTCACCGCTGGTGCGGCTACTACGGCCGCGGCATTTGACGCGAAACGAACCCCGCCAGAGTAACTTCAGGCCCGGCTGGTTGCCGGGCCTTTTTTATTTCGGCCGCATCCGCATGAAGGCCTGGCGGTGACATTCCGCGACAAGGGTACCGTCCTGTTTGAAAGCCTTGTGGTGAAATTCGACGATTCCCGCGCCGCGGCGCGACTTCGACTCGCGCTTGCTCACGACTTGCGTCGTGCAGTGGATGGTGTCGCCTTCAAAGAGCGGATTGGGAAACTTCACATCGGTCATGCCGAGGTTGGCGATCGTGGTACCGACTGTCATATCAGAGACTTGGATGCCGATCATGAGACCGAGCGTGAATAAGGAATTCATGAGCGGTTGGCCCCATTCGGTCTCGGTCTCGCAGAAATGCCGGTCGATATGCAGCGGCTGCGGATTGAGCGTCATGTTCGAGAACAGCATATTGTCCATCTGCGTGACCGTGCGCGTGTAGCGGTGTTCATAGGTCTTGCCGACCTCGAAGTCCTCGAAATAGAGGCCGCCGCGTTTATGCCGCTCGATCGTTCCAACCATCAGTATCCTCCAAGACCCTTCGTAGTAGTCGGCCGTCTGTGGGACCTATTAACCATCCGTTTACCATAATTCCCCATGGTCGGCAGGCCCGCGAGAGCCGGTGCGTCGCGTCAGTCGCCCATACAACCGAGTTTCAATCAGGCGCAACCCGATGGCCGTCAATCCGGCTCATGCCAGCGCGGCACCGCAAATTACTGGAGCGATCCGACAGGCCGCCCAGTCGACCGGGATCAGCTTCGAGTATCTGCTGACGACGGCGAAGATCGAGTCGAATCTCAACCCTTCGGCGCAAGCGTCGACCTCGTCAGCGAAGGGCCTCTATCAGTTTATTGACCAGACGTGGCTCGGCACCATGAAACAGGATGGGGCCGCGCTTGGTCTCAGCCAATATGCCGATGCCATCACGCGTGCGCCGGACGGTCACTATGAGGTTGCCGATCCTGCCATGCGGGCGGCCATTCTGCGCCTGCGTACAGACCCGCAGGCGAGCGCAATGCTGGCGGGCGCGTTGACGCGCAACAATGCCGCTTTGGTTGGTGCAAGCATCGGCCGGCAGCCGACCAATGGTGAACTCTATATCGCGCATTTTCTGGGGGCCGATGGCGCGGGCAAATTGATCAACGGGGCAGCCAGCCGGCCACAGGCGAATGCTGCGGCCATGTTTCCGCACGCTGCCGCGGCCAATCACAACATTTTTTATGATCACGGTCGCGCCCGCAGCGTGGGCGAAGTCTACGGCAAGCTCACAAGCCTTTTTGATTCAGCGCGGACGGTGGCGTTCGCGCAGCGCGGCGTAAATCAGCCGGCTGTGACTCGATCCGGCGGTGCGCCGCCTTTGCCGCCGGCGGTGACGGTTGCCGCGCGGCCTGTAAAGGCTGTGCCGGCGAGCGCCATGCGCGTGGCCTCCGCAGCACCGCCAATCCCACCGGCACCAATCCCGACTCCACCCGCGCGAGCCCCGACGCCCGATACGGCGGGGACGACGCAGGCGCTCGCGCGTGCCAGCGAGCAATTGCCACCACCGCCGGCGCGGCGGCCGTCCTTCCAATCGATGTTCACCGATCGGGTGAGTCAGCCTTTGGCGCCAACCGTGACCACTTTGTGGGGCGTGCCGCCCAGCGGTGGTCCGCAAGCCGCCCAGTCGGTGCAGGTGTTCGACCTGTTCAGCGACATGCGGCCCAATGAGCGCAAGCTCGGCGACAAGGCCTGACCGGCAGCCTTATGCTTAACGGGCGCTCAATTTCTATGGTGAACGCTTTGTTAAGCCTCGTTCGTTAGGCTGATGATTGCCGCCAAAAGGGGCCGGCTTCGGTAGCGTCGACAGTGCCATGATTGTTCGTCAGTTTCTGCATTGGGTCCGTCAGGCGCCAGCCGGTGAGCGGGCGGAGGCAACATCCGCCCTGGCACGCGCGTACCTTTATTCCGATCTTTCGACAGATGATCGTGCGGCGGCTGAAGGCGCCATGATCATGTTGCTCGATGACTCGTCGCCTCTGGTGCGGCGAGCGCTTGCCGAGGCGCTCGCTTCCGACGAAAACGCGCCGCGGGTTGTCATTCATGCTTTGGCAGGCGATCAGGCCGACGTTGCATTGCCGGTGCTGACATATTCGCCGCTGCTGCTTGAAGACGATCTCGTCGATCTGATTGCGACCGGTCAGGCCGACGTTCAGGTTGCGATCGCATCCCGCCCGTATGTTGCGCGCTCGCTTGCCGCCGCCATCGCCGAGGTTGCCGGGCCGGAGGCCTGTCTTGAGCTGCTTGAAAATCCGGACGCCGACATTGCGCCGTTCTCATTGGAGCGCATCATCGACCGCTTCGGCCACCACGCTCCAATCCGCGAAACCATGATGGCCCGCGACGACCTGTCGATGGCCATGCGCCAGGGTTTACTCTCAAAGCTGTCGCAGACGCTCGCGGGCTTTGTCACCGCGCGGCAATGGATGGGGCCCGAGCACGCCGAATATGCGGCGCGGGAAGCCTGCGAGAAAGCCACCGTCGCGCTTGCGGCCGACATGCCATACGAGGAGGTGGGGGCGCTGGTCCAGCACCTGCGCCAAAGCGGCCAGTTGACGGCGGGGATGCTGCTGCGTGCGCTGCTGTCTGGAAACGTCGTTCTGTTCGAAGAGGCGCTTGCGGAATTGTCCGACATGCCGATCGATCGCGTGACCGGCTATATCCATGACAAGAACATTTCCGGCTTTCGCGCACTCTACCGCAAGGCAGGGCTGCCCGATGCGGCCTATCCGGCTTTCCGCGAAGCGCTGGCGGCGATCCGTGGCGGCTTGCTCGTCGGCGAACATGGTGGAGCGGCGCGATTGAAACGCCGGGTCGTCGAACGGGTCCTCAACGCTTGCGCGAATGAACGCGGTGCGGACAGCATCTCATTGCTCGCATTGCTGCGGCAATTTGCGGTCGAAGCGGCGCGTGAAGAGGCCCGGTTGTTCTGCGACGACCTGGTCGCGGATGCATCCATCATGCAGGCCGACAATTTCGAACAGGAGCAGCTCGCTGCGGCCTGAAGTTTATCGCGGAACGATCGGCGGACTCTTCAGCTGCCTGAGCACGTCGGGGCGATCTCGGTTTTCGTTGATCAGGAAATCGTCGGCAACCTCCCGCAACCGCTTCGTCAATGTGGCGGCAAGCTTTTGCGCGTCGGACTGTCCGTATTCTCGGTAAATTGCGCGCACAGCATCGACGTGCTGATCAATCAGCGCTGAGGGAATGCGCTCCGGTTCCGGCGCGTGCTCGATGAGCCGGCAGAGGCTTTCGGCTGCCGAAGCCACGGCCGGAAAGCCGAACGTCGCCGCTTCGCCCTTGATGTCATGGGCAGCGCGGAACAGGGCCTCTTTGTTGGCATCGGTAAATCCGTCGCGCAGGATGTCGCGGCGGGCGCCGTCGAGCCGGTCGCATTCTGAATCCATCCAGGCCCCGAATTCAGGCGAGAGGGCGGCAAGCGCCTTCTCGGCGCGAACGACGGGATCGTCGCCATCGTCGTCGTGAGAGGTCTGCGAGACGGCTGCACGCAACTTGTTTTCCGGCGGCACGATGACCTCGTGGTCGCCGTGGTTGACGACCGCAGCCTTGTCTTTTGAACCGGACATTCCTGCCGCCTTTGTCAGACCGGGGCGCGTGCCTTTTCCAGCAACGGAGTCTGCCGAATGATGTCGGCCTTGCCGCCCTTGCGCCGCTCCGGCCCGATGTAGTTCGAGGCCGTGTTGCGGCGGCGATCCGGCCCGAAATAGGTCTTGGTCTTGATGAACGGGCGCGGATTGGCGACCACGTTGATGATGCGCTGATAGAGGGCCTTGGCCGAAATCGGCTTGGCAAGAAACTCGGTCACCCCGGCGTCGCGCGCCGCCATCACGCGTTTCTTCTCCGAGTGGCCGGTCAGCATGATGATTGCCACATAGGGGTTCGCATTGGCCCCCGGCTGGCGGATCATCTGCATCAGCTCAAGGCCGTCGAAGATCGGCATGGCCCAGTCGGTGATGACGATATCGGGGATGTAGTGCGTGAAGGCCTCGAGGCCGGCCGCGCCGTCT